>NZ_JBICYR010000036.1:0-54851 GCF_043201175.1 Streptomyces sp. NPDC048337
GGGGGGGGGGGGGGGGGGGGCGGGGGGTGGGGGGGGGGGGGGGGCGCGGGCGGGGGGGGGGGGGCCGGCCCCCCCCCCCCCCCCCCCCGGTCGGGGGGAGGGGGTGTCCGGCGGATCAGGGTCGGACCGGGGTCGGACCCGGGCCCGGCCGTGATCCGCCGGACACCCCCTGGCTCGGCCGCGGCCGTCAGGCGCGGACGCCGCGGGCTGCCAGCATCTGGGCCGCCTTCCCGGCGGTTCCGGCCTGGTGGAGCTCGTCGTCCGTGATCTCGACGCCGAAGCGCCGGCTCAGGTCGACGGCCACCTCGACCAGGACGAGGGAGTCGTAGCCGAGCATTTCGAAGTTGGTCTCGGGGGTGGTGTGGGCCGGCGCCTCGTACTTCGCGATGAGCACGTCGAGGATGACCTCGGTGAGGACGGTGACCGGGTTGGCGGCGGTGAGCGTGGTGATGCTCATGGGGATCTCCTTCGTGGAACGGACGTCTGAATGAGGGATGCTGCGGTCAGCAGGCGATGATCTCGGGCCAGGTCAGGGCTGCCGAGCCCCAGGTGAGGCCGCCACCGAAGGCGGTGAGGAGCACCCGGTCGCCGGGGGCGATGGTGCCGGCGGACGAGGCTTCGGCGAGGGCCAGCGGGATGGAGGCGGCGGAGGTGTTCCCGACCCGGTCGATGTTGATCACCGCGCGGTCGGCCTCGATGCCGATCTGCTCGGCGACGGCCCGCAGGATGCGGATGTTCGCCTGGTGGCCGACCAGGTGGTCGACGCTGTCGACGGGCCAGCCGATGCGGTCCAGGAGGGTGGCGGAGGACTCGCTCATCCGGCGGACGGCGCTGGCGAAGACCTTCTTGCCCTGCATGGTGAAGTAGCGGCCGTCGTCGCCGGGTTCCTGGTGCGTGGCCCGCTGGCGGGAGCCGCCGTCGGGGATGCAGATCAGGTCCTTGTCGGTGCCGTCGGAGCCGAGGTCGAATCCGGCGAAGGCGCCGGGCTGGCCCGCCTCTCCGCGGCGCAGGACCGCGGCACCGGCGCCGTCGCCGAAGATGACGGAGGTGGTGCGGTCCTGCGGGTTCAGGATGGTGGAGTAGGTCTCGGCCCCGATGACCAGGGCGGTCTCGACCCGCCCGGCCAGTACGGCGTTCGCGGCCACTTCGAGGGCGTACACGAAGCCGGAGCACACCGCCGAGATGTCGTAGGCGGCGGCCCGGGAGAGGCCGAGGCGGGCGGCGACGTCGGGGGCGGTGGCGGGGCACGGGTGGTCGGGCGTGGTGGTGGCCAGTACGACGAGGTCGACATCGGCTCCGATGTCCAGGCCAGCCGACTTCAGCGCGCGGTGCCCCGCCTCGGTGGCGAGGTCTCCGGTGGACTGACCGGTGTCGGCCCACCGACGCTGGCGGATCCCGGTCCGGGTGCGGAT
The DNA here is from genome assembly GCF_043201175.1 of Streptomyces sp. NPDC048337. Classification (NCBI taxonomy): domain Bacteria; kingdom Bacillati; phylum Actinomycetota; class Actinomycetes; order Kitasatosporales; family Streptomycetaceae; genus Streptomyces; species Streptomyces sp. NPDC048337. The sequence goes on from NZ_JBICYR010000036.1 coordinate 1,413, forward strand.
CCATTCGTCGGAGGTGTCGAATCGGTCGGCGAGCTCTTCGTTGGACACCCGCCGAGGCGGAAGGTAGGTGCCAAGTCCTCCAAGAACGGCCGCAGGCATGGGGATCCTCCAGTAGGTGTGGGTGGGAGCGGACGGGGCCGGGCGGCCCAGCGGCTGGGCATCCGGCCCCGTCCGCCGCTCGTTTGGTCCGCGGGACCTCAGGCCGCGATGCGGTCCAGCTCGTTGGTGGTGTCGAGCTGGGCGTACTCCTCCTGGGCCCGCTCGATGGCCTCGTCGATGCTCAGGACCGGGCGGATGCCGTAGATGTCGATGATCTTCTGGAGGCGCTCCGGGATGGTCCCGCCGACGCTGTGGTACGGGATGTTGAGCTCGTCGAGGGTCTTGAGCATCAGCTCGTCGGCGAGCGAGCGGAAGCGCTCGTTCACGGGCCGGTGGCCGTCCGCGACCAGCGGGAACTCGATGGGCAGGTGGACGAAGGAGTCGTAGGCCGCCTTGGCGTGCTGCTTGGCCGGGACGGCCATCTGCTCCAGCACCTTGCCGTAGAACCGGACCTCTTCGCTGACCTCGACGGTCTCCAGGTTCACGGACTCGTTCGGGTTGATGCCGACGAGGACGCGGACGGTGCCGTACGCCCACTCGTGCAGCGAGGAGCCGTCGGAGACGAAACCGTGCGGCAGGTGCGACTCGTTGACCGCGCGCTCCTGGTTGCGGCGCATGATCAGCATGATCAGCTCGGCCGGGGTGCACTCCTCCAGCGTCTTGCCGGGGATGGAGATGGGCAGCAGCTCCCGCATGGTCTTCGCGGAGGAGCGCGGCAGGCCGGTGAGGTGCGCGACGGCCATGGTGGTGAGGGTCTTGCCGACGGAGTAGGTACCGGCGATGGCGAGCTTCATGATCGTTCCTCGAATGTGTGTGAAGTGAAGTGGGGTGAAGCGGTGATCAAGCAAGAAAGGGGGTGCCGCGGGGCGGGTCAGCCGGGGAGGCGGTGCGCCACCGAGCAGATGACGCTCACTCCCGCGAGTTCCGCGGCGATGTCGGCCCGGCGCCAGGTGTCGCCGTGGCGGGTGGTGAGCCGGGTGGCGTCGCGCAGTTCGGCCGCGACCGGGTGCGCTCCGCCGTCCGGCGTGGTCAGCGGGCGGTGCGGGGAGGAGGCCTCCAGCAGGGTGGAGCGCATCCAGAGGGTGTCGGAGTCGGCACGGCTGACCCCGTCCAGTTCGTAGAGCAGTACCTGGCCGAGCTGGAGGGCGACGACGAAGGCGTCGACCAGTCCGGCGGACGGCTGGTGGCCTCCCTCGGTCCCGGAGCCCGGCGCGGCGGCCAGGTCCCATGCGGTCAGCCGGGCGAGGGCGGTGGCGCTGTCCCGGCCGGGGGCGACGCGCACGTCCTCGACGCTCTGCCGGCGCTGACGGTACGCATCGCCGAAGGGGCGGTCGGCCGCCCCGGTGAGGGGCGGGCGGGCCGGTGCGCGGCGTACGTCCGGGTGGTCGAGCTCGACCCGGATCGTCAGGGCGCCGACGGTGGCGTCCACGACGGACACGGTCCGGCCCGGGTCGGGCGAGGGCTGTTCGCCGCCGAGGCGGGCGGCGACCGGGATGGCGGTCAGGTCGTCCTCGACCGGTACGGCGCCGGCCTTGATCCGGGCCCGGCGCAGCCAGGAGCCGCGGAAGTCCTCCTCGCCGAGGCCCCGGTGCTCGGCCAGCAGGGCCTCGGTGAGCTGTACGCCCAGGAGCAGGACGTCGATGGTGGAGAGGTGGGGCTTCTGGTCGACGTCGCCCTTGCGGGACCAGTCGGCGGGGTAGGTGACGGCCGCGGTGCCGGTCAGGGTGGGGGTGGTGTCCCCGGCGGCGGCGTCCTGGCCGTGGGTGATGCCGGTCAGCCGGTGCTGGGCGCGCTTGTAGCCTTCGCCGAAGAAGCGGCGCTCGGGAGCACCGAGGTAGTCCGACACGTTGTCGAGGTGCAGGGGGTCGCGGGTCGCGTTGCTCTCGGATGCGGCCAGGATCGCCATCGGGGTCCTTCCTTCCTTTGTGCCGTGTGGGGCGGGGATGGGGCGGGGGGCTACTTGGCGCCGACGAGGGTGCGCTCGTCGGCCGTCTCCTGGATCGGCTCCGGGGCGACCGGGGCTTCCGCGGGCTTGTCGGCCTTCAGGAAGAGGGCGACCAGCAGGGCTCCGCCGAGGACGATCAGGCCGTCGACGAACATTCCGAAGGTGGTGCCGGTCAGGACGCCGGCCACCGAGGCGACTCCGTCGGTGAGGTCCCCGTACTGCGAGGCGGCGACGGCGGACATGATCGGGATGCCGAGCGTGAAGCCGATCTGCTGGGTCATGGTGGCCAGGCCGGTCGCCAGGCCCTGCTCGCTGTCGTCGATGCCGGAGGTGGCGGTGACGGAGTAGGCGACGATGGCGAGGACGTGGCCGAAGCCGCCGACGAAGGTGGTGATCAGGATGGCGACGATGCCGGCGGTCTTGTTCTCACCGAGCCAGAAGAGGACACCGGTCATGACGGCCTGGATGACCAGGCCGAGGACCAGGCCGCCCTTGGCGCCGGTACGGGCGAGGATCTTCGAGGCGAAGGTGCCGCCGAGGAAGGCGCCGAGGCCGAGGAAGCCGAACATCAAACCGGTCTGGAAGGCGGTGAGTTCGAGCACCTGCTGCATGTACAGGGTGAGCAGGAAGGAGAGGGCGGACTCCATCGAGAAGGTGACCAGGCCGCCCAGGTTGCCCCACTTGACGGAGTTGGACTTCAGGATGGCCACCGGGGCCAGCGGCGCGGCGGACTTCAGCTCGATCAGGTAGAAGGCGACGAGCAGGACCGCGGCGAGCAGCAGGGTGCCCCAGGTCTGCGGCGCGGCCCAGCCGTTGCGCTCGATGCCGGTGATGCCGAAGACGAAGGCGAGCAGGCCGCCGGTCACGGTGATCGCACCGGGGACGTCCAGCTTGGGGCGGGAGTCGGAGACCGAATCGGAGATCACGGCGATACCGGCGACGAACAGGACGACACCGACCGGGACGTTGATGAAGAAGTCCCAGCGCCAGGACAGCAGATCGGTGAGGACACCGCCGAGAATCGCGCCGGAGGCGAATCCCAGGGAAAGCAGCGCGCCGTTGAGGCCGAGCGCCTTGGTCCGCAGCGGACCCTCTTCGAAACTCGTGGTGATCAATGCCATTCCTGACGGAGTGACGATGGCGGTCGCCAGGCCCTGCGCGATGCGCGCGGCGAGCATGACCTCAGGGCTCGTGGCGAGTCCACCGATCAGGGAAGAGACGGTCAGAAGCGCCATTCCGGCGAGGAAGAGCTTCTTCCGGCCGATGATGTCGCCGATGCGGCCGAAGAGGAGCATGAATCCGGCGGCGGTCAGTGCGAATGCGGATACGACCCACTGGAGGCTGTCGATTCCGAATCCGAGATCGTCGCCGATCTTCGGGAGGGCGACGGTCAGGATCGAGAAGTCGACGGCGAACATGAACTGGGCGCCGAGAAGGACGAGGAGGATCGTCTTCTGCTTGCCCGTCATGCGGGGGGAATTCGGGGAGGTTGTCTTGGACATGTGAAGAGCTTCGTGCTTCGCAAGAAGATCAACCAGTGCGCGGGCAACATAGTGCCGGTGCCAACAGGATGTCCGGACGGCCGTGGTCGGGTGACGTCAGCTCAGCGGGTCCCAGACGTGCCCGTCGCCGTCCCGGTCCGCGCGCACCCGGCCGAAGACGACGTCGGCGAAGTGGCCGGCGTAGACCACGGTGCCGGGGGCGGCGGCGTCCTGGAGGAAGGCCGTGCGGGTCCGTACGGCCGCGGCCCGGTCGGCGTCGAAGAACACCGGCCAGTGCGGGTGGGCGACCTGGAGCGGCGAGTGCAGGACGTCTCCCGTGACGATCAGCCGGTCCCCGTCCGGGCCGCCGTCGCCGGCGATGACGTAACTGGCGTGCCCCCCGGTGTGACCGGGGCTCTCCCGCAGGGTGACGCCGGGGAAGACCTCCTCGCCGTCCACGGCCGGCCGGACCCGGTCGTGGAGCACCGCGGGTATCGACCCGGCCCCGCCGCCGCGCCATTCGGCCGTGGAGAGGACGAAGGAGGCCGAGGAGAACAGCGGGCCCCGGTCGGTGCCGAGGAAGGCCCAGCCGACGTGGTCGTCGTGGAGGTGGGTGAAGGCGATGGTGTCGATCTCCGCGGGTGCCCGGCCCGCCTCGGTGAGGGATCCGAGCAGGCCGCCGCCCACCAGCTCGCCCATCGAGGGATGCGTACGGTCGGCCGCCAGCCGGCGCGGCCCGTAGCCGGTGTCGATGAGCAGGGCCCGGTCCTCGTACTCGACGAGCAGGCCCCCGATGGCGGCGACCAGGCAGCCGTCGGCGTCGAGGTGGTCCGGGAAGCCGTCCGTGTCCGCCGCCGTCAGGCCGGGGAACCAGCCGGTCGGGCGGAGCTGGACGAGTCCGTCGGGCAGGTGGGTGAGGCGGTACTGGCCGAAGGTACGGGTGCGGAGCGGGGAGGGCCGGCTGAGTCGCTGCGCCGTCGGGGCCGGTGACATTGGGATGCGCTCTTTTCGCTGGATCGTCGAAACCCGGCGATCACGGGGGCGATCACCGGGTCGTGGGAGGGGTGCGGGGAACAGGGAGGCGGGGCGGGGGCGGGGCTAGGCGGCCGACTGGTGGCGCGATTCCGTCGGGGGTTCGGCAGCGAGCTTCTCGATCAACTGGCGGCCGCTCGTTCCGGGGACCGGGAAGAAGACGGTCAGCCGCAGACCCAGGCGCGCCGTGAAGTCCAGGGTGGTGCGCTTGAGGGAGATCGGCCCGGTCAGCGGGTGCTGGAGGATGTCCACCCCGCAGGCGTCCTCCCGGACGTCCAGGGCGAACCAGTGGTCCGCGAATTCCGGGCTCTCGGCACACAGCCGCTCGATTCCGGAGGCGAGCAGCGGGTCTCCGGGGTATTGGGCCGCGTGGGAGCGGAAACGGGCGACCAGAGTGGGCGCCTCCTGCTCCCAGGAGGGGTACGCGTCACGGGTTTTCGGGTGGAGGAAGAAATCCCGCAGGATGTTCCCGGTGCCGCCGTCCATGGCGAGGAGTTCACGCGCCGACCGGTTCGCGACGGTGATGTCCCAGACGCGATCCGTGATGTAGGCGGGACTGGGCGACCAGTTGTCGACATAGGGCTGCAGGACCCCCGCGTCCGGTGTGGCCGGGGCGACGTTCTGGTCGGGCCGCAGATCCGCCAGACGCCAGACGTATTGGCGCTGCGTGTAATCCAGATTGAGCACACGGGAAATCGAACCCAGCACCTCCGCGGAAACGTTCTCCGCACGTCCCTGTTCGATCCACGTGTACCAGGAAACGCCCACCCCGGCGAGGAGGGCGACTTCTTCGCGGCGCAGTCCCGGTGTCCGCCGCACCCCGGCAACGGGAAGGCCCACTTCGGCCGGTGTGATCTCGGCGCGGCGGGCGATGAGGAACTTGCCCAGCTCTTTCAATTGCTGCGATTGGGACATGGCGAATGGATCCCCCGGGGTTGCGATTGGTCATATGACGGTATCGACACCCGCCGCCGGCCCAACGGCCGCAGGGCCCACTCTGTCAGGTATGGACCTCTTGACGGCTGGTCCAGACCTTTCTAATCTCACCGCAACACTGTGGTGAGCGTGCCATGACAAGCGTGCTCACGGGCGGCGCAGGTCCCACCCCCATGTGGCAGTCGGCCCCACGACTGTCGCGGACCTACGGAGGAGCACCCCTTGAGCACAGCATCCCCACCCCGTACCGGGCGCACCCGGCGCACCCGGTTCTTCACCCGGGTCGCGGCCATCGTGGCCGCCCTGGCCGTGCCCGTCACCGGACTCGTCGCCCTGGCCGGCCCCGCGCAGGCCGCGACCTCCGCGACCTCGACGTACACCAAGGTCTCCGACTGGGGCACCGGCTTCGAGGGCAAGTGGACGGTGAAGAACACCGGCACCACGACCATCACCTCGTGGACCGTCGAGTGGGACTTCCCCGCCGGCACCGCGGTCACCTCGGCCTGGGACGGCACCGTCACCAGCTCCGGCACCCACTGGACCGGCAAGAACGTCGGCTGGAACGGCACCCTCGCCCCCGGCGGCACCGCCAGCTTCGGCTTCAACGGCACCGGCAGCGGCTCCCCCAGCGGCTGCAAGGTCAACGGCGGCTCCTGCGACGGCACCACCCAGCCCGGCGACAACCCGCCCTCCGCCCCCGGCACCCCCACGGCCGGCGGCGTCACGGACACCTCGGTGACCCTGAGCTGGTCGGCGGCCACCGACGACAAGGGCGTCAAGAACTACGACGTCTTCCGCGACGGCGCCAAGATCGCGACCGTCACCGGCACCACCTACACGGACTCCGGCCTGACCAAGGGCACGACGTACGGCTACACCATCACCGCCCGCGACACCATCGACCAGACCGGCCCCTCCTCCGGCAGCCTGTCCGTGACCACCACGGGCGGCACCACCCAGCCCCCGGACCCGGGCGGCAAGGTCAAGCTCGGCTACTTCACCGAGTGGGGCGTCTACGGCCGCAACTACCACGTGAAGAACCTGGTCACCTCGGGCTCCGCCGCGAAGATCACCCACATCAACTACGCCTTCGGCAACGTCCAGAACGGCCAGTGCACCATCGGCGACGCCTACGCCGACTACGACAAGGCCTACACCGCCGACCAGAGCGTCGACGGCGTCGCCGACAACTGGGACCAGCCCCTGCGCGGCAACTTCAACCAGCTCCGCAAGCTCAAGGCCAAGTACCCGGGCATCAAGGTCCTCTGGTCCTTCGGCGGCTGGACCTGGTCCGGCGGCTTCGGCCAGGCCGCGGCCAACCCGGCCGCCTTCGCCCAGTCCTGCTACAACCTGGTCGAGGACCCGCGCTGGGCCGACGTCTTCGACGGCATCGACATCGACTGGGAGTACCCGAACGCCTGCGGCCTGTCCTGCGACACCAGCGGCGCCGCCGCGTTCAAGAACCTGATGTCGGCGCTGCGGGCCAAGTTCGGCGGCTCCAACCTGGTCACCGCCGCGATCTCCGCCGACGGCTCCAACGGCGGCAAGCTCGACCTCGCCGACTACGCGGGCGCCGCCCAGTACGCAGACTTCTACAACGTCATGACGTACGACTTCTTCGGCGCCTGGGACGCCAAGGGCCCGACCGCCCCGCACTCCCCGCTCACCTCGTACGCCGGCATCCCGATCGCCGGCTTCAACTCCGAGGCCGCCATCACCAAGCTCAAGGGCAAGGGCATCCCCGGCTCCAAGCTCAACCTCGGCATCGGCTTCTACGGCCGCGGCTGGACCGGGGTCACCCAGGCCACCCCCGGCGGCACCGCCACCGGACCCGCGCAGGGCACCTACGAGCAGGGCATCGAGGACTACAAGGTCCTCAAGACCAGCTGCCCGACCACCGGCACCGTCGCCGGCACGGCCTACGCCAAGTGCGGCAGCAACTGGTGGAGCTACGACACCCCCGCCACCATCGCCGGGAAGATGACCTGGGCCAAGAACCAGGGCCTCAAGGGAGCCTTCTTCTGGGAGTTCAGCGGCGACACCACCAACGGTGAGCTCGCGAACGCGATCCACACCGGGCTCCAGTAACCCCACGTACGGAAGCCGGGGAGACGGGTCCGCCCCCGTCTCCCCGGCTTCCTCACGTCATGATCCGACTACGCCACGTTGACTCTCTGGCCGGGAGGCGCCGCCTCCAGCCAGGCCAGGAAACCGGTCAGGGCGTCCTCGCTCATGGCCAGCTCCAGGCGGGTCCCCCGGTGGACACAGCCGAGCACGACGGCGTCGGAGAGCAGGGCCAGCTCCTCCTCGCCCTCGGGGGCACGGCGGGCGACGACCTCGATGGAGGCCCGCTCCAGCAGCCGGCGCGGGCGCGGGGAGTAGCTGAAGACGCGGAACCAGTCGATGCGGTCACCGCTGTAGCGCGCGACCCCGTACACCCAGCCCTTGCCGGAGACGTCGGGCTCCTCGGCCACGCCCCAGCGCATGCTGCAGTCGAAGGTGCCGCCGGAACGCTGGATCAGCCTGCGGCGCAGCCCGAAGACAAACAGCCCGATCACCACCAGGGCTACGACCAGGCCGCTCACAAGCAGAGCGAGGAGCATCTTCACCGACCTCCTCGCTCATCGAATACAGACGAAAAACAGACCTGCATCGCCTCAGCCGCGACCCGCTCCGGAAAATTCCGGAACGGACCGCGGCTGAGGTTTCACACTTTTGGTACGGCGCTCAGTGCCCCGCGACCGCGCGCAGACGGACTTCGGCACGCCGCTCGGAGGCAGCGTCGGTGTCCGCCTTGGCGCGCTCCAGTGCCCGCTCCGCGCGCTGGACGTCAATCTCGTCCGCGAGCTCGGCGATCTCGGCCAGCAGGGACAGCTTGTTGTCCGCGAACGAGATGAAACCGCCGTGCACCGCTGCGACGACAGTGTTGCCCTCGCTGGTGCGGATGGTCACAGGGCCCGATTCCAGCACACCGAGAAGCGGCTGGTGACCGGGCATGACGCCGATGTCGCCGGACGTGGTGCGGGCAACAACAAGGGTGGCCTCGCCGGACCAGACATTGCGGTCCGCCGCGACCAGCTCGACGTGCAGCTCAGCAGCCAAGGTGGCTCCTCGGGTCACCACCCGGCGGATCGGCCGGGTGTTGGGTCAAATTCTAATGGGCGTGGGGAGAGGGACGGGACATACCCGCCCCTCTCCGTGAAACCTGTGAAACCGATGCGCTCCTCGCGGAGCGCGCCGGATCAGGAGACGCCCAGCTCCTTGGCGTTGGCCTTCAGGTCCTCGATGCCACCGCACAGGAAGAACGCCTGCTCGGGGAAGTGGTCGTAGTCACCGTCGCAGATCGCGTTGAACGCGGTGATCGACTCCTCCAGCGGAACGTCCGAACCGTCCACGCCGGTGAACTGCTTCGCCACGTGGGTGTTCTGCGACAGGAAGCGCTCGACACGACGGGCACGGTGGACAACGAGCTTGTCCTCCTCGCCCAGCTCGTCGATACCGAGGATCGCGATGATGTCCTGGAGGTCCTTGTACTTCTGGAGGATCCCCTTGACGCGCATCGCCGTGGCGTAGTGGTCCGCCGCGATGTACCGCGGGTCGAGGATGCGGGACGTCGAGTCCAGCGGGTCCACGGCCGGGTAGATGCCCTTCTCGGAGATCGGACGGGAGAGAACCGTCGTCGCGTCGAGGTGGGCGAAGGTGGTCGCCGGCGCCGGGTCGGTCAGGTCGTCCGCGGGGACGTAGATCGCCTGCATCGAGGTGATCGAGTGACCACGGGTCGAGGTGATGCGCTCCTGGAGGAGACCCATCTCGTCGGCCAGGTTCGGCTGGTAACCCACCGCGGAGGGCATACGGCCGAGCAGGGTCGACACCTCGGAACCCGCCTGGGTGTACCGGAAGATGTTGTCGATGAAGAACAGCACGTCCTGCTTCTGCACATCGCGGAAGTACTCCGCCATGGTCAGACCGGCAAGCGCGACGCGAAGACGCGTGCCCGGCGGCTCGTCCATCTGGCCGAAGACAAGCGCCGTCTTGTCGATGACGCCCGAGTCGGCCATTTCCTCGATGAGGTCGTTGCCCTCACGGGTACGCTCACCGACGCCCGCGAAGACCGACACACCGTCGTGGTTGTTGGCGACGCGGTAGATCATTTCCTGGATCAGAACGGTCTTGCCGACACCGGCACCACCGAACAGACCGATCTTTCCACCCTTGACGTACGGGGTGAGAAGGTCGATGACCTTGACGCCGGTCTCGAACATCTCCGTCTTCGACTCAAGCTCGTCGAAGCGGGGGGCCTTGCGGTGGATCGGCCAGCGCTCGCCGACGTTGGCGTTCTCCTCGGGGTAGTTCAGCACCTCACCGAGGGTGTTGAACACCTTGCCCTTGGTGAAGTCACCGACGGGGACGGTGATGCCCTCGCCCGTGTCGGTCACCGCGGCCTGGCGGACCAGGCCGTCGGTCGGCTGCATCGAGATGGTACGGACGAGGCCGTCACCCAGGTGCTGCGCGACCTCAAGGGTCAGGGTCTTGAGCTTGCCGTCCTCGGCCGGGTCGGCGACCTGGACCTTGAGGGCGTTGTAGATCTCGGGCATGGCGTCGACGGGGAACTCCACGTCGACGACCGGGCCGATGACCCGGGCGACGCGGCCCGTGGCGGCGGCCGTCTCAACAGTGGTCGTCATTACTTGTCACTCCCCGCGGTCGCGTCAGCCATGGCGCTCGCGCCACCGACGATCTCGCTGATTTCCTGGGTGATTTCGGCCTGGCGGGCCGCGTTGGCAAGCCGGGAGAGGCTCTTGATGAGATCCCCGGCGTTGTCGGTGGCCGACTTCATCGCGCGGCGGCGGGCGGCGTGCTCGGAAGCGGCCGACTGCAGCAGTGCGTTGTAGACACGGCTCTCGACGTAGCGCGGCAGCAGGGCGTCGAGGACGTCCTCCGCCGACGGCTCGAAGTCGAACAGCGGAAGGATCTCGCCCTTCGCGCCGGTCTCCTCCTCTGCCTTCTCAAGGCTGAGCGGCAGCATCCGGCCGTCGACCGCGTTCTGCGTCATCATCGACACGAATTCCGTGTAGACGATGTGCAGCTCGTCGACGCCACCCTCGGCCGTGTCCAGCTGGATGGCCTCGATCAGCGGTCCGGCGACGCGCTTGGCGTCGGCGTAGGCCGGGCTGTCGGTGAAGCCGGTCCACGAATCCGCGACCTTGCGCTCGCGGAAGCCGTAGTAGGCGACACCCTTACGGCCGACGATGTACGTGTCGACCTCCTTGCCCTCCCCGCGCAGCCGCTCGGTGAGCCGCTCCGCCTGCTTGATGGCGTTCGAGGAGTAGCCGCCGGCCAGACCGCGGTCGCTCGTGATGAGCAGGACCGCGGCGCGCACCGGCGCCTCGACCTCGGTCGTCAGGGCGTGCTTGGTGTTCGAACCGGTCGCCACCGCGGTCACCGCACGGGTGAGCTCGGTCGCGTACGGCATCGATGCCGCCACCTTGCGCTGCGCCTTGACGATGCGCGAGGCGGCGATCATCTCCATCGCCTTGGTGATCTTCTTGGTCGCCGTGACGGCACGGATACGACGCTTGTAGACCCGGAGCTGCGCTCCCATGAGTCAGCTTCCTTCCGTCGTCACTTGGAGACGTTGACGGCCGGCGCGTCCTCGCCCAGGAGCTTGCCGTCCGAGGTCTCGAACTGGCGCTTGAAGCCGGCGATGGCGTCAGCGATGGACGTCAGGGTGTCGTCCGACATCTTGCCGCCGTCGGAGATCGAGGTGAGGAGGTCCTTGCGCTCACGGCGCAGGTGCTCCAGCAGCTCGGACTCGAAGCGACGGATGTCGTTGACCGGGACATCGTCCATCTTGCCGGTGGTACCGGCCCAGACGGAGATGACCTGCTCCTCGACGGGCATCGGCTGGTACTGGCCCTGCTTCAGCAGCTCGACCAGACGCTTGCCGCGCTCCAGCGAGGCCTTCGACGCGGCGTCCAGGTCGGAACCGAAGGCGGCGAACGCCTCCAGCTCGCGGTACTGGGCGAGGTCCAGGCGCAGACGGCCGGAAACCTGCTTCATGGCCTTGTGCTGGGCGGAGCCACCGACGCGGGAGACCGAGATACCGACGTTCAGCGCCGGGCGCTGGCCCGCGTTGAACAGGTCGGACTCCAGGAAGCACTGGCCGTCGGTGATGGAGATGACGTTGGTCGGGATGAACGCCGACACGTCGTTCGCCTTGGTCTCGACGATCGGCAGACCGGTCATCGAACCGGCACCCATGTCGTCGGACAGCTTCGCGCAGCGCTCCAGCAGACGGGAGTGCAGGTAGAAGACGTCACCCGGGTAGGCCTCACGGCCCGGCGGGCGGCGCAGCAGCAGCGACACGGCGCGGTAGGCGTCGGCCTGCTTCGACAGGTCGTCGAAGATGATCAGGACGTGCTTGCCGGCGTACATCCAGTGCTGGCCGATGGCGGAACCGGTGTAGGGCGCCAGGTACTTGAAGCCGGCCGGGTCGGACGCCGGGGCGGCGACGATCGTCGTGTACTCCAGGGCGCCCGCGTCTTCCAGGGCACCGCGGACCGACGCGATGGTCGAGCCCTTCTGGCCGATGGCGACGTAGATGCAGCGGACCTGCTTGTTCACGTCACCCGAGCGCCAGTTGTCGCGCTGGTTGATGATCGTGTCGACGGCCAGAGCGGTCTTGCCGGTCTGACGGTCGCCGATGATCAGCTGACGCTGGCCGCGGCCGATCGGCACCATCGCGTCGATGGCCTTGTAGCCGGTCTGCATGGGCTCGTGGACCGACTTGCGGACCATGACGCCCGGGGCCTGCAGTTCGAGCGCGCGGCGGCCTTCGGTCGCGATCTCGCCGAGACCGTCGATCGGGTTGCCGAGCGGGTCGACGACGCGGCCGAGGTAGCCCTCGCCGACGCCGACGGAGAGAACCTCACCGGTGCGCTGCACCGGCTGGCCCTCCTCGATGCCGCTGAACTCGCCGAGGACGACCGCACCGATCTCGCGCTCCTCAAGGTTGAGGGCGAGACCGAGGGTGCCGTCCTCGAACTTCAGCAGCTCGTTCGCCATGGCGGAGGGCAGGCCCTCCACCTTCGCGATGCCGTCGCCGGCAACGCTGACCGTTCCGACCTCCTCGCGCGAGGCCGCGTCCGGCTGGTACGACTGGACAAAGTTCTCCAGTGCGTCCCGGATCTCCTCCGGCCGGATCGTGAGCTCCGCCATCTGGGTTCCCTGCTCTCCTTGTTGGGCCTGAAGCTTCTTAGGGGTCTGGGGGCGACCCCCAGGAATCTTCTGCAAGTTCTGCACGGCCCAACCGGGCCGCTAGGAATGCTTTTGTTCTGTTGCTGGCTGGTCAGCCGGCCATGCGACGGGACGCCTCGGTGAGACGCTCCGCGATGGTGCCGTCGATGACCTCGTCACCGACACGGACCACGATCCCGCCGAGGACCGTGGGGTCCACGTCGAGGTTCAGGTGCATCTGGCGGCCGTACAGCTTGGCCAGCACCGCGCCGAGACGCGCCTTCTGCACGTCGCTGAGCGGAACCGCGCTGGTCACGGTGGCGACCATGCGGTCACGGCGCTCGGCGGCGAGCTTGGAGAGGGACTCGAGTCCCGCTTCCAGGCTACGTCCACGCGGGTGCGTGACGAGACGCGTGACCAGACGCTCGCTGACGGCGTTCGCCTTGCCGCCGAGCAGGCTGCCCAGCAGCGTGCTCTTGGCGGAGGCGGTGGCCGCCCGGTCGGTCAGCGCGGCGCGCAGCTCGGTGTTCGAGGCGACGATCCGGCCGAAGCGGAACAGCTCGTCCTCGACGTCGTCGAGCGCGCCGCCCTGCTGGGCCGCCGTGAGGTCGGCGGTGGCCGCCAGCTCCTCCAGCGAGTCCACCAGGTCGCGGGACTGCGACCAGCGGGACCGGGCCATGCCCGACACCAGGTCGAGGGTCTCCCCGCCCACCTGGCCGGACAGCAGTCGGCTCACCAGCTCGGCCTTGGCCTCGCCGGACTGCGCCGGGTCCGTGATGACCCGACGCAGCGAGACCTCACGGTCGAGCAGCGCGGTGACGGCTGCCAGCTCACCGGCGAGCTTCGCCGCGTCGACGGACGTGTTGTCCGTCAGCGCGTCGAGACGCTCGCGCGCGGAGGCCAGCGCCTCGCGGCTCGCTCCGTTCATCGGGCCGCCTCGGCCTTCTCCTCGAGCTCGCTGAGGAAGCGGTCGATCGTGCGGCTCTGCCGGGCGTGGTCCTCAAGGGACTCGCCGACGAGCTTGCCGGCCAGGTCGGTGGCGAGCTTGCCCACGTCCTGGCGCAGCGCCTGAGAGGCGGCCTTGCGGTCCGCCGCGATCTGGGCGTGGCCTGCAGCGATGATCTCCTCACGCTGCCGCTGGCCCTCTGCGCGCAGTTCTTCCTTCAGCGCAGTGCCCTGCTCCAGCGCTTCCTGGCGCAGGCGCGCGGCCTCGTGCCGGGCCTCGGCGAGCTGGGCCTTGTACTGCTCCAGCACGCTCTGAGCCTCGGTCTGAGCGGCCTCAGCCTTCTCGATACCGCCCTCGATCGCCGCGTGGCGCTCGTCCAGAACCTTGTTGATGTTCGGGAGGAGCTTCTTCGCGAGGAAACCGAAGACGATGACGAAGGCGATCAGACCGATGACGAGCTCGGGGATCGGCGGGATGAGGGGGTTTTCCACCTCAGCCGCGAGAACCAGGAGGTTCACATCAGTGCCTTTCGTCTAGTGGGCTGTTCGTCGAGACCGAGGATCAGGAGCTCGGGTAGACGAACGGCATGACCAGACCGATCAGGGCGAGCGCCTCACAGAAGGCGAAGCCGAGGATCTGGTTGGCGCGGATCAGACCGGCAGCCTCGGGCTGACGGGCGAGGGCCTGGGTGCCGTTACCGAAGATGATGCCGACGCCGACGCCGGGGCCGATGGCCGCGAGACCGTAACCAACGGAGCTGAGGGAGCCGGTGACGGCGGCAAGGGTCTGGGACATGCCAGTTCTTCCTTCTCTTTCACGGACCGGTGGGGGTTGGCCACCGGACGAATACGGGGGGCTGAGCGGGGGCGGGCCTGGCTCAGTGGTGCTCGGCGAGGGCGCCCTGCAGGAAGCTGCAGGCCAGGAGGACGAAGACGTACGCCTGGACGGCCTGGATGAAGAGCTCGAAGGCGGTCATCACGATGACCATGACGAACGAGACACCCGCGTAGGCGATGCCGATGCCGTTCAGCAGGTACCAGCTGGCGATCGTGAAGAGCAGCAGCAGGGTGTGACCGGCGAACATGTTCGCGAACAGTCGGACCGCGTGGGTGAACGGGCGGACCAGGACGTTCGAGAAGAACTCGATCAGCATGACGAGCGGGAGGACCGGGCCGAGCGACTTGTCGTAGCCGGTCAGGTTCTTGAAGCCGCCGACGAAGCCGTGGCGCTTGAAGGTCACGCTCATCCAGATCACGTACACGATCGCGGCGAGGGCCGCGGGGTACGCGATGATCGACGTCACCGGGAACTGCGCCACCGGGATGATCGACCAGAGGTTCAGGATCCAGACGAAGAAGAACAGCGAGACCATCAGGGGGACGTACTTCTCGCCCTCCTTCTTGCCCAGCGTCTCGTACACGATGCCGCGACGCACGAAGTCGTAGCCGGCCTCGGCCACCATCTGGAGCTTGCCCGGGACGACCTTCGGGTTACGGAAGGCCAGCCAGAAGAAGCCGACGATGACGACGGTGCCGAGCAGTGCCAGCAGCATCGTCTTGTTGAAGTAGGTGTTGCTGTCCGCATTGCCGAAGATCGGCTCGAACAGGAACGAGTGCAGGCCGGGAGCCGGGAAGCCACAACCGTCGAAGATGTGGCAATCGGTCTCGAAGGCGAGCACCGTCGTCGGGTCAGCACTCACCGCGGGCTCCTTCAGCGTGGCGCATAGGTACGGCAACCTCGTTGTGTCGGCGCGGCGCGCGGCCGCGGTTCGGCACTGGACTGGTGTTACGGATGGTGGGGCGGCGGCCAGGCATCGAGCCTCGCGATGGAACAGGCGTCAGCTCAGGTGCCCGAGCCCGCAGTGCCGCATATGGCACCGGACGATAGCAGGATCCCGAACGCACACTTATCCCGGCCCTACCCCTCACGACTTCGACCCCGGATTTTCGGGCTTTTCACCCTTGTCCGAGTCCGGTTCGACGTAAAGGATCTTGGCCTTCATGTGAGCACGCGTCTGCGCGCCGATCCACACGAGAGTGGTGGCGACGAGCGTGATCGCGAATGCCCTGGGGTGGAACAGCGTCGTGTTCTTGAACACGGCGAGAAAGACGAAGAGCAGCAGGATCTGGGCCGCGTAGAGCATGAGCCCCATGGCCTGGAACAGGTGCGGCAGTGATTTCGCCGTGCGCTGCAGAACGATGAATCCGAGCCCCATGAAGAGAATCACGACCACCGTCGCGACAACGGAACCGATCGCTCCCTTTCCGCCGACGACGACACCGCTGATGACGGCGGCGATGGCGCCGGCGACAGCGGTGGGTACGGCGGTTTGCAGGAGGGGTCGGACATCATCTGACCGCATGGCGGTTTGCTCCGCTTGGGTGGTGGGGGCACGGGACTCGTACGGGACGAGCGTAAGCCCGGTCCGAGAGAGAACCTCGGGCCAATGGACCGTCGCACTACGGCCCTTCGGCTCTGTCGCCGGGTTTAGTGAACGGTATCACAAACTATTTGATGAGAGCTTTACCTGCTGGGTGTGCCGACTGTCACACATGAGAGTTAACCCGCGCGTGTGTGCACGACAGGGTGGCAGGTTGTCTGCTAAAGGGGCGTCATGTCGGACATGTGCGCCGACCGTCAGCGTGCCGATCCGGCCTTCCGCCGGTCGGGAAAGCGCGAACGGGGGCCTACGGCAGTCGCGCCGTTGACGCCGGAGACACCCGCCGCGATGGGCCTGGCAGGCTCCGGCTCCCGGCCGGAGGCTTCCCGGAGGGCTGCCTCAGCGGCACGCTCGGCGTGCCGGTAGCGCGGCGGCACCAGTCCGTACGCCCAGCGCGGGGCGCGCGGGGTGAAGCGCGGCAGGAGCAGCAGGGTCAGGCCCACCGCGCTCAGCGCGGCGATCGCCAGCACGATCCACATCGAGGCGGAATGCACCGAATAGGCCACCGTGCCGAAGGCGATCAGCCCTGACCAGAAGTACATGATGAGCACCGCGCGACTGTGCGAATGCCCGAGTTCCAGCAGGCGGTGGTGCAGGTGCCCGCGGTCCGCAGCGAAGGGCGACTGGCCCTTCCACGTACGCCGGACGATGGCCAGGACCAGGTCCGCCATCGGGATGGCGATGACGGTCAGCGGCAGGATCAGCGGGATGTAGGCGGGGAGCATCGCGTGCGTCGCGTTGCGCTCACCGCCGGCGAAGAGGGCCAGGGCGTCCGGGTCCACCTGCCCGGTGAGGGAGATGGCGGACGCGGCCAGCACCAGGCCGATGAGCATCGAGCCGGAGTCGCCCATGAAGATCCGGGCGGGGTGCATGTTGTGCGGCAGGAAGCCCAGGCACATGCCCATCAGGATCGCGGCGAAGAGGGTCGCGGGCGCGGCCGACTCGATGCCGTAGCCGAACCAGATCCGGTACGCGTAGAGGAAGAGCGCGGTGGCGGCGATGCAGACCATGCCGGCGGCGAGACCGTCGAGTCCGTCCACGAAGTTCACGGCGTTGATGGTGATCACGACGAGGGCCACGGTGAGCAGGTTGCCCTGCCACTGGGTGAGCGGGACCGTTCCGATGCCCGGGACGGGGATCCACAGGATGGTCAGACCCTGCATGACCATCAGACCGGCGGAGATCATCTGCGCGCCGAGCTTGATCAGGGCGTCGAGTTCGAACTTGTCGTCGAGTACGCCGACCAGCCAGATCAGGGCCGCGCCGGTGAGCAGCGCCCGGGGTTCCCTCGACAGCTCGAAGACGCCGTTGAGGTTCCGCAGGTGGTCGGCGACCAGCAGGCCGGCACACAGCCCGCCGAACATCGCGATGCCGCCGAGCCGTGGCGTGGGCTCGCGGTGCACGTCGCGGGCGCGGATCTCCGGCATGGCCCCGGCCGCGATCGCGAACTTCCGCACGGGCCCGGTCAGCAGGTAGGTAACCGCGACCGTGACGCAAAGCGTCAGCAGATATTCACGCACGGGCTGCCCCAGATGTATCGCCGGCCATCTCAGCCCCACACATTAGCTGCGATGTCCCCTCCCCCGAGGACGCGAGGGGGCCGCATCCCGGTTGCAGTACGCCCCTCTTGCCCCGATTACTCCCCGTAAGGGGGAAATCCCTGCGTCAGCTCGTTGACCTCCGTACGTGTCTTCGCGGCGTCCCCGTGCAGTGCGGCGGCGAACAGCCCGGCGATGCGGAGCATCTCCGCCTCCCCCATCCCCTGGGTGGTCACGGCCGCGGTACCGAGGCGGATGCCCCGCTGGTCCCCGTACGGGAGGGCGCAGGTGTCGAGCACGATCCCGGCGGCCGCGAGCCGGCCGCGCGCGGTCGGGCCGTCGACGCCGAGCGGCGCCGGGTCGGCGGTGATCAGGTGCGTGTCGGTGCCGCCGGTGGTGATGGTGAAGCCGTACCCCTCCAGCGCCTCGGCCAGCACCCGGGCATGGGCGACGACGCGGTGGGCGTACGTGGTGAAGGCGGGCCCGGCGGCCTCGCCGAAGGCCACGGCCTTGGCGGCGATGGTGTGCATCTGGGCGCCGCCCTGCGTGAAGGGGAACACCGCCCGGTCGATGCGCTCCGCGAATTCGGCGCCGCACAGGATCATCCCGCCACGCGGCCCGCGCAGCACCTTGTGCGTGGTCGCGCAGACGACGTCCGCGTACGGCACGGGGCTGGGCGCGGCACCGCCCGCCACCAGCCCGATGGGGTGCGCGGCGTCGGCGATGAGGTAGGCCCCCACCTCGTCGGCGATCTCCCGGAAGGCCGAGTACTCCGGGTGCCTGGGATAGGAGATGGACCCGCAGACGATCGCCTTGGGCCGGTGCGTGCGGGCCAGCTCCTGCACCTGGTGGTAGTCGATGAGCCCCGTCTCGGCGTCGACCCCGTACCCGACGAAGTCGAACCAGCGGCCCGAGAAGTTGGCGGGCGAGCCGTGCGTGAGGTGCCCGCCGTACGGGAGGCCCATCGCCAGCACGGTGTCCCCTGGCCGCAGCAGCGCCGCGTAGGCGGCGAGCACGGCGGAGGACCCGGAGTGCGGCTGCACGTTGGCGTGCTCGGCCCCGAACAGCGCCTTGGCCCGCTCGACGGCGATCTGCTCGGCCACGTCCACGTACTCACAGCCGCCGTGGTAGCGGGAGCCGGGGTAGCCCTCGGCGTACTTGTTGGAGAGCGCCGACCCGAGCGCGGCGAGCACCGCGGGCGAGGTGAAGTTCTCGGCGGCGATCAGCTGCAGGGTGGTCGCCTGCCGCCGGGCCTCACCGGCGAGTACGTCGGCCATCTGCGGATCCTGTTGGCGCAGGAGATCCGTCGGCTGGGTGAGGACGCTCATGGCATGCTCCCGCGCAGTGGGGGTACCGGTACCAGCCACTGTAGGCCGGAGCCACCCCTCGCGCCCTGCGGCACCGCTGCCGGGGCGCCGCGGGTCAGCGGCGTGCCGTGACGCCCGTCAGGGCCGTGACCACCGGGTCGAGGGCCTGGTTGAGCACCTTCTCGACGCGTTCCTCGCACCGCTCGGCCCCTGGGGGGCCTCCCGGGCGTCGGCCCGCTGCGTCGGCCTCCGGCCGCCGGGTCAGCGGCGTGCCGTGACGCCCGTCAGGGCCGTGACCACCGGGTCGAGGGCCTGGTTGATCTCGTCGCCGATCGAGCGGAAGAACGTGATCGGCGCGCCGTACGGGTCGTACACCTCGTCCGCGTCGGGGGAAGGCGCCAGCAGCCAGCCCCGCAGGGCGGCCGCGGCCCGTACGAGGGCCCGCGCCCGCTCCGCCATGCCGTCCTCCAGCGGCGGCAGCGTGGCCGGGTCTATCGCCCGTACCAGCCGCGTGAACTCCTTCAGCGTGAAGGTCCGCAGCCCCGCCGAGTGGCCCATCGAGATGACCTGCGCCCGGTGGTCCCGCGTGGCGGTCAGCACCAGGTCGGCCCGGATGACGTGCTCGTCCAGCAGCTCCCGCCCGGTGAACCCGGACGCGTCGGCCCCGAAGTCCGCCAGCACGGCGGCCGCGTTCGCCTCCATCGGGGCGCCCTCGTGACCCCACGTACCCGCGCTCTCCACGATGAGGTCCCCCTGGACGAGGCCGCCCAGCCGGTGCGAGAGGGCGTGCCGCGTCAGCCGCTCGGTGATGGGCGAGCGGCACACGTTGCCGGTGCTGACGTGGAGGATGCGGAAGGTGGTGTCCCCGGCTATGCCACGCCCCTCAGGGCTCACGGGGCGACCTCGAGGTCGGGTACGACCTCCCGCAGCTGGTCCGCGGTGAGCGCGCCCTCGCGCAGCAGGACGGGAACCTTCCCGGTGACGTCGACGATCGACGACGGCTGGATGCCGGGCGTCGGCCCGCCGTCCAGGTACACGGACACGGAGTCCCCGAGCATCTCGCGGGCCGCGTCGCAGTCCTCGGGCGCCGGGTGCCCGGTCAGGTTGGCCGAGGACACCGCCATCGGGCCGACCTCGGTGAGCAGCTCGATCGCCACGGGGTGCAGGGGCATCCGTACGGCCACGGTGCCGCCGGTGTCGCCGAGGTCCCACGCCAGCGAGGGCTGGTGCTTGGCGACGAGCGTCAGCGCACCCGGCCAGAAGGCGTCGACGAGCTCCCACGCCTGCTCGGAGAAGTCCGTGACCAGGCCGTGCAGGGTGTTCGGGGAGCCGATGAGCACGGGGGTGGGCATGCCGCGGCCCCGCCCCTTGGCGGCGAGCAGGTCGTGGACGGCCTCCGGGCTGAAGGCGTCCGCGCCGATCCCGTAAAGGGTGTCCGTGGGCAGCACGACGAGCTCGCCGCGACGCACGGCGGATGCGGCTTCGCGCAGACCCGTCTTGCGGTCCGTCGCGTCGTTGCAGTCGTATCGCCGGGCCATCAGCGGTTCTCCTCGTGCAGCAGGGTGGTGGCGGGAAGGGGCGCCCCGGTCACGGCAGCGCCTTGCGGGCGGTCGCGAAGCGCGGGCGGTTGTTGAGGTCCGGGTGGTCGGCCGCGTCGGCCCACCCCCGTTCCTCGGCGAAGATCCAGGGCACCTGACCGCCCTGGGTGTCGGCGTGCTCGACGACGACGATGCCGCCCGGCCTCAGCAGCCGGTGGGCGGTGCGCTCGATGCCGCGGATGGTGTCGAGGCCGTCCTCGCCGGAGAAGAGCGCCATCTCCGGATCGTGGTCCCGTGCCTCGGGGGCCACGTACTCCCACTCGGTGAGCGGGATGTACGGAGGGTTGGAGATGACCAGGTCGACCTGTCCGTCGAGCTCGGGCAGGGCGCTGAGCGCGTCACCCTGGTGGACGGTGACCCGGGAGCCCTCGGCGTTCTTGCGGGTCCACCGCAGGGCCTCCTCGGACAGCTCGACCGCGTGCACGCGCGAGCGCGGCACCTCCTGCGCCATGGCCAGCGCGATCGCGCCGGAGCCGGAGCACAGGTCGACGATCAGAGGCTCGACCACGTCCATCGCGCGGACGGCGTGTATGGCCCAGTCCACGACCGACTCGGTCTCGGGCCGGGGCACGAAGACCCCGGGCCCGACCTGGAGCTCCAGGTACCGGAAGAAGGCCCGGCCGGTGATGTGCTGGAGCGGCTCGCGCGCCTCGCGGCGGGCGACGGCCTCCCAGTAGCGGGCGTCGAAGTCCGCGTCCTTGACGTGGTGCAGTTCCCCCCGCTTGACGCCGTGCACGAAGGCCGCGAGCTCCTCCGCGTCGAAGCGCGGTGAGGGCACGCCGGCGGCGGCCAGCCGCTGGGTGGCCTGGGCCACCTCGGCAAGCAGCAAGTTCACGCTGGTCCTCCGGGCTGCTGTCATGGGGGTCCCCCCTGCTCGAGCGAAGCCGAGAGCTTGGGGGAGGGGGGTGGTACGGGTCTTTACTGCGCGGCGGCGAGCTTGGCCGCGGAGTCGGCGTCGGCACAGGCCTGGATGACCGAGTCGAGGTCGCCGTCGAGCACCTGGTCCAAGTTGTACGCCTTGAAGCCGGTGCGGTGGTCCGAGATCCGGTTTTCCGGGAAGTTGTACGTGCGGATCTTCTCCGAACGGTCCACGGAGCGCACCTGGCTGCGGCGCACGTCGGAGGCCTCCTGCTCGGCGGCCTCCTGGGCGGCTGCCAGCAGACGCGAGCGCAGGATGCGCATGGCCTGCTCCTTGTTCTGGAGCTGGCTCTTCTCGTTCTGGCAGGAGGCGACCACGCCGGTCGGGATGTGCGTGATGCGCACGGCCGAGTCGGTGGTGTTGACGGACTGGCCGCCGGGGCCGGAGGAGCGGTACACGTCGATGCGGAGGTCGTTCATGTTGATCTCGACCTCGACCTCCTCGGCCTCCGGGGTGACGAGCACGCCGGCGGCGGAGGTGTGGATGCGGCCCTGGGACTCGGTGGCCGGAACGCGCTGGACGCGGTGCACGCCGCCCTCGTACTTCAGGCGGGCCCACACGCCCTGGCCGGGCTCGGTGGCGCCGTTGCCGCCCTTGGTGCGGACGGAGACCTGGACGTCCTTGTAGCCGCCGAGCTCGGACTCGGTGGCGTCGATGATCTCGGTCTTCCAGCCCACGCGCTCGGCGTAGCGCAGGTACATGCGCAGCAGGTCGCCGGCGAACAGGGCCGACTCGTCGCCGCCCGCGCCCGCCTTGACCTCGAGGAGCACGTCCTTGTCGTCGCTGGGGTCGCGCGGGACCAGCAGCAGGCGGAGCTTCTCGGTGAGCTCCTCGCGCTGCGCCGTCAGCTCCTTGACCTCGGCCGCGAAGTCGGGGTCGTCGGCCGCGAGCTCCTTGGCCGTCTCGATGTCCTCGGCCGACTGCTTCCAGGCACGGAAGGTCGCGACGATCGGGGTCAGCTCCGCGTAGCGCTTGTTCAGCTTGCGCGCGTTGGCCTGATCCGAGTGGACCGAAGGGTCGGCGAGCTTCTTCTCAAGATCGGCGTGCTCGCCGATCAGTTCCTCGACCGCCTCGAACATCGGGGGCTCCTGTGGTGAAAGTACGAAAGAACGGCACTGGGTGACGGGGCTGGACGACGACAAAGGCGCCGGTCCGGCCACCCCCGCATGGACAGGGAGCGGCCGGGGACCGGCGCCTGGGTCGCGCTACTTCTTGGCCGCACCCTTGCCGAAGCGAGCCTCGAAGCGGGCCACACGGCCACCGGTGTCGAGGATCTTCTGCTTGCCCGTGTAGAACGGGTGGCACTCGGAGCAGACCTCGGCACGGATGGTGCCGCCGGTCAGCGTGGAGCGGGTGGTGAACGACGCGCCACAGGTGCAGCTGACCTGGGTCTCGACGTACTCGGGGTGAACATCGCGCTTCAAGGTGTCTCCTAGATTCGGGAGGGCGCCGGGTCGCAGGGGCCGAATTGCGCGCTGCGTGAACCGGGGCCGACAGACCAGTCTGCCAGGACCGGGCTGCCTGTCAAAATTCTGAGGACGCCTCCCTCAACGGAGGGGGGTCCGCATCTATTCCGCCGGGTCCCCGCCCGGGTCCTCACTGGACGATCGAGCCCGCGGAGCTCTTGTCACCGGAGGAGTTCACGGTGGCCTCGGCGGGGATCGGCTGGTCGGCCAGCAGGGCGTCCCAGACCATCTTGGACTCCTTGGTCAGCGGGGCGACGCGGTTGCTGTCACGGGCGTCGGTGGTGACCGGGAGCGTGATCATCTGCATGTCCTGGGCGCTGATGCCCTGGAGGCCCTGGGCGAAGCCCATGAGCGATTTCACATCGCCGAGCGCCTTGTCGGTGGTGATCGCCTTGGTCGCGTTGTCGGCGAGGTCGAGCAGCCTCTTGGGGTTGTCGAACAGCCCGATGCTCTTGACCTGCTTGATCAGTGCCTTGATGAAGGCCTGCTGGAGCTGTATTCGGCCCAGGTCGCTGCCGTCGCCGACGCTCTTGCGGGTGCGGACGAGGCCGAGGGCCTGCTCCCCGTTGAGCTTGTTGGGGCCGGCCGCGAGGTCGAGGTGGCTGGACCCGTCCTTGATCGGCTTGGTCGTGGTCACCTCGACGCCGCCGAGGGTGTCGATGATCTTCTTGAATCCGGTGAAGTCGACCTCGATGTAGTGGTCCATGCGGATCCCCGACATCTTCTCGACGGTCTTCACCGCGCAGGCGGCCCCGCCGATGGTGAAGGCCTCGTTGAACTGCCTGCGCGAGCTGCCGGGGTCGGTCTTGCCGTTGGGCATGGTGCAGGAGGGCTGGGCGATCATCGTGTCGCGGGGTATGGACACGACGCTGGCCTTCTTGTGGCCCTCGTACAGGTGGATGATCATCGCGGTGTCGGAGCGGGCCGAGCCGCCGTCGTCCTGGCCGTACTCGGAGTTCGCGCCGCCGCGGGAGTCGGAGCCGAGGACGAGGATGTCCATCGAGCCGTTGTCCACGTTCTGCGGGCGGTCGGTGCCGAGCGCCTGGTCGATGTCGACGGTCTTCAGGTTGCCGTTGAACTTGAAGTAGAAGTAGCCGAGGCCCGCCCCGCCGAGCAGGACCACGCCCGCGGCGCTCCACGCGACGATGGCGAGGGCTCTGCGGCGCGCCGGCGGTTTCCGTCGGCGCCGACCCGCGGCGCGCCTGCCGCGGCCGTTGCTTTCCTCGCTCATGCTCTCCTCAGTCCCTGAATGCGATCCTCGCTGCCCCCTGACACAGACGGCCGAACGTCCTCCAGGGTTCCACGGCGCGCGCGGCGTCCGGACGCCCGCGAGACCGCGTCCCGCCGCCCCGACGTCGGCATGTACGCGTCGTAGCGGGCCACCTACCTGCGGTTTCACCCGCCGGCGCGGAGCGGCCTACGGCGGTTCGCGCAGGTCAGGACTGTGGTGAAGGTCGCACAGGACGGACAGGACGCAAACGCACGGCCGCCCCCGCCGCAGGTGCGGCGGGGGCGGCCGTGGTGGTGCCCGGGACTACCGTCAGTCGTCGTTCTTGCCCGACGGGGTCGTCTTCGCGATCTGCATCAGGAACTCGGCGTTCGACTTCGTCTGCTTCATCTTGTCGAGGAGCAGTTCGATCGCCTGCTGCGAGTCGAGCGCGTGCAGCACCCGGCGCAGCTTCCAGACGATGGCGAGCTCCTCCGCGTTGAGGAGGATCTCCTCCTTGCGGGTGCCCGACGGGTCGACGTCGACGGCCGGGAAGATGCGCTTGTCGGCGAGCTTCCGGTCGAGCTTGAGCTCCATGTTGCCGGTGCCCTTGAACTCCTCGAAGATCACCTCGTCCATGCGCGAGCCGGTGTCGACCAGCGCGGTGGCCAGGATGGTCAGCGAGCCGCCGTCCTCGATGTTGCGCGCGGCACCGAAGAAGCGCTTCGGCGGGTACAGCGCGGTCGAGTCGACACCACCGGACAGGATGCGGCCGGAGGCGGGCGCCGCGAGGTTGTACGCGCGGCCCAGACGGGTGATGGAGTCCAGCAGGACGACCACGTCGTGACCCAGCTCGACGAGACGCTTGGCGCGCTCGATGGCCAGCTCGGCGACGGTGGTGTGGTCCTCGGCCGGGCGGTCGAAGGTCGAGGAGATGACCTCGCCCTTGACCGACCGCTGCATGTCGGTGACCTCTTCCGGACGCTCGTCGACCAGGACGACCATCAGGTGGCACTCGGGGTTGTTCGTGGTGATCGCGTTGGCGATCGCCTGCATGATCATGGTCTTGCCGGTCTTCGGCGGGGCCACGATCAGACCGCGCTGGCCCTTTCCGATCGGCGACACGAGGTCGATGATGCGGGTGGTCAGCACGCCCGGGTCGGTCTCCAGACGGAGCCGGTCCTGCGGGTAGAGCGGGGTCAGCTTCTGGAACTCCGGCCGTCCGCGCCCGGATTCGGGCGCCATGCCGTTCACCGAGTCCAGTCGCACAAGGGCGTTGAACTTCTCGCGGCGCTCGCCGTCCTTGGGCTGGCGCACGGCACCGGTGGTGTGGTCGCCCTTGCGCAGACCGGCCTTGCGGACCTGGGCGAGGGAGACGTACACGTCGTTGGGGCCGGGCAGGTAGCCCGAGGTCCGGATGAACGCGTAGTTGTCGAGGATGTCGAGGATGCCCGCGACGGGGATCAGGACGTCGTCGTCGGCGACCTGCGGCTCGCCCGGCGCGAACTCGTCGCGGCCGCGACGGCCACGGCGGTCGCGGTAGCGGCCGCGACGGCCACGGCGGCCGCCCTCGTCGTCGAAGTCGTCCTGCGGACCGTTGTCCTGGCGGTCCTGACGGCCCTGCTGGCCCTGCTGCTGGCGGTCCTGACGGCCGCCCTGCTGCTGACGGTCCTGACGGCCGCCGCCCTGGCCGCCCTGCGCGCCCTGACCCTGGCCGCCCTGGCCCTGGTCGTCGCCCTTGGCGCCGCGGTCACGGCGGTCGCGCTGGCGGTCCCCGCGCTCGGCGCGGTCACGGCGGTCGCGACGGCCGCGGCCCTCGCCCTCCTGGGCGGGCGCGGAGACGGCGGTCGCGGCCTCGGCCTTGACCTCCGCCGGCGCGGTGGCGGTGGCGGTCTCGGGCTTCGCCTCGACCTGTACGGCGGCGGCGGGGGCTGCGGTCTCCGGGCTGCCGGAGGGGGCCGTGGCCCGACGGCGACGCCGCTCGCCGACCGGCGCATCCTCTCCCCCACGCTCGGCTTCGCTCGCGCGGGAGGGGCCCCCAGCGGGCTGACCGGGGATCTCGATCTGCGCCGGCGCGGCGGCGGGCTTCTCGGCGGGCGCCTCGGCGGCGACCTCGCCCGTACGGGCCTTGCTGGTGGCGCGGCGCTTCGGCTTGGCCTCGGCGGTGTCGGCGGCGCCCGCGGCGGAGGACGCGGCCTTGGGGGCGCTGCCGCCACCCGCCTGCGCCTCCTTGATGACCTCGATCAGCTGGCTCTTGCGCATCCGCGCGGTGCCCCTGATGCCGAGGCCCGACGCGACCTGCTGCAGCTCGGCCAGGACCATGCCGTCGAGGCCGGTGCCGGTGCGGCGACGCCGTCCGGCAGTAGCGGCTGCGGCGCCCGCGGCGGGGGCACTGGCGTCGACAGAGGTGTCGGCAGCGCCCATCAGATCGGTGGTGTCGCTCACGAAGGGTCCTTCCCTGGAGCGGACGTCGGCCTGTCTGGCTCGGCGACCGGTTGTGCTGTCCGACAACAGTTCTAGGTGTGTGAACTGTGCCGGGGCGGTGGTCCGCCGATAGAGAGACGGCGGAGAGAAACGTGCCTGGGTGGTTCCGGCGAGAAGCCCCCGAGCTGAAAGCGTGGGAATGTCACGCCGATTCCGGAGCGTGCTCGAAACTGCTGGAAGTGATCAAAGCAGTCGGGGAGGCTCCCGGAAGAAAGGTGGTCCCGGATGGGGACACTGAGCACCGAGCCATGGCGGCTTCGGCTGCACACTTGAGACTAACAGTACCGGATCCAAAAGACATTCCCCCTCTCAATCACCGGCAATCGCGCCCTTCCGCGCGGGCGGCCTGCCCTGGCCGCCCACGCCCCTGACCGGCCCTGATTCAGCCGCCCTGGGTACCCAGCGGAAGTACGCTCGCGCCCGCGGCGTCGAGTGCGAGCCGGTTGGCCGCCCATCCCTCGCCCGCGAGCTGCGCGACCTTGTCGGCCGCGCCGTTGTCGACCAGCGCGAGGACCGTGGGGCCCGCGCCGGAGATGACCGCGGGGATGCCGTCCGCCCGCAGTCGATTGACGAGTGCCACGCTCTCGGGCATCGCCGGGGACCGGTACTCCTGGTGGAGCCGGTCTTCGGTGGCCGCCAGCAGGAACTCGGGACGCCTGGTCAGGGCCTCCACGAGCAGGCCCGCGCGGCCCGCGTTGACGGCCGCGTCCACGTGCGGGACGGTGCGCGGCAGCAGGCCGCGCGCGGTCTCCGTCAGGACCGGCTTGGAGGGGACGAAGACCACCGGAACGATGGAATCGGCGGGCTCCATACGGATCGCCTTGGCGCTGCCCCCGTCCATCCACGCCAGGGTGAAGCCGCCGAGCAGACAGGCGGCGACGTTGTCGGGGTGCCCCTCGATCTCGGTGGCGAGCTCGAGGAGGGCCGTGTCGTCGAGCTTGGCCTCTCCGCCTATGGTCACGGCGCGGGCGGCGACGATGCCGGCGCAGATCGCGGCGGAGGAGGAGCCGAGGCCGCGGCCGTGCGGGATCCGGTTGGCGCAGACCACCTCGAGGCCGCGCGGCTGGCCGCCCAGCAGGTCGAAGGCGGTGCGCATGGAGCGTACGAGCAGGTGGCTCTCGTCCCGCGGGAGGGTGTCGGCGCCCTCACCCGCGATGTCGATGTCCAGGCCGGAGTCGGCCACCCGGACGACGACGTCGTCGTAGAGGCCCAGGGCCAGGCCGAAGGCATCGAAGCCGGGGCCGAGGTTGGCACTGCTGGCGGGGACGCGCACCCGTACGGCGGCGGCGCGGAACGCTGGACCGGCCATCGTCCGATGACACTCCTTGTTGCTGTGCGAGATCTTCGCTCTTCGCTGGCTCGCTGCGAATGTACTGGAGAACGTACGACACCCGAAGGCCCTTGGGGCAGCACCGCGGTCATATGCGCGGTGGCGGATGTAAGTACAGCGTATCGAAGGAAGGTTCTCTCGCGACATAGGGCGCACAGGAGGCGCACGATGCGTGTCGCGGGTGCCGCGGGCTTCGGCCGTACTTTTGTCGTCGTACGGGGTGAGTTGCCGGGTTCCGGAGGGTCTGGCGGACCCTGCGGAACCCGGCTCTCGGGTGGTGCGTCAGACCAGGCCGAGGCGGATGGCCGCGGCTTCGGCGTCCACCGGAACGGTGACCGGCTGCGGAGCGCCGGCGATCGCCCAGTCGGGGTCCTTCAGGCCGTTGCCGGTGACGGTGCACACGATCTTCTGGCCCGGGTCGACCAGACCCTGCTCGGCGGCCTTGAGCAGGCCGGCCACGGAGGCGGCCGAGGCGGGCTCGACGAAGACGCCCTCCTGGGCGGCCAACAGCCTGTAGGCGGCGAGGATCTGGCGGTCCGTCACCTCGTCGATGAAGCCGCCCGACTCGTCCTTCGCGGCGAGCGCGTAGTCCCAGGAGGCCGGGTTGCCGATCCGGATCGCGGTGGCG
Organism: Streptomyces sp. NPDC048337; assembly: GCF_043201175.1. Lineage (NCBI taxonomy): Bacteria > Bacillati > Actinomycetota > Actinomycetes > Kitasatosporales > Streptomycetaceae > Streptomyces > Streptomyces sp. NPDC048337. The sequence goes on from NZ_JBICYR010000036.1 coordinate 30,005, forward strand.
ATGGTGTGCGGCTCCTTGACGACCTCGCCGCGCACGATGGGCGCGGAACCGGAGGCCTGGAAACCCCACACGCGGGGCGTACGGGAGGCCAGGCCATCGGCCTTGTACTCCTTGAAGCCCTTCCAGTACGCGGTGATGTTGCCGGCGTTGCCGACGGGCAGCACGTGGATGTCGGGCGCGTCGCCGAGCGCGTCGACGATCTCGAACGCGGCCGTCTTCTGGCCCTCGATGCGGACCGGGTTGACCGAATTGACCAGTGCCACCGGGTAGTTGTCGGACAGCGCGCGGGCCAGGTTCAGGCAGTCGTCGAAGTTGCCGTCCACCTGGAGGATCTTGGCGCCGTGCACGAGGGCCTGGCCCATCTTGCCGAGCGCGATCTTGCCGCGGGGCACGAGCACCGCGGAGACCATCCCGGCGCGCACCGCGTACGCGGCGGCGGAGGCCGAGGTGTTGCCCGTGGAGGCGCAGATGACGGCCTTGGCGCCGTCCTCCTTGGCCTTGGTGATGGCCATGGTCATGCCGCGGTCCTTGAAGGACCCGGTCGGGTTCGCGCCCTCGACCTTGAGGTGCACCTCGCAGCCGGTGCGCTCGGAGAGCACCTGCGCGGGGACGAGAGGCGTACCGCCCTCGCGGAGTGTGACCACGGGAGTGGTGTCCGTCACCGGCAGGCGGTCCCGGTACTCCTCGATGATGCCGCGCCACTGGTGGGTGCGATTGCTGCTCATGGGTCCTTACTCCCCTTCAACACGCATGATGCTGGCGACACCGCGCACGGTGTCCAGCTTCCGCAGCGCGTCGACGGTCCCGGAGAGGGCGGCGTCGGGCGCTCGGTGAGTGACGACGACGAGGGAGGCCTCGCCGTCCTTGCCCTGCTGGGTGACGGTGTCGATGGACACGCCGTGCTCCGCGAAGACCGTCGCCACCTGGGCGAGGACGCCCGGCTTGTCGGCCACATCGAGGCTGATGTGGTAGCGGGTGACGACCTCGCCCATGGCACTGACCGGCAGCTGGGTGTACGCCGACTCGCCCGGCCCCGTTGCCTCGGCGAGCTTGTTGCGGCAGACGGCGACGAGGTCGCCGAGGACCGCGGACGCGGTCGGCGAACCGCCCGCGCCGGGCCCGTAGAACATGAGCCGCCCGGCGGCCTCCGCCTCGACGAAGACCGCGTTGTACGCCTCGCGGACGGAGGCGAGCGGGTGGCTCAGCGGGATCATGGCGGGGTGCACGCGGGCGGTGACGGACTCGCCGTCGGCGGCGCGCTCCAGGATCGCCAGGAGCTTGATGGTGCAGCCCATCCGCTTGGCGGAGGCGAAGTCGGACGCGCTGACCTCGGTCATGCCCTCGCGGTAGACGTCGTCGAGGCGGACCCGGGTGTGGAACGCGATGCCGGCCAGGATCGCGGCCTTGGCGGCGGCGTCGTAGCCCTCGACGTCGGCGGTGGGGTCGGCCTCGGCGTACCCGAGGGCGGTGGCCTCGTCGAGCGCCTCCTGGTAGCCGGCGCCGGTGGAGTCCATCTTGTCAAGGATGAAGTTCGTCGTGCCGTTGACGATGCCCATGACCCGGTTGATCTTGTCGCCCGCGAGGGACTCGCGCATCGGGCGGACCAGCGGGATCGCGCCGGCGACGGCGGCCTCGTAGTACAGGTCCAGCCCGTGCGTCTCGGCGGCGGCGTGCAGCGCGGCGCCGTCCTGGGCGAGGAGCGCCTTGTTCGCGGAGACGACGGAGATGCCGTTCTCGAAGGCGGTGGTGATGAGGGTGCGGGCCGGCTCGATGCCGCCGATGACCTCGATGGCGACGTCGATGTCGCCGCGTTTGAGGAGGGCGGTCGCGTCGGTGGTGACGAGCGCGGGGTCGATGCCCTCGCGCACCTTGGAGGGCCGCCGCACGGCCACACCGGCGAGCTCGACGGGCGCGCCGATCCTCTGCGCGAGGTCGTCGGCGTGCGTCGTCATGATGCGCGCCACCTCTGAGCCGACCACTCCACAGCCCAGCAGCGCCACCTTCAGCGGACGCGTACGCATCATTCGACCTACGCCTTTCGTCTTCCTTCAATACCCCGCGCACGGTTTGCGCGCGGGGTGAGAACCAGTCTCACTCAATGGACAGCAGTTTCCACCCTCGGTCCATTGAGTGAGACACCTATTTTGGGGGTCTGGGGGCTTCTCCCAGAAATATGCGGATCATCCGAGGTCGAGACGCAGGAGATCTTCCTCCGTCTCGCGCCGGACGATGACGCGGGCCTGTCCGTCACGCACTGCGACGACGGGCGGACGCAGCGCGTGGTTGTAGTTGCTGGCCATGGAGCGGCAGTACGCGCCGGTGGCCGGGACGGCGAGCAGGTCGCCGGGGGCGAGGTCGGCGGGCAGGAAGGCGTCCTTCACGACGATGTCGCCGCTCTCGCAGTGCTTGCCGACGACGCGGGCGAGCATGGGCTCGGCGTCGGAGGTGCGGGAGACGAGGGTGACCGAGTACTCGGCGTCGTAGAGGGCGGTCCGGATGTTGTCGGACATCCCCCCGTCGACGGAGACGTACGTCCGCAGGCCCTCCAGCGGCTTGATCGTCCCTACCTCGTAGAGGGTGAAGGCGGTCGGCCCGACGATGGCACGGCCGGGCTCGACGGAGATCCGCGGCGCGCGCAGGCCCGCGCTCTCGCACTCCCGCGCCACGATCTCGGTGAGCGCCTTGGCGATCTCGCGCGGCTCGCGCGGGTCGTCGTCGGAGGTGTACGCGATCCCGAGCCCGCCCCCGAGATCGATCTCGGGAAGCTCGACCCCGTGCTCGTCGCGTACGGCGGCCAGCAGCTGCACGACGCGCTTCGCGGACACCTCGAAGCCGGCCATGTCGAAGATCTGCGAGCCGATGTGGGAGTGGATGCCGAGCAGCTCGAGCGAGTCGTGCCCGAGCGCGCGCCGCACGGCCTCGGCGGCGGATCCGTCGGCGACGGCGATCCCGAACTTCTGGTCCTCGTGCGCCGTCGCGATGAACTCATGCGTATGCGCTTCCACCCCCACCGTCACGCGGATCTGGACGGGCTGGCGTACGCCCAGCTCACGGGCGATGTGCGCGACGCGCGCGATCTCCTGGAAGGAGTCGAGCACGATCCGCCCGACCCCGGCCTCGACGGCCCGCCGGATCTCGTGCTCGGACTTGTTGTTCCCGTGGAAGGCGATCCGCGAGGCGGGCATCTCGGCGGCGAGCGCGGTGGCCAGCTCCCCGCCGGAGCACACGTCGAGATTGAGGCCCTCCTCCTTCAGCCACTTCACGATGGCCTTGGACAGGAACGCCTTCCCGGCATAGAAGACATCGGCGTCCTTCCCGAAGGCATGCGCCCAGGCGCGGCACCGAGCCCGGAAGTCCTCCTCATCGAGGAAATAGGCAGGAGTCCCGAACTCCTCGGCGAGCTTGGTCACTTCGATGCCACCGACACTGACGACGCCATCGGCGTCACGCTGGACGGTCCGGGACCAGACCTTCTCGTCGAGGGCGTTGAGGTCGGCCGGGGGCGGGGAGTAGTGCCCCTCGGGCAGGACGTCGGCGTGACGGGGCCCGGCGGGGTGCGCGGAACGGCTCATCGGTGTCTCTCTTCACTGTTCACAGGCGTTCAGGTGCGTCTATGCCGAGGAGGGCCAGGCCGCCGGCCAGCACCGTCCCGGCGGCTTCGGCAAGAGCCAGCCGGGCGCGGTGGGCGGCCGAGGGTTTCTCGTCCCCCTTGGGCAGTACGCGGTACTGGAAGTCGAGCAGCGCGTCCGCCAGCTCGACGAGGTGCCGGACGAGCCGCTCGGGCGCCCGGTGGTGCGCGGCGGCCTCCAGCACGAGGGGGTAGTCGGCGAGGGCACGGACCAGCTCGGGGGCGTCGGCCACGTCCCCGGCCTCCGCGCTGAACCCCCACTCGGCGGCATTCCGTACGAGCGCACGACACCTGGCGTAGGCGTACCGCACGCGGAAGAACTCACTGCTCTCCCCCTGCACGAGCAGGTCGTAGGAGAACACGGGGGTCTCGCGCGCGGGGACGGAGAGCACGGCCCAGACGGCCGCGTCGGTCCCATACCGGGCCCGTACATCGCCGTCCCGCTTGGCGACGGGCGCGATGCCCGCCCAAGGCCCGCCATCCGCCTCCTGCCCCTGGCTGCGCAGGAGCCGTACGACGGCCTCGTGGACGGCCCGCTCCCGCAGCCCGATCGCGGGGTCGGAGTAGGCCGGCTCGGTCTCCACGGCTGCTCCGTGGGCATACCCGTACCGGGACCCGCGAGCGTGGATGTCCCGTACGAGGGCGGCGGCGGACCGCGGCGCGAGCGTGAAGTTCAAGAACCCCGCGCCGGTGACGTCCGCCCGCTCGACCCCGGGCTCCGCGGCGAGCCGGCGGGCGAGCACACCGGCCACCTCACCGGGCGCGCGACGGGCGGCCTTGGCCACCTGAAAGGCGACGGGGGTGGCGTAGTCCCCCACCCCACCGGGCCGGGTCCGCTCAACGACGACCCGCGCGGGCACCTCGATCCCCACCGGCAGCTCCCCATCCTCGACGGCGCGGCGCACGGCACGTACGACGCAACGGGAGAGGTCGGCGGGGGTCACGGGACCAGCCTAGGGGAGAGGCCCTGTCATCCCACGAAGGGTTTCGCCATGTGAACAGAGGGAAAGGGGGTCACCCCTGCCTCCCTCTCCCCGCAGGGGCCCCTCTCCTCCCATCCCGCCGATCCTTCCGCTCGACGAGCCGCCGCACGACCCGCACCAGCTCGGCGGGCTCGAAGGGCTTGGCGACGAAGGCATCCACCCCGGCAGCGATCCCGGTCTCCACCTCGTGCTGCGTACAGGCGCTCACGATCGCGACGGGCACGTCCCGGGTCCGCGGGTCGGCCCGCAACTGCGCGGCGGCCCCGAACCCGTCCAGCCGGGGCATGACCACATCAAGGGTGATCACATCAGGACACACGTGATGCACGACGTCCAGACACTCGGCACCATCGTTCGCGGTCACGACCTCGAAGCCCTCCAGCTCGAGATTGACCTTGATCAGCTGCCGGATGACCTTGTTGTCGTCGACAACAAGCACCCGGCCCGAGACGCCTGGCACAACTCGAGAGTAGGTCGAGCCAAGCCCCCGCGTCCGGGTTTTTGCCACTTCCACCCCCTCCGAGCGACCCACTCCCCCGTCCCCCACAAACCGGTTCCTGATCACCCCGCAGAAGCTGGTAGTGTTCAACCCGTCGCCGCACAGCGAACGACACGCCCCCGTAGCTCAGGGGATAGAGCAACGGCCTCCGGAGCCGTGTGCGCAGGTTCGAATCCTGCCGGGGGCACTTCTGCCGGGACGTCGCGATCACATCGCCGACCGGCTGAAGCGCCAGACTTCAAGGGTTGGACCCAGTCTCACTGGGTCCAACCCTTTGTCGTTCTCTGTCACTGGTCGCGAGTGAGCGGCGAGGGAACCCAAGATGCCGCGCGGGCCCCCGGGGTGGTGCCCAGCACGTGCTGATCGGCGCGTCGCACCGACAGCTGTCACCGCCCCCGTGCGCGAAATGCCTGAGCCGGCGTCGCTGCCGAGACTGGGCACTACGATCCCTCTGTGATTACGGGTGAGCTGAAGAGCAAGGTGGACCGCGTCTGGGATGCGTTCTGGTCGGGCGGGATCTCCAACCCGCTGGAAGTGATGGAACAGATCACCTACCTCCTCTTCATCCGGCGTCTGGACGAATTGCAGACGGCCAAGGACCGGATGGTCCGCCGCGGCATCCCGGACACCAGCCCTTTCTTCGGCGCTGGCCAGCAGGACCTGCGCTGGAAGACCTTCAAGGACGCCGAACCGGCGCAGATGTACCGAACGGTCGCCGACAAGGTCTTCCCCTACCTGCGCGCGCTGGGCGGCGAGGACTCCACGTACTCGCACCATATGAAGGACGCCCGCTTCACGATCCCGACCCCAAACCTGCTGGCCAAGGTCGTTCTCCTCCTGGAGGGCATCCCGATGCAGGACAAGGACACGAAGGGCGATCTGTACGAGTACATGCTCGGCAAGATCGCCTCAGCGGGGCAGAACGGGCAGTTCCGCACGCCTCGGCACATCATTCAGTTGATGGTCGAGATGACCGCGCCGAACCCTCGCGACGAGATCTGCGACCCCGCCTGCGGCACCGCAGGCTTCTTGGTGAACGCGTCCGAGTACGTACAGCGGGTCCACAAAGACGACCTGATCGAAGCCGACAACCAGCATCACTTCAACAACAGCATGTTCCACGGGTTCGACTTCGACTCGACCATGCTCCGCATCGGCTCGATGAACATGCTTCAGCACGGCGTCGAAAGCCCGGACATCCGGCACCGCGACTCCCTCTCGCAAAGCGCGGGTGAAGAGAGCGACCGCTACTCCCTGATCCTCGCGAACCCGCCCTTCGCCGGCAGCCTCGACTACGAGACGACCTCGTCGGACCTGCTGAAGGTCGTCAAGACCAAGAAGACCGAACTCCTCTTCCTGACCCTCTTCCTCAAGCTGCTCAAACCGGGCGGCCGGGCCGCGGTGATCGTTCCTGACGGCGTCCTCTTCGGCACCACGAAGGCACACAAGGAACTGCGCCGCATGCTGGTCGAGGGCCAGAAGCTCGATGCGGTGGTGAAGCTGCCGTCCGGCGTCTTCAAGCCCTACGCAGGCGTCTCCACCGCCATCCTCTTCTTCACGAAGACCGACTCCGGCGGTACGGACGATGTCTGGTTCTACGATGTCCGGGCGGACGGCTTCAGCCTGGATGACAAGCGCACGCCGCTGTTGGCGGAGGAGCACCTGGGTGCCCGCGCCACCGACCTTACGGCTGAGCAGCACACGAAGAACAACCTCCCGGACGTCCTGGCCCGTTGGAGGCGCCGCACCGCCGACGAACGCACCCGCGCCCGTACGGAACAGAGCTTCTGTGTCCCGAAGTCCGACATCACCGCCCAGGAGTACGACCTCTCCCTGAACCGCTACAAGGAGATCGTCCAGAAGGAGGTCGTGACCAGGCCGCCGCTGGAGATCTTGGACGATCTCGAGCGGTTGGACAAGGCGATCGAGGCGGGCTCAGCAGAGCTGAAGGAGATGCTGGCGTGAGCGGATCTCCAGAGACCTTGACCCCTTTCCCCATTCCTGACTCATGGGAATGGAAGAAATTCGGCGATGTGGCACATGTTGCCAGCGACCTCGTGGACCCGGCCAAATATCGCGATTCAGTACACATCGCGCCGAATCACATTGAACCTGAGACGGGACACCTCCTCCCCTTCAAGACCATCGCTGAAGACGGCGTAGAGAGCCCGAAGCACAGGTTCCGCGCCGGGCAGATCCTGTATTCGAAAATTCGCCCCTATCTGGCGAAAGTCACAGTCCCCGGTGTCCCCGGGTTGTGTAGCGCAGACATGTATCCGATCGACACTTCACTCGTCCCGAGATATCTCTTTCGGTGGATGCTGCACCCCCAGTTCACGGCGGCAGCGAGTCGACATGAAGGACGCAACGTACTGCCGAAAATCAACAAGGCAGCCTTGTCCTCACTCCCCGTTCCCGTCCCGCCAAAGGCAGATCAGGAGCGCATTGCTGCCGTCCTGGACCAAGCCGACGCTCTACGCGTGAAGCGCCGCCGGTCCATCGCCCTTCTCGACGACCTCGCCCAGTCCATCTTCGTCTACATGTTCGCCGGAGACGCTCGCCCTTGGCCGATTGCAGCCATCGAAGACCTCTGCTCCGTCGTCGTTGACTGTGTCAACAGGACGGCACCGGTGGTCGATGAAGTGACTCCGTTCAGGATGATTCGGACCACCAATGTACGGAATGGCCGAATCGACCTTGATGATGCCAGATATGTGAACGAGGAAACCTTCCACAGATGGAATCGGAGGGCGACGCCGCGACGGGGGGATGTCGTGTTCACCCGAGAGGCACCAGTTGGCGAGGCGGGCATCATCGAGACAGATGATCCGGTATTTCTGGGGCAGCGACTCATGCTCTACAGGCCGCACCCGGACCGATCTACAGCCGCCTATCTCGCGACAGCACTGATGAGCCCGCAACTGCGCGCTCAATACGAACAGGCCGGCTCGGGCAGCACGGTGAAGCATCTTTCGCTCCCCACCTGCCGGGGGTTGCAGGTACCGGCACCGCCGGTCGGTGCGCAGCGGGAGTTCGAGGCACGAGTTGCCGCGCTTCAGAAGCAGAAGGCGATGCACCATGCCCACCTCGCCGCCCTCGAGGAGCTCTTCACCTCCCTCCAGCAGCGCGCCTTCTCCGGCACCCTCTGGGATCATGAAGCCGCCACATAGGGCCTAGCAGGGAGGGGCAGCTTCGTCATGGCCAAAGAGGGGTACGGAAGCGGCCAGGAGCGGGACGAGCGTGAAGCGGTGCAAGATCAGAGCATCGCCGCCGCCCACGGGATCGGGCAGCCGCAAAGCAACTTCTTCTTCCTCCGCGACAAGTGGCCTGCCTTCTACAACGAGGCCCTTCGTGCCGAGCGTCTCGCCTACGCGGACCCGCGTACCTCCTGCTTCTACGCCCGCCGCGTCCTTGAGCTAGCCGTGCACTGGATGTACGACAAGGACTCCGCGCTGCAGCCCCCGTACAACAACGACCTGAGCGCGATGCTCAACGAGCCGAGCATGCGGAATCTGGTCGGGCCGACGCTCAGCGCGAAGATGGGCCTCATCCGGCGCCAGGGCAACCACGCCGTGCACCGCCCGACGCCCGTCCAGGCCAGGGACGCGGTGCGTACGGTCGCCGAGCTGTTCCATGTCTTCTACTGGTTTGCCCGCACCTACGCGCCCGACCCGGCCGCGGCTCCTGCCCCCGGAGTCGGCTTCGACACGCGGCGCATACCGCGTCCCGTGCCCGTCGAGGTCAAACGGCTTCGCCAGGCCGAGCTGAAGAAGCAGGCCGAGGAAGACCGGGCACGCTGGGAAGCCCAGGCCGAGGAGCTGGCCGCGGAGCGCGCGAAGGGCGCACAGCTTGCCTCCGACGTGGCCGAGCTGCGTGCCCGTATCACCAAACTCCGCAAGGCCAACGAGGCCCGTCCTGATGCCCACGACTACGATGAGGCCGCCACCCGCGACCTGTTCATCGACCTCCTCTTGAAGGAGGCCGGTTGGGATCTCGCCGAGGAGCGCGACCGCGAATTCCCGGTGGACGGGGAGCCCGGGGTGATCAGCAAGTCCGGTAAAGGTTACGTGGACTACGTCCTGTGGGGCGATGACGACCTGCCCCTCGCCGTCATCGAAGCCAAGCGCACCCGCATCGACGCCCGCGCCGGTCGTCAGCAGGCGGAGCTCTATGCCAACGCGCTCGAAGCCGCCTACAACCAGAGGCCGGTGATCTTCTACACCAACGGCTACGAGACCTACCTGTGGGACGAGGGCAACGGCTACCCGCCCCGCAAGGTCCAGGGCTTCCGCACCCAGGACCAGCTGCGCTGGCTGATTCGCCAGCGTGCCGGCCGCCTCGCCCTGAAGTCAGCCAACGTCGACCAGGGCATCGCGGGACGTCCATACCAGCTCGAGGCCATCCAACGCGTCAGCGAGAGCTTCGAGAAGGAGCAGCGCCGCCGTGCCCTGCTGGTCATGGCGACCGGCACCGGCAAGACCCGTACCGCGGTGGCCCTCACCGAGCTGCTGCAGCGGGCGGGCTGGGTACGCCGCATCCTTTTCCTGGCCGACCGCCAAGCTCTGGTCAACCAGGCGGTGCGGGCCTTCAAAGAGCACCTGCCGAACAGCGTGACGGTCAACCTCCTCACCGAGAAGAAGACCGAGGGCCATGTCTACGTATCGACGTACCCGAAGATGATGAACCTGATCAACGAGGTCACGGAGGACGGCCGCCGCCGCTTCGGGCCGGGATTCTTCGACCTGGTCGTCATCGACGAGGCGCACCGCTCCGTCTACGACAAGTACGGCGAGCTCTTCGAGTACTTCGACAGCCTCCTCCTGGGCCTGACGGCCACGCCCAAGGATGACGTCGGCCACAACACGTACCGGCTGTTCCAGCTGGAGGATGGTGTCCCCACCCACTCCTACAGCCTGGACCAGGCGGCCACGCACGGCTTCCTGGTGAAGCCGAACATCGTCGATGTCCCCTTCGAATCCCTCCGGCGAGGCTTCCGGTACGACGACCTCACCGAGGAACAGAAGGAGGCCTGGGACAACCTGGAGTGGACCGAGGACGGGCAGGTCCCGGACGCTGTCTCCGTGGACGAGGTCAACCGCTTCTTGTTCAACCGGCCGACCATCGACAAGGCGCTTGAGGTCATGATGCGGCACGGTCTGCGAGTGGAAGGTGGAGACCGAATCGGCAAGACGATCATCTTCGCCAAGAACAACACGCATGCCCTGGCCATCGAGGAGCAGTACAACCTCCACTACCCGCACGGCGCCGGAAACGACGCCCGTGTCATCACCTACCTGGAGAAGAACCCCCAGCAGCTCATCGACCACTTCTCCGACCCGGCCAAGGCACCGGACATCGCCATCTCGGTCGACATGCTGGACACCGGCATCGACGTGCCCGAGGTGCTGAACCTCGTCCTGTTCAAGCCGGTGTACTCGCGTACCAAGTTCTGGCAGATGATCGGTCGCGGTACTCGCCTGTGCACGGACGTCTACGGCCCTGGCCGTGACAAGGACGGGTTCCTCGTCTTCGACCTGTGCAGCAATGCCGAGTTCTTCAACCATGAACTCGAACGCTCCCCCGCCCGGCAGGCTCCGACGCTCACCGAGAAGCTGCTGCAGCACCAGCTCGACCTCATCCGGACCTTGGACCACCGCCAAGCTCCCGACCCGGCGCACGACGTTGGTACGGGCGCAATCGACACTGAGGCGTCACTGCGCTGGGCAGCCGCTCACCGTCTCCACGAAACGGTGCGGGGCATGAACCTCGACAACTTCCTCGTACGACCCCACCGCCGTCATGTCGAGCTGTTCGGGGGCGACTTCGCCGCCTGGCACCGCATCGACGACGACGCGGCCCACGTGCTCAGCGAGAGGGTCCTTGGCCTGCCGTCCGCCTACTGGCCCGAGGGCGAGGACAAGAGTGAAGAGGCCAAGCGCTTCGATCTCCTCGGCTATCGCCTCCAACTCGCAGCCCTTACGGGCGGATCCGACTACGCACGCCTGCGCGGCCAGCTCCAGGAGCTCGCCCACCACCTCCTCGGCAAGACCAACATCCCCCTCGTCCGGGACCAAGCCACCTTGCTGGAGGCCATCACCGGCGACGCGTGGTGGGAGAGCGCGACCCTCCCCATGCTGGAGCACATGCGGCGTCGGGTGCGCGGCCTGGCCCATCTGATCGACGCGCCGACGGCGCGGAAGATCGTCTACACGGACATAGCGGAGGACCACGGAGACCTGACGGAGATCGAGCTCAAGGGCCTCCCGGTCGGCACGGACGAGGAGCGGTTCAAGCAGAAGGCCCGCGCCTATCTCCAGAGCCACCGCGAACAGGAGGCCGTCCGCAAGCTGCGCGAGAACGAGCAGATCACGGCCGGGGACCTCGCCGCCCTGGAGGGGGTCTTCCTCGCGGAGGGAGTCGCCTCTGCCGAGGACCTGGAGCAGAAGCGGGAGGCGGACGGCGGTCTCGGCGTGTTCCTGCGCCGTATCGGAGGACTGAACAAGGAAGCCGCACAAGAGGCCTTCTCCCAGTTCATCGCCGACCACGATCTCTCCGCACACCAGATCGATCTCGTCGGCCTGATGGTCCGGTATGTCGCGGCCAACGGCCTCATCGACGTCCGCGATCTGTACGAGAGCAGTCTCTTCACCAGCAAGGGGCTGATCGACAACCACTTCACCGACGACGAGATCGACGCCCTGGAGGTCGTCTTCAGCGCCCTGCGCTCCCGGGCGATGCCGGACACGGATCTCGCCGCGTAGTCGCGGGGATGTTCCGGTGGTCTGTACGAGGGAGGTGGGGTGGGGTCTGTGGGTTTGGGGGGTGGGTGGGGGTGGGGGGCGTGCGTAGGGTGGTTTGTGAGGCCGCATTGTGCCGTTGACCTGGTGCTTTGCGGGGAGTGCTCGCAGGAGATGGGGCGGCGGAGATGCGTGAGCTGGTGGAGACGGCGCGGCAGTGGGTGACCGAGGGGCGGGCCGGCTATTTGGCCCGGCCCGTGACCGAGCAGGGGTTCGGGCCGCGGGATCCGGCCGGGGCCGTGCTCGTCGATGCGCGGGGTGAGTGCGTCGGGGCGCTGTACAACGGGGTTTTCGATGCACAGCTCGTCGCCGAGGCCGGGGCCATGGCCGCCGGGGACACGGCTCGGGTGTGCCAGGTGTCGGTCGGGGCGGGCGAGGCGGTGGAGGCCCGGTTGACCTGTGGCGGGCAGGCCGAGGTGCTGCTCCAGCCGCTGGCGGCGATCCCCGCGGAGTGGTGGGAGCTGCTCGGCGAGGGGGCCGGGGTGGCGCTCGTGAGCCGGCTGAACGAGGCCGCCGATCAGGCCGTGAGCGAGGTCGTACGGGCTACGGAGGCGCCGCGTGACGATGCCGGGCGGCGGGCCGGGGAGCTGCTGGGGACTCGGCGGCCGGGGCGCGACGCGCTGTACGGGGAGTCCGGGCTGGTGCTCGTGGAGGCGTATCCGTCGGCCCCGTACGTGGTGATCGGCGGGGGCGGCGAGCTCGGGGAGATCATCGAGCGGCAGGCCGTCCTGCTGGGCTGGGGCGCGCGGACCGTGGAGGCGGCGGCGGACGCGCTGAAGGTGCTTTCCGATCACCGCGACGCGGCCTGCCTGGTGCTGCTCAGCCACGATCCGGAGTTCGATGTCCCGACGCTGCGGGGTGCGCTGGAACTCGGGATCCCCTACGTGGGTGCGCTCGGGTCGCGGCGGACCACCGCGAGGCGGCGCGAGGGGCTGGTCGCCGCCGGGGTGAGCGAGGCCCAACTGGCCCTGGTGCACGGGCCGATCGGGCTCGACCTCGGCGCGCGGACCCCGGCGGAGACGGCTCTGGCCATCTGCGCCGAGATCCTGGGCGTGCTCGGCGGCCGCGAGACCCGGGCGCTGCGCGACTCGGACGGGCCGCTGAGGGGGTAGCGGCCGTTCGAAACGACCGCCGGGGCCGCGCCATGTGGTACCCGGGCTGTTGTGGGGAGCAGCCCGGGTACCACATGGCGCGGCCCCGGCGGGTGGGGGTCACTCGCCCAGGGCCCGTTTGAGTTGGGCCTTGTTCATGTCCGAGCGGCCGTGGATGTTGCGGCGCTGGGCCTCCGCGTAGAGCTGGCCGTACGTGGGGCCCTGGGGCCCTGGGGGCCGGAGTGGGAGTGGAGGCCGCCGCGCCGGGAGGAGGACATGTCCTCCAGGGACAGCTTGCTCGCGGTCTTGGACTCGCCTGCCCGGGCGCGTTCCTTGTTGACCGTGCGGGCGGCGATCTCCTTGGCTTTCGCCTCGGACTCGCCGCGCTGCTCGATGCCCTCCTTGATGTGTTCGTACTGGCGTTCTCGTTTGGGGGAAGATCCGCGGGGTGGCGTCATGGCCGGCCTCCTTGGCTGTGCGCGTGGCTGGTGCCCATGGGTGCGTACCCCGGATGGGGGAACGTATCCCGGTCTGAAATGCGCATATCACACTGAAGTGCGGGAAAATGGTGTGTATGGACATGATCCTGAGCGTGGACGCGGTCCTCTCCGACATCGCGTGGTTCTTCGTCGTCGGACTGGTCGTCGTCGCTATGCTGCTCGGCGGTTTCAAGCTGGGCCAGCGGGTCAGGGCCAAGGAGCCCCCGCCCCCCACCCCCGAGAGCCAGCCGCACCTGCCCAACGGGGGCGCGGTCCACGAGGTCCGCGAGGAGCGGGACCCCGTGGAGATCCCCGAGGGCGGCCTACGGCCGCATGAGATGCAGGGGTACGGGAACTTCGGCTCCACCACCTCCAGCCACCCGGACGAGGTCCGCAAGGAGCGCGAGTCCGGCTACAAGCACGTGGAGGGACCGCATCCGCACGTGCAGCCCGGGGCTCCCCCGGACGCCGGGCGGGGCGCCCACGCCTGAGCCTCGAGACCCACCAGCCGTACCGTCGGCCTCTGACCTGCGCCTCCCGCGCGGGTCAGAGGTCTGTTCTGAGGCGGAGCACCTCGGGTGGCGGATGGCGCGTGGACGTGTGCCGGACCTCCGCCGTCAGGGGCGGGTCCAGCGGGCGGAAAGGGACCTCGCCGAGCCCGATCGCCGTCACCGTGGCCAGGGCCCCGGCCCCCACGGCCGCGGCGGCCGCCGCCTCCGCCCGGGAGGCCACGACGGCCGCTACCTCCGCACGCAGGGCCGCCGTCAGCGGGCTCGACATCAGCGGCGTCTCGGCCCCGACCGGCAGTACCAGGACCAGGGCCAGCGGGCGGCGCGGGGTGCCGGTGTAGCCGACCACCGCCGCGTCGCGCACGTCCGTGTGCCGCAGCTTCTGCCAGCCGCGCCGCCCGGCCGGGTAGGCCTGGTCCAGCCGCTTGACGACCAGCCCCTCGATGCCGCTGGCGGGCAGGGTCTCGTACCAGGTGGCGGCCAGCTCCGGGTCCGTCGTCATGGGCACCGGCTGGAGGGGCGGACCCAGCGGGAGCAGGAGGTCGACGAGGAGCGCGCGGCGGCGTTCGTACGGGCGGGCGCGCAGGTCGAGGCCCGCCAGCTCCAGCACGTCGAAGGCGGCGTACGAGGCCGGCAGGCTCTGCGCGAGGACGGCCGCCCGGGCCGCGGTGGCCGCCGCGCGCCGCTGGACCAGGGCGAAGTCGGTGCGGCCCTGGTGCCAGACGACCACCTCCCCGTCGAGGACCGTCCCGGCGGGCAACTGCAGTGCCGCCGCCGCCAGATCGGGGAACGCGCTCGTCACGATCCGGCCGGAGCGGGCCTGGAGCACCACCTCGGTCTCGGAGCGCACGACGACCAGCCGATGGCCGTCGTTCTCCAGACTTCGGCGTGCCTCATGAGACACACCGGCGCCTCGTGCCGGCTGTCGCGGGACGCCCTGACCCTCACCATCGACGCAGAGTCACTCACAGTAGGCGTTTGCGTTCTGTGTGTCCCGCTCCGGGCGGCCTCGCACGGGTCAACCTGACCTTGCGGTGACTGGGACGGTGGATAGAGGGACCGATAGCGCACCGCGCCCGCACGGTGTGATGAACTGCCGTCCGTTCACCGTTGAATAAGACCGTTGAATAAGAGGGGGAGACTTGGCCACCGACGCTCCGTCCGCGCAAACGCCCGATCCCGCACCTACCGCACAGAATCACGCCGAACAGGAGCGACGGGCAGCCCTGGAAACCGGCACGACCGGCCAGCTGCCGGGATCTCCCGGCACGGAGATCACCCGGCATTCCGAGGCCGAGGCCCGCATCATGCACGACGCCGTCAACCTCTTCGACTACGGCGACGGGAATGGCAAGGACGACAAGGGTGAGCTGAAGGGGCAGGGCGACACCGTCCTGAAGAGCGAGGAGTACGCGAACGTACGCGGACCACTTGCGCGCGCTCTGTCCTCCTACTCCCCGGATATCGTGGACATCATCGCCGGCGAGGGGCCCGGTGACAGGGTGGGCAAGGACGACGCGCTGGCCGCCGGCGATGACTCCAGGATCCAGAACAGCAGAGGCAGTGTGCTGCGTGTGCTGAGAGGGGTGTCCGAGGATCCGGAGAACTACTTCCTCCTCCACGAGTCTGAGCGCCGCTATATGGCGGAGCAGCTCACTACCTCGGACCTCTCCGATCCCGAAGCCCTCAAGAACCGCGCGGCCAAGATAGGCGAGGTCAACGGCGCAATCAACGCCATAGGCGGCGACATCAAGCTGAGCGAACGCGATGCCGTCCTGAGCGAGGCCGGCGACAAGAGGGTGTACGGATACCACGTGATCGGCGGCTCCATCACCGGCATACCCGTCGTCGGAGACCTCGCCCAGCGGACGGTCGACGGGGCCTGGAACGAATGGCTCAAGGGAGTCACCGCAGAACAAGGCCTGCTGGCACGCGAGCGCATCAGCTCCGCCAACGACGCCGCACAGACAGACCTCGACAAGTTCTTCCAGAGCTGGGGAAAGGAAACCCACCAGTCAGCGACCAGCGTCGGAGCGGCTCAGCGAGAGGCTCAGCAGAGTTACACCGGTGGGCGTGAAAGTGCCTACCTCGCCTTGCGAGAGAAGAAGTAATCCTTATGCCCCTGCGTCCTCGAATCAGTCGGCGAACCACGCGCACAGGACTCGCCACGCTGCTCGCCCTCGCCGGCTGTGCCGGACTGCTCATCTGGTGGAACACCGACATCATGGGCCAGAACCGCTTCTGCAACGGCGCGCTCGCCTCATCAGAGCTGAGCCCCGTGCTGGACGGTCCCGGCAGGCTGACCCGGAAGAGCATCTACGAGGGGTCGGATCCGTACGGTTTCTCGTGCACCGTTCAGCGCACCAGCAAGCTCCTGGGAGCCGACCAGCCCGAGCTGAAGGCGGAACTCTCCTTCGACAGGGCCGACTTCGCCCTCGGATCCCGACTGTGGAAGGACCCGTCGGCCTCCTCCTACTTCGTGGGCGGCGCCACCGGTGCCGCCTCCGAGACCCAGGCATGGGTCCTGCTCCCTACCAGCTGCTCCGGTAAGGCTGCGCCCGTCGTCCAGCGCGCGAACGTACCGGCACTCAAGGTAGACCTCATCCGCGGCCGGGCCGCCCGCGAAGATCTAGCCCAGGCAGCGATGAGCGCAGCCAGGCACGTCGCTGAAGGGCTCGGCTGTATGGACAGCAGCGCATTGAAGGCTCCCGTGGGCCTGCAGGGTCCATCCGACTCCGGTGGACCACAGCCCACCGATCCGGCCAACGCCTGCGGCATGGCCGGCTTCAGGCTGCCGGAGGCCGCTCTCTTCGAGGGAAAGGCAGAACCCGGTACCGAGCGGGTGACCGGTAACGACTCCAAGACGAGGGTCTGTGAGCTGACCCTGAAGGGTCCTGGCGCGCCTCACATCACCCTGGCCGTCAGCGAGGATCCCCTCCTGACCCAAGGAGTACGCAGAGATGAGACAGCCACTCCGCAAAACACCCGCACCGTCAGCACCTGCACCGCCGGGGACCTGTACGTTGCCATGGGCTATGACGACACGTACCGCGACCTGCTGCTGGACGCGGGCAGCGCCTCACACGAACAGGCCCGAACCTCCCTCTTCAAGGCGTTCTTCGACTCGGTGGCCAAGGACCGAGGATGTAGGACCAACTGACACGACGCCGCCTCAATCCTCGATCCGGACGCGCACGAATCTCGCGGTCTCGTGGCGGCCGGCCGTCTCGCGCACCTCAACCAGAACTGGCTCGATCAGTAGGATCACGGGCCCGTGGTCGGGATGTTCGGTCCGCTCTCCGAGGCGGCCGCGTACCGATTCGCCGACCTGTCGTGCCTGAATTCCCGTCAGACGCGGCGAGGTCTTCACAGTTCGGCCGTCGGGAAGCTCCACGAGAAGGGCGTGCGGTCGCTGTTCCGGACCGAACACGCCGAGGAGTCTGCCGTCTCGGGTGTCGAAGTGCCTGATCTTCCTCCAGGCCCATGTTTCCCCCGGCTGATAGGTCGAACTGAGCGACTTGGCCACGATCCCTTCGACTCCCACGGCCCTCATCTCGCGAAACCAGAGGTACGCAATCCCCTCGTCCAGCGTGGCAAGCACACGCTGGAGGGGAGGCTCGGCATCGCCCAACGCCCCGCCAAGGAGCTCCCACCGCTCCCATAGAGGCAGGGCCCTGACGTCAATTCCTGGGATGGCGAGGATGTCGAAGGCGATGTAGTAGACCGGAATTCCTGACCGCTCGCGATCGGCGCGGGATCGAAGCAGATCAGTGAAGTTCAGCCGCCCGTCGCGGTAGGCGCAGAGCTCGCCGTCCAGGACGATTCCGGGCGGTAGATTCTCATGCAGATATTCGGTGACCTGCGGGAACTCTCTGGTGAGGTCCCTCCCGGAACGTGACTGCAAGAACACTCTTCCGCCGTCCAGGATGAAGGCGAGTGCACGAAACCCATCCAGCTTGAGAGAGTACTGAAGCCCCCCGGGCATGCTGTCCTGCTCGGGGATCTCATCGGCCGGACGCGGACGCATGACTTCAAGGGGCGGTCGAAGGACCACCTTCGGCGAACTCTCATCCATGCCGCCAGGGTCTGTCTGCTCGGTCCTCTGAACGGAGTGGGGCTCGCTGGTCCGGCCGGCCTGTCACCGGAATAGCCTCACCCCGCGCGGGCTCGCAGTTCATTCACGGATGGCGTTCGTCCGGTCGAGTGGGATGACGACGGCCGATCGTTTGGCCGGCTGTTCACGGAACGCCGCGTTCTCGGCCAGCAGCGCCGTGATGACAGTGGCAGCGGCGTCGACCTGGTCCTGGAGCTGCCGGCATTCCTGTCGGCTCTTACGGAGCTTGCCGCGAACTTCGCTGAGCTCCTCGCGGTGCTGGCGATCCAGGGCGGTAGCCGGACTCTCGTCGACCCGGCTGTCCCATTCGGCGAGGACTGAGGTCGCGCGGTTCATGGTGGCTCGGCTGACGCCGGCCTCGGGTGCGTACGGCGGTGGCGAGCGCGACGCTGATCACGACCGCCCCCCGGGGAGTCTCCCGGCCCTGTCGAGACGGGCCAGCGGGGCGAAGAGGTCTCCGTCGCGGGCCAGCCGCGGTGCGATGTCGTCGGCGAGGAAGACCAGGTCGAAGGGGTTGCGGCAGGCCTCGACCTCCTCCCAGGACACCGGCGCGGACACGGTCGGGCGGGCCCGCGCGCGCAGCGTGTAAGGGGCGGCGGTGGTCTTGGCGGCGGCGTTCTGGCTGTGGTCGACGAAGACCTTGCCGGGGCGCAGGGCCTTGGCCATGCGGTGCACGACCAGGTCGGGGAGCTCGCGCTCGGCCTCCTGGGCGAGCCGCTTCGCGTACGCCGACACCTGCTCGGAGGGGGCCGGCTCGAGGGGCACCGCCAGGTGCATGCCCTTGGAGCCGGAGGTCTTGGCGTAGGCGTGCAGGCCGTCGGCGGCGAGCCGGTCGCGCAGCCAGAGCGCGGCGGCGCAGCACTCGACGACGGTGGCGGGCGGGCCGGGGTCGAGGTCGATGATCATCCGGTCGGCGACGGCCGGGCGGCCGGCGGGCCACTGGGGCGTGTGGAACTCCACGACGAGGTTCGCCGCCCACATGAGGGAGGGCATGTCCGCGACAACCACCTGTTCGGCGGAGAGGTCCTCGGAGCGGGGCACGGGGGTGGTCTTCACCCAGGCGGGTGTGCCGGGCGGCGGGTTCTTCGTGAAGAAGAGCTGGCCGTCCGGGCCGTCGGGATAGCGGAGGAAGGACACCGGCCGGTCGTGGATGTGGACGAGGAGCGGACCCGCGACGGTGGCGTAGTAGTGCAGCACCTCGCCCTTGGTGAAGCCGGTCTCCGGGTACAGGACCTTGTCGAGATTGCTGAGCGCGATGCGACGGCCCTCCACCATTGTGATCGGCGTCATACGATGAGATTGCCACGAATCAGGAGGAACCGTGCGATCCATTTGGAACGGGGCGATCTCCTTCGGCTTGGTCAGCATTCCGATCAAGCTCGTGAACGCCACCGAGAGCCACTCGATCTCCTTCCGTCAGATCCACCTGAGTGACGGCGGCCGGGTCCGCTACCGCAAGGTGTGTGAGCTGGACGGCGAGGAGGTGTCGACGGCCGAGATCGGCAAGGGGTACGAGGAGGCCGACGGGTCGATCATCCCGATCACGGACGAGGACCTGGCACAGCTGCCGATCGCGACCGCGAAGACGATCGAGATCGTTTCGTTCGTGCCGGCGGAGGAGATCGATCCGCTGCAGATGGACGCGGCGTACTACCTGGCGTCGAACGGGGCGACGGCGGCGAAGCCGTACACGTTGCTACGGGAGGCACTGAAGCGGAGCCGGAAGGTGGCGATCGCGAAGTACGCGCTGCGGGGGCGGGAACGGCTGGGCATGCTGCGGGTCGTCGACGATGTGATCGCGATGCACGGGCTGTTGTGGCCGGACGAGATCCGGGCGCCGGAGGGGGTGGCGCCGGAGGGGTCGGTGAAGGTACGGGACGCCGAACTCGACCTGGCCGATGCGCTGATGGCCACGCTGGGGGAGGTGGAGATGGCCTCGCTGCACGACGACTACCGGGACGCCGTGGAGGCGATGATCGCGGCGAAGGCGGGCGGGGCGTTCGAGCCGGCGGAGGCGGTGGTGGAGCCGGCCGGTGGGCAGGTGATCGACCTGATGGCGGCGCTGGAGAAGAGCGTACGGGCGGCCAAGGCCTCGCGGGGGGAGGGGGGTTCGGAGGCTGAGGCCGAGGCGGAGGCCGGGGCCAAGGCCGATGTGACGCCGATTCGGCGCAAGGCGGCGGCCGCGAGTGCCCCGAAGGCGGTGGGCGGGAAGAAGTCGACAGCGGCGTCGGCGTCGGCGAAGAAGACGGCGGCTTCGGCCGGGACGAAGAAGACGGCGGCCGCCACGAAGACGGCCAAGTCGGCGGCGAAGAAGTCGGCTTCGGCGGCGGCCGCGAAGAAGTCGACCGCCGCCTCTGCCTCTGCTGCCGCGAAGAAGGGGGCTCCGGCGCGGAAGCGGACCTCCGCCTGACGGGGGGAGGCCGGCGGCGCCGCTTCCTGGGGCTCCGCCCCGGACCCCGCGCCTCAAACGCCGGCGGGGCTGGGTTTGCCCGCCTGAGCGCGCAGGTGCGGGCACAAGATTCGGGGCTCCGCCCCGGACCCCGCGCCTCAAACGCCGGCGGGGCTGGATGTGCCCCGGCCTTGTGCACAGGTGCGGGTACAAGATTCGGGGCTCCGCCCCGGGCCCCGCGCCTCAAACGCCGGCGGGGCTGGATGTGCCTGCGGGGCCGGATTTGGAAGTGGGGCCGGATTTGGGTGTGGGTCGGAGCCAGGTTCGTAGGTCCCGGGCCGTGGTGAACAGGGCTTCGATGTCCGGGGGTTTGAGGGTGGTCGGGGATGCCGTGAGGTCTCGGGGGGCGGTCAGGGGTTGGAGGATGCGGATGTCGCGGAGGGTGGGGGCCACCTCCAGGCGGGAGGCTTCGACCAGGGCCAGGGCCGGGGTGACCGGTGCGCTCAGGGCCGAGGTGGCGCGGGCCGCCGCGCGGCGGATCCAGCGCGGGTCCGGGCGGGGTTCGGTGCGGCCGACCGTGAGCAGGAGGTCGCCGACCACGGCGCGTTGACGGCGGCCCGGGACCGTACGCACGCAGAAGACCCCGGCGGGGCCGATCAGCAGGTGGTCGATGCGTCCCGCCCCCGGGAGCGGGACGCAGTGCAGGATCCGCCAGCCGTCGGCCTCCATGGCGTCGAAGGCGTCCCCCATCCGCTGCCGGGCCACCAGGTCCTGCCGGAGCCGGTGCCGGGCGCGGGTGCCCGCGGCGCCGTGTTCCAGCTCGCCCAGCAGGGTCTCGCCCGGGCGGTTCGGCGCCAGGTCCGCGTCCGGGGGCATGGCGAGGCCGAGCAGGTCGGCCGCCGTGGGGACGGGCGGCGGGCCGATGGCGACCGTCCCGCTCAGGTACGGGCGCAGCACCGCCAGGATCGCCTCGCGGTGGTCGTCCGCGAGGACGCTGATGCGGTTCGCCTGCCGGTCGTACCAGGCCACCGCCTGCCCGTCGGGCAGGTTGACATACAGCCGACCCCGGCCGGGCCGACCGCTCGGCAGCACCTTGAGTCCCCTCATGACCCTCACCCCCGCCGTCCATGGGAGCAGCCCGGGCGCCGCACGGCAATCCCCCTGTTGTGTAACGACTCCGACGGCACCCTGCGACACCGCTGTTACACGAACGGGGCTCTGCCGCAACGGCCGGCGCATAGGTTGGGGCCACCTGGACGCTCCAGGGCGACCAACAGCACCGAAGGACTTTCCGTGACCACCGTCAGCCGCCGCACTCTCGTTCGCGCCGCCGCCGTGACCGCATGCGCCGGAAGCCTGCTGGCGCTGCCCACCGCCGCCGCGCTGGCCGAGGGGGTGCCGGCCGCCTCGTCCGCGCACTCCGCCGCGCCGCAGCGGACCCTGGTCAAGAGCCTCTCCCTCGCCGACGGCGTCTCCACCGCGAAGGTGTACCGCGTCGCCAAGGACGCGTACCAGGCCGACATCCTCACCGCCGACGGCCGCACGGCCACCACCCTGACCAGCCGGGACGGCGCGACCGCCGTCGGCGGCGCCGGGGATCTGCACGCCACGCTCCAGTCCGACGGGCGGCTGACGTCCTGGATCGGGGACACCCCCGCGCCGGGCGCCGCCCACGGGGTCGCGGGTGACGGCCACAAGACCGGCACCCGCGGCGGCGGCAACGGCGGCCGGGTCGTGCCCGCCTCCGCCCCGAAGGGATCACCTGCGCGTACGGTCGCGGACGGCCCCGCCGACGTGCAGCGCCTGAACTCCCTCGCCGACGGGCCGGGTGACGGCGTGCTGCTGCTCGCCGCGGGCGCCGGCATCGCGGCCGTCGGCGCCGCCGGGCTCGGTTTCGCGATGCTGCGTCGCGGACGTACCGACGGCTGACCCGCGAACCTCGCGGGCAAAAAGGGCGTACCTCCGCATAAGGTTGACCGGATCGTTGTCGTCGGCCGGCATCGCCGTCGTACCGTCGCGGACAGGAGGACGCTGGGGGCTGTGAAGACCTTTCCCTTCCGTACGCCTTTCCGTACGCCCTTCCGTACGGTCGCGCTGCTGGCCCTGCTGCCCCTCGTGCCGGTCCTGGCGGGCTGCGGCCGGAGCGGCGGGCTGGCGAGTGCGGGGGCCACCGCTACCGCGAGCGGGCCCGTACACCTGTGGCCCGACCGCCAGGGCGCCGCGGTGCCACCGGCCGACCCGGGGGGCGCCCCGCCCGAGTACGTCCAGGGGATCCCGCCCGTCCCGGACCAGAACGTGCACGCGGTCGACCCGGTGGCCCTCGTCCAGGCCGAGCTGCGGGCCCACCCGAACGCGGACGTCGGCGCCGACGGGATGCCGCCCGAGACCGCCGCCGCGATCAGGGGCTGCGGGCAGGAGGGGGCCGAGCGGGCGGCGTGCCCGGTGCTGACGCCGTACTACCGGGACCTGACGGGGAACGAGGCGGACGAGTTGATCGTCGGGATCGAGTTCCCGGACAAGATGATGTCCGTACGGGTCTACACTGCGGACGCCGACGGCCGGCTCAACCGGATCATGGCGACCACGCAGACCGTCGTCTCGGTGGAGCTCGCCGGGCGGGACGTGATCCTGCGCGTGCCCAGCGGCAACAACGGCTACGAGCTGATCACCGCCTGGTCCTGGGACGAGAAGCAGCGCACGATGCTGCCGACGCGCGAGCAGATCGTACGGGTGCCCGGGAATCCGCAGACCCCGGTGGGCCCGAGCCCCGGCCTTGTCCCGGGCACGGGCACGTCGCCGTGAGGCTCCCTGCTCGGCTCCGGCTGCCCGCGTGGACGGCCACGCTGACCTGGAAGTCGGCGTGTTTCATCGTGGTGATGTGCTGCTCCCTGGCCGCCGTGGTGGGTGCGCTGGTGCACGTGGAGGTGACCCGGCAGACCGTGGCCACAGCGCGCGAGAAGGCCCTCGCCAAGCTGCACGACGCCTCGCGCGCGTACGAGGCGGGCGAGGCCCTGCCGCCCGAGTCGGGGCTCGATCCGGAGGGGCTTCCGCCGCGGCTGCGGGCGCTCGCCGTCAGCGGGCACCGCGGGACGATCGTGGGCGAGTACCGGGGCCGCCCGACGATGTGGGCGGCGGCGCCGGCCGACGGGCGGGCGCTGGCCACCGCCATCGACTACGGGCAGAGCGCGCGCACGATCAGCGGCCTGGACAACGCGATCATCGGCTCGTCGGTCCTGGCGATCGGCGGGACGCTGCTGGTCGGCGCCTTCGCCGTGACGCGCGTGACGCGGCGGCTGCACCAGACCGCGACCGTGGCCCGGCGGATCACGCAGGGCGACCTCGACGCACGGGTGGGCGACCCGCGGACGAAGGACCCGGCGCGGCGCCAGGACGAGGTGGCTACGGTGGCCGGGGCACTGGACACGATGGCGGGGACGCTGCAGGCGAAGCTGGAGAGCGAGCAGCGGTTCACGGCGGACGTGGCGCACGAGCTGCGGACGCCGCTGACGGGGTTGCAGGCGGCGTCGGAACTGCTGCCGGAGGGGCGGCCGACGGAGCTGGTGCGGGAGCGCGTACGGACCATGCGGCAGCTGACGGAGGACCTGCTGGAGATCTCGCGGCTGGACTCGGGTAGCGAGGCGGTGGAGACCGACCTGCACCAGCTGGGGCGGCTGGCGCGGCGGGTGGTGCGGGCGTCGGGGACGCCGACGGAGGTCGTGATCGTACGGGACGCGCACGTGGAGACGGACCGGCGGCGGCTGGAGCGGGTGCTGGGGAATCTGGTGGCGAACGCGCACAAGCACGGGCGGGCGCCGGTGGTGTTGACCGTGGACGGGCCGGTGGTGACGGTACGGGACCACGGGGACGGCTTCCCCGACTACCTGGTGGCGCACGGGCCGCAGCGGTTCCGGAGTGGGGGGAAGGGGCATGGGCTGGGGCTGACGATCGCGGTGGGGCAGGCGGAGTCGATCGGGGCGCGGCT
The DNA here is from genome assembly GCF_043201175.1 of Streptomyces sp. NPDC048337. Classification (NCBI taxonomy): domain Bacteria; kingdom Bacillati; phylum Actinomycetota; class Actinomycetes; order Kitasatosporales; family Streptomycetaceae; genus Streptomyces; species Streptomyces sp. NPDC048337. The sequence continues at coordinate 54,476 of NZ_JBICYR010000036.1, forward strand.
GGAGTTCCGGCGGGCGGAGGGGGGCGGGGCGCTGGCGGTCCTGACCCTTCCCGTGGCGGGGTAGTCGCCCTGGCGGGGGCCGGGGGCGCGTTCCCCTGGCGGGGGGCTCGGCGGTGTTCCTGGCGGGGGCCGGGGCGGGTCCCCCTGGCGGGGGCTTCGTGGGCGTCGGGGCCGGGGCCGGTCCCCCTGGCCGGGGGCTTCGCGGTGGTCGGGGCCGGGGCCGGTCCCCCTGGCCGGGGCTCGGCCGATCCCTGGCGGGGGTTTCGCGGGGGCCGGGGACGGGGGGGGGGGGGGGGGGGCGGCGCGGGGGGGAGTCGTGGGCCGCCCAGACGGGGGGGGGCGGCGGGCGGGGGCGTGGCCGCGTAAAAAACCGAGG
>NZ_JBICYR010000036.1:54858-58785 GCF_043201175.1 Streptomyces sp. NPDC048337
GTGGGGGGGGGGGGGGGGGGGGGGGGGGGGGGGGGGGGGGGCGGGGGGGGGGGGGGGGGGGCGGGGGGGGGGTGGTGGGGGGGGCGGGGGCGGGGGTGGGGTGTCGTCCGGGACGGGCTTCGATGTTCGGCGCCATTTCCGGGTCGGCTCTGTCGGGCGGGACGTTGCGCCGAATTCATCTCGTTTTAGTCCCGGCCGACACCCCACCCCGTCCCCGACCCCGGGCGTACCGCCTGACCCCGGCAGCACCCTCCAGCCCACCCGGCACCTACCCAGCCCCGGCCAGCAATGCCAGCCCCGCCGGGACCATTCAGCCTGGCCGGGACTTTTCAGCCTCGCCGGCGTTTGAGGCGCGGGGTACGGGGCAGAGCCCCGATCTTTGGCCCGTACCCAACTCAGTCACGCCAGGTGCGTCCAGCCCCTCCGGCGATTGAGGAGCAGGGGGACCGGTCCCGCGCGGTGGTGGTCTACGCGCCCTCGGCAATGGTGGCGCGGACCTCCGCCACCCGTTCCGACTCCTCGGCCGCGAACCGCTCGCGGTCCAGCGCCTCGGCGATCTCCTCGTCCTGGCTCATCAGGAGGTCGAGGTTCGAGTCGCCCATCTCGAAGACGCCCATGTCGAGGTACGCCTTCTGCAACCGCTCCCCCCACAGCCCGATGTCCTTCACACACGGCACGATCCGGCTGAACAGCAGCTTCCGGAACAGGTGCAGGAATTCCGACTGCTCGCTGTACTCCTCCGCCTCCCGCCGCGCGATCCCGAAGTTCTCCAGCACCTCCACCCCGCGCAGCCGGTCCCGCATCAGGTAGCAGCCCTCGATCACGAACTCCTCGCGCTCGCGCAGCTCGGCGTCCGTCAGCTGCTTGTAGTAGTCCCGCAGTGCCATCCGCCCGAAGGCCACGTGCCGGGCCTCGTCCTGCATCACGTACGCCAGGATCTGCTTCGGCAGCGGCTTGTCCGTCGTGTCGCGGATCATGCCGAAGGCCGCCAGCGCCAGCCCCTCGATCAGCACCTGCATGCCCAGGTACGGCATGTCCCAGCGGGAGTCGCGCAGGGTGTCGCCCAGCAGTGCCTGGAGGCTGTCGTTGATCGGGTAGAGCATCCCGACCTTCTCGTGCAGGAAGCGCCCGAAGATCTCCGCGTGCCGGGCCTCGTCCATGGTCTGGGTGGCGGAGTAGAACTTCGCGTCCAGGTCCGGCACCGATTCCACGATGCGCGCCGCGCACACCATCGCGCCCTGCTCGCCGTGCAGGAACTGGCTGAACTGCCAGGCGCTGTAGTGCCGGCGCAGCTCGCCCTTGTCCTTCTCGGTGAGTTTGGCCCAGTGCCGCGTCCCGTAGAGCGTCTGCACCTCGTCCGGCGTGCCCAGCGGATCGTACGGGTCCACCTCGATGTCCCAGTCGATGCGCTTGGCGCCGTCCCACTGCTTGTCCTTGCCCTTCTGGTAGAGCGCGAGGAGCCGTTCGCGGCCGCCGTCGTACTCCCAGCTGAAGCGCGCGGAGCCGGAGGCCGGAACCTGCCAGACGCCCTCGCCCGGGTCCTTGGTGTAGAGCTCGTGCGTCGACACTGACGCCTCCTCGTCTCAGGTACTGCCGTACTGCCGTACAGGACTGGACAGTTGGCAGCGTCACACGTTGGTAGACGCGGGGTCAACAAGTCGTGCGCGGGGGATTGACGACCTTGCTGACAGGCAGTCTTATAAGCAGTGACCGCCGGTAACCCAACGAGCGAGGTATCCCAAGCCATGACGACCGCGACCGATCGAAACGCGCTGAGGGACGCACTCGGCCTGCTCAAGGACCGCGAGCAGATCGCCGAACGGCTGCTCGAATCCTCCGCCAAGCACTCCTTCGACCCCGACAAGGAACTCGACTGGGACGCCCCGGCGATCGAGGGCAAGTACTACTGGCCGCCGGAACTGCTCTCCCTCTACGACACCCCGCTCTGGAAGAAGATGGGGGAGGAGCAGCGCATCGACCTCTCCCGCCACGAGGCGGCGGCGCTCGGCTCGCTCGGGATCTGGTTCGAGATCATCCTCATGCAGCTGCTGGTCCGGCACATCTACGACAAGTCCCTGACCAGCAACCACGTCCGGTACGCGCTCACCGAGATCGCCGACGAGTGCCGCCACTCGATGATGTTCGCCCGCATGATCCAGAAGGCCGGCGCCCCCTCCTATCCGGTCTCCCGCGTCAACCACAACCTCGCCCGCGTCCTCAAGACGATCTCGACCACCCCCGGCTCCTTCGCCTGCACCCTCCTCGGCGAGGAGATCCTCGACTGGATGCAGCGCCTGACCTTCCCGGACGAGCGCGTCCAGCCCCTCGTCCGCGGCGTCACCCGGATCCACGTCATCGAAGAGGCCCGCCACGTCCGGTACGCCCGCGAGGAACTGCGCCGCCAGATGCTCACCGCCCCGCGCTGGGAGCAGGAACTCACCCGGATCAGCTGCGGCGAGGCCGCCCGCGTCTTCTCCCTCGCCTTCGTCAACCCGGCCGTCTACGAGAACATCGGCCTGGACCGGCGCGAGGCCGTGGCCCAGGTCAGGGCGAGCGGACACCGGCGCGAGGTCATGCAGACCGGCGCCAAGCGGCTCACCGACTTCCTCGACGACATCGGCGTCCTGCGCGGAGTCGGCCGCAGGCTGTGGAAGAGCTCCGGCCTCCTCGCCTGAAGGGCGTCGTCTACGCTGCGTGCATGACCGTACGCGCCTACCGCAGACTGAGCGTCGAGGAGCGCCGAGCCCAACTCCTCGACGTCGCCCTCTCGCTGTTCGCGCACCGGGCGCCCGAGGAGGTCTCGCTCGACGACGTCGCCGAGGTGGCCGGGGTCTCGCGCCCCCTCGTCTACCGCTACTTCCCCGGCGGCAAGCAGCAGCTCTACGAAGCCGCCCTGCGCTCGGCGGCCGACCTCCTCGAACAGTGCTTCGCCGAACCGCAGCAGGGCCCCCTGACCCAGCGCCTGACGCGCGCCCTCGACCGCTACCTGGCCTTCGTCGACGAGCACGACGCCGGCTTCTCGGCCCTCCTCCAGGGCGGCAGCGTCGTCGAGACCTCCCGTACGACGGCGACCGTGGACGGCATCCGCCGGGCCGCGGCCGCGCAGATCCTCGTCCACCTGGGCGTCCCGCAGCCCGGCCCCCGGCTGCGCATGATGGTCCGTACGTGGATCACCGCGGTGGAGGCGGCGTCCCTCATCTGGATCGACGAGGGCAAACAGCCCGGGGTGGACGCCCTGCGGGACTGGCTGGTGGACCAGTTCATCGCCCTGCTGACCGCAACCGCCGCCACGGACCCGGAAACCGCGGCGGCCGCCCGCGCGGCCCTGGCCCTTGAACCGGCGGAGGGCCCGGTCGGGGTCCTGGCGCGGCGCGTGATCCCGGTGGTCTCCGAGGCGGCGCACCTGCTGTGACACTGAGGGGGTGAGAAGCCAACCCACCCCCTTCGAGGGCGGCCCGATGGACGGCCGGGTCCTCCCGATCCTGCTCGGCCCGACCGGCCACCCGCCGAAGTGGTACGAGATCCCGGTCCCGGCGGCGGACGGCGGCCCGCCGACGGTGCTCCTCTACGAGCGGGTCCCGTCGGGCTACTCGAAGCGGCTGCACCTCCAGAAGGGCTGGAAGTACCTCCACGTCCCGACGGGCCGCAAACCAAAGCCCCGCTGGCCCTGGACCAAGCCGACCCGCCCCTGACCCCCGCCCTCCCCGAACCGCGGGCTCCCCGCGCCTCAAACGCCGGCGAGGCTGAACAGTGCCGGCCAGGCTGAATGGTCCCGGCGGGGCCGGAATTGCCGGCCGGGGCTGGGTAGGTGCCGGGTGGGCTGGAGGGTGCTGCCGGGGTCGGGGACGGGGTGGGGTGTCGGCCGGGACTAAAACGAGATGAATTCGGCGCGATGGCAGGTCCGACAGAGCCGACCCGGAAAGGGCG
>NZ_JBICYR010000037.1:0-54687 GCF_043201175.1 Streptomyces sp. NPDC048337
GGCCCCGGCCTCACGAACCCCCGCCAGGGGACCGGCCGAGCCCCCGGCCGGGGAACCGGCCCCGGCCCCACGAAGCCCCCGCCAAGGGACCGGCCCCGACCACCGCGAAGCCCCCGCCAAGGGACCGGCCAAGTCCCGGGCAAGGCACCCGACCCGGCCCCGCCATGCCCCCGCCGAGGGACCGGCGCGGCCCCCGCCAAGGGGCCGGCCGAGCCCCAGGTCGGCCCCGGCCACCGCCGAGCCGCGGCACGGTTACTGCGTCGACGGGTTCCGGGCGGCCGGGATCGACGGGGTAGGGGATTCGTAGCGGAACGGGTCGCTGCGGAGGCCGCGGGAGGTGACCACCACCGTGAACGGGGGGTGGGTGGAGGAGGGGAGGGGGGCCGTCAGGGTGGCCGTGGTGGGGTCCGGGGTGGCCGGGAGGGGGGTGTCGTCGACCGTGAGGCGGGGGTCGGTGAAGCCGCCGCCCTCGACCGTGAGGAGGCCCTCGGAGACGGTGACCCGGGTGATCACCGGGTTCGCCCGGGAAGCCAGCTTGTTCAGGAGATACGCGCCAGCCGGAGCCCCCGTCAGGGCCCAGACCTCGGAGGGCAGCCGCGGCAGCCCCGCACCCACGTCCGCGAGGAAGAACAGCGCCACGTACAGCATCGTGACCCCGCTCAGCGCGACGTACTGGACGTCGACCAGGTCCGTCCGCCCGCCGTCGTTCGCGATGAGCTCCCTCAGGGGCCGCCGCCCCGAGGCGGTCGGTTTCGCGGCCGGCTTGGCCAGGGTGCCGTTCTCCACCCGCATGCCGACGACCGTCTTCGCCCCGATCAGGGCCGCGTACGGCCCCCCGAGCAGCGGCAGGTACACCGTCGTCAGCGTGGACAGCGGGCCGTCGGAGCCCTGGAAGTAGGGGACTCCGCCGCCCGCGGTGAGCCCGTAGGCGAGGATCGTGAGCAGCAGCCAGACCAGGATCACTGTCCAGGCCAGGGCCAGCGTCGTGGAGGTGGACAGCCGGCCGTCGCGGCCGGTCACGAACCCCGGGTGGCGGCGCAGCCGCAGGCCGATGGGCCCGGCCAGTGCGGCCAGTAAGGCCAGTGCGAAGAGTGCGGAAGCCATGTCGGTCGTCCCCCCGGATTGCGTCCTGCTGGCGGTCCTCGGTTCTCGGTCCTCGGTCCGCGGTCCTGGACAGACACTTACCCATTGGCCTGGGGCATGACAACTCGGCGAGGCCTTCCGCCCGTTACTCCTCGCGCTGCTCCGGCAGTACCGGGAACCTCCGCGGCGCCACCAGCAGCAGGATCAGCAGCGAGGCCACGGCCGCGCCCGTCGCGCCGAGGAAGATGTGGTCCACGGCGGCGGCCACGGCCTCGCGCAGGTAGTTGGCGGCGGCCTGCGGGAGCAGCCCCGGCTGGTCCAGGGCCTTCGATACGTCGTCCAGCTTGTCCGGGAGTCCGGGCATGGGGGCGTCCACCAGGCGGGCGGCGATGGTGGCGTTGGCGACGGCCCCGAGCAGCGCCGCGCCCACGCTCTGGCCGACCTGGCGGGAGAACAGCACCGAGGCCGTCGCCGTTCCGCGTTCGGCCCAGCCCACGGTGGACTGGACCCCGACGACCAGCGGGAGCTGGAAGATGCCGAGGGCGCCGCCCAGCAGCAGCATGATCAGCGGGGGCTGCCAGGGCCGGGCGGGGTAGGGGAGCAGGGTGAAGGAGAAGAGGATCACCGCGGCCAGGGCAATGCCGAGGGCGGCGGTGTTGCGGAAGCCGATGCGGCGGTAGACGTGCTGGCTGAAGGCGGCCGTGATGGGCCAGCTCAGGGTCATCACGGACATGACCAGCCCGGCGCTGATGGGCCCGAGGCCGAGCACGGACTGGGCATACGTCGGCATGAACACCATCGGGGCGACCATCAGCAGGCCGAGCGCGCCCATGGCGAGGTTGACGGCGGCGATGGTGCGCCGGCGCCAGACCCAGCCGGGCAGAATCGGTTCTTCGGCTCGGCGCTCGACCCGGACCACCACCGCGGCCAGCACCGCGCTCGCGCCCAGCAGCCCCAGCGAGGGGGCGGACAGCCAGGGCCAGGCGACCCCGCCCTGCACGAGCGCGAAGAGCAGCAGCCCGCCACAGGCGAAGATGCCGAGGGCTCCCGCCCAGTCGACCGGGCCGCGGCGCCCGGGGGACCGTACGGGCTCGGTCAGGTGACGGGCGATCATCCACAGGGCCAGGGCGGCCAGGGGCAGGTCGATCAGGAAGATCCAGCGCCAGTGCGCGTAGGAGGCGAGCAGCCCGCCGAGCGCGGGGCCGGCCACGGCCGAGGTGGCCCAGACGGTGGACATCCGGGCCTGGATCTTCGGGCGGTCCTTGAGGGGGTAGAGGTCGCCGGCCAGGGTCTGGACCGTGCCCTGGAGGGCGCCGCCGCCCAGGCCCTGGACGATGCGGAAGGCGATGAGGGCGGCCATGTTCCAGGCGAGCGCGCAGAGCAGCGAGCCGACGAGGAAGAGGCCGATGCCGAAGAGGAGGACGGGCTTGCGGCCGAAGGTGTCGGACAGCTTGCCGTAGACGGGGAGGGTGACGGTGACGGCGAGGAGGTAGCCGGAGAAGAGCCAGGAGAAGACGGAGAAGCCGCCGAGGTCGCCGACGATCTGGGGGACGGCGGTGGAGACGATGGTGCTGTCGAGCGCGACGAGCGCCATGCCGAGCATGAGCGAAGCCACGACGGCAGCCGCCGGCCGCCCATGCCCCGCCGCCGTCGCGCCGCCGCCATGGGCCACACCGGCTCCCGCACCGGCTTCGGCCGCGCCCGTACGTGCACCGGCCCCGCTCGCGCCCGCACCCGCACCGGCCGCGGGGCCCGTATCGGCCTCGGCCGTACCGGCCCTGCCCTTCGCGGCACCGGCACGGGCACTGGCACCGGCCGCGGCACCGGCACCGGCACGGGCACTGGCACCGGCCGCGGCACCGGCGCCGGCCGCGGCGCCGGCACCGACCGTGCCGATGACGGTGGCATCGGCCCCCGCGGCCCGGCTGCTGGGGCGCTGACCCAGACCCCGCGCCTCAAACGCCGGCGGGGTCGGTTCCGCCCGGCCGTTGGAGTCGTTGGCCGGAACACGGCTGCCCGACGGGCCGTCCGCACGGGCGCCCGGTATGCCGTCCGGGCTTTCGGCCGTGCTCTCCTCTGAGCCCACGAAGATTCCTTCCCCCTGCACGCACCTGCGGGGAACACCTTCTCACCACGCCTGTATCCCGCGGTATCCCCCACGGCACCTCCCCCGAAGGGTGGAGAACCCCTAGGGGTCTCTCACCACAACGGGCCAGGGGTCTTTCGTCCCGGCGGATGAGGCCGAGGGACCGTCCGCGTCTTTAACTGGTTCACATGGGCCGGGGGTGAGAAGCGGCCCAGGGGGGTGGGGAAAACCCCCGGACGGATACGGCGACGGGCACCAGCGCGCCCGGCCCCGTCCCGCACCAGACTTCACGACGGCGACGCACGCCACCGCAGCAGCAGGAGAAGGAGAAAACACCGTGACAACGGCTGTGACCGAAACCAGGCACGGGGGTACTGGAGGGCATGAAGCCGTCGCGGCCCGGGCACGCAAGGTCGTCAAGGCCTACGGCTCCGGGGAGACGCGCGTCGTCGCCCTCGACCAGGTGGACGTCGACATCATGCGCGGCCAGTTCACCGCGATCATGGGCCCCTCCGGCTCCGGCAAGTCCACGCTGATGCACTGCCTCGCCGGTCTCGACACGGTGACCAGCGGGCAGATCCACCTGGACGACACCGAGATCACCGGGCTGAAGGACAAGAAGCTCACGCAGCTGCGCCGCGACCGGATCGGCTTCATCTTCCAGGCCTTCAACCTGCTGCCCACGCTGAACGCCCTGGAGAACATCACGCTCCCCATGGACATCGCGGGCCGCAAGCCCGACGCGGAGTGGCTGAACCGGGTCGTGGAGACCGTCGGTCTCGCCGGTCGCCTCAAGCACCGCCCGACCGAGCTGTCCGGCGGCCAGCAGCAGCGCGTGGCCGTCGCCCGCGCGCTCGCCGCCCGCCCGCAGATCATCTTCGGCGACGAGCCGACCGGAAACCTGGACTCCCGGGCCGGCGCCGAGGTCCTCGGCTTCCTGCGCCGCTCCGTCGACGAGCTCGGCCAGACCATCGTCATGGTCACCCACGACCCGGTCGCCGCCTCCTACGCGGACCGCGTCATCTTCCTCGCCGACGGCCGCATCGTCGACGAGATGTACGGGCCCACCGCGGACCAGGTCCTCGACCGGATGAAGGACTTCGACGCGCGCGGGCGGACCTCATGAGCACCGTCATCAAGACCTCGCGGCGCAACTTCGTCGCGCACAAGGGGCGGATGGCGCTCTCCGCCATCGCGGTCCTGCTGTCGGTGGCCTTCGTCTGCGGCACCCTGGTCTTCACCGACACCATGAACGCCACCTTCGACAAGCTCTTCGCCACCACCGGAGCGGACGTCACGGTCTCCGCGAAGCCCGCCGGAGCCGGCGACGACGACGTCGAGAACCCGCGCAACGCCCGGCCCGCGACCATTCCCGGCGACGCCGTCCAGAAGGTCGCGGCTGTGCAGGGCGTCCAGTCCGCCCAGGGCAGCGTCATCTCGCTGTCCGTCACGGTCGTGGGCGCCGAGAACAAGAACGTCGGCCCCACCTCCGGCGCCCCGACGATCGCCGCGAGCTGGAACGACAACGAGCTCAAGTCGATGGCCGTCAGCTCCGGCCACGAGCCGCGCGGTCCCACCGAGGTGATGGTCGACGGCGACACGGCGAAGAAGCACAAGCTGAAGATCGGCGACGAGCTGCGCACCATCGCCGTCACCGGCGACTTCCGCGCCAAGATCTCCGGCATCGCCACCTTCAAGGTGACCAACCCGGGCGCCACCGTCGTCTACTTCGACACGGCCACCGCCCAGCGCGAGCTGCTCGGCGCGCCCGGCATGTTCACCAACATCAACGTCACCGCCAAGGACGGCGTCAGCGACGAGCAGCTCAAGGGCAGCATCGCCGACGCCGTCGGCGCCGACACCTACAAGCTCCAGACCGCCAAGGAATCCGCGGACCAGGGCCGCAAGGACGTCGGCTCCTTCCTCGACGTCATGAAGTACGCGATGCTCGGCTTCGCCCTCATCGCCTTCCTCGTCGGCATCTTCCTGATCTTCAACACGTTCGCGATGCTGGTCACCCAGCGCACGCGCGAGATCGGCCTGATGCGCGCCATCGGCGCCGACAGCGGCCAGGTCCTCAATTCCGTCGTCCTGGAGGCCTTCCTCCTGGGTCTCGTCGGTTCGGTCGGGGGCGTCGGCGTGGGTGTGGGGCTGGCCGTCGGGCTGATGAAGCTCATGGGCCAGATGGGCATGAACCTGTCCACCGACGACCTCACCGTCGCCTGGACCACCCCGGTCGTCGGCATCCTCCTCGGCGTCGTCGTCACCGTCGTCGCCGCCTTCATCCCGGCCCGCCGGGCCGGCAGGGTCTCCCCGATGGCCGCCCTGCGCGAGTCGGGCACCCCGGGCGACAAGAAGGCCGGCGTGGTCCGCGCCGTCCTCGGCCTGGTCCTCACCGCCATCGGCGGCGCGGGGCTCTACCTGGCCTCGGCCGCCGACAAGGCCGGGCCCGGATCGCTCTGGCTGGGCCTGGGCGTCGTCTTCACCCTCATCGGCTTCATCGTGATCGGCCCGCTGCTCGCCGCGGGCGTGGTGCGCGTGCTCTCCGGCATCGTCCTGCGGCCCTTCGGGTCCGTCGGCCGGCTCGCCGAGCGCAACGCCCTGCGCAACCCGCGCCGTACCGGCGCCACCGCCGCCGCCCTGATGATCGGCCTCGCGCTGGTCGCCTGCCTGTCGGTGGTGGGCTCCTCGATGGTGGCCTCCGCCACCGAAGAGCTCGACAAGTCGGTCGGCGCGGACTTCATCGTCAACTCCCAGACCGGGCAGCCGGTCATGCCGCAGGCCGAGCAGGCGATGCGCGCCGTCAAGGGCCTCGACCACGTCACCGCCTACCGGGAGGTCGACGCCAAGGTCACCGCGCCCGACGGCACCACCGAGGAAGTGGGCCTCGGCGCCACCGATCCCACGTACGCCAAGGACATCCGGCGCAAGATGGTCGCCGGTGAGCACGCGGCGGCGTACGGGACGAACGCGATGTCGGTGGGCTCGGAGTACGCCACCAAGCACGGCATCAAGCTCGGCGACGAGCTGACGGTCGCCTTCACCGGCGGCAACACCGTCAAGCTGAAGGTCGCGGCGATCACCAGCGACGAGGGCAACCTCGACAAGACGATGAAGTACATCAGCACCGCCGTCGCCGAGGCGAACGTCCCGGCGGACCGGCTGCCGCGCCCCTTCATGCTGCTGGCCAGCGCGAAGGACGGGCAGGACGAGGACGCCGCGTACGCGGCGGTCAAGACGGGGCTGGCGGAGTACCCGCAGTACGTGGTCCGCAACCAGGCCGACTACAAGCAGTCCCTGAAGGACCAGGTCGGCCAGCTCCTGAACATCGTCTACGGGCTCCTCGCCCTCGCCATCATCGTCGCGGTCCTGGGTGTCGTGAACACCCTGGCCCTGTCGGTGGTGGAGCGGACCCGGGAGATCGGCCTGATGCGCGCCATCGGCCTCTCCCGCCGCCAGCTGCGCCGCATGATCCGCCTGGAGTCGGTGGTCATCGCCCTCTTCGGCGCCCTGCTCGGCCTCGGGCTGGGCATGGGCTGGGGGGCCACCGCACAGCAGCTGCTCGCGCTCCAGGGCCTGAAGGTGCTGGAGATCCCGTGGCCGACGATCCTCGGGGTGTTCGCGGGCTCGGCCCTGGTGGGCCTGTTCGCCGCGCTGATCCCGGCCTTCCGGGCGGGGCGGATGAACGTCCTGAACGCGATCGCGAGCGAGTAGGAGCACCGCCCCGGCCGCACGGGGGAGGCGCTGGTCCGGGACCCACGGGGGAGGTTCCGGACCGGCGCCCTTTCACGCGCGCCGCGTCAGGTCCGCCGTATCACGTGCGCCGCAGCAGGACGACGCCCTCGGCCTCGCCCACCAGGGTGAACCGCTCGCCGGGGTGCAGCTGGCGGGCGTAGACGGTCGGGTCCTCGCCGGCCCACTTGGAGCCGTTGTCGAGGGTGATCCAGTCGGGGACCACGCCCTTGGCCCCGCCGATCCACAGCACGCGGCAGCGGGAGGTCAGCCGGGTCAGCGGGACGGTGTCGGCCTCCACGGTGGCCCCGTCGGGGATCCGGTCGAGGAGCTGTTCGATGGCGGTGGCGCGGGCCGGCTTCTCGTACGTACGGGCTTCCACGAGCTTGGCCGTCGGCATGGCGGTCGCGCTCAGGGCGAGGGCGGCGGCCAGGACGGCGGTGGGCATGTGGAGGGCGTAGGCGCGCAGCCGCGGCCGGTCGCTGCGCCGGACGGTGTCGATGGCGTCGACGAGGGCGAGGGCCACGACGGGCATGAGTACGGCGCTGTAGTGCCAGTCGGTGGACCAGTAGTGGTCGTCGCCGGACAGGAACCGCCAGCCGAGGGTGGGGGCGGCGACCAGCAGCAGCGGCGAGCGCAGGGCGAGCAGCCCGGAGGTGGGCAGCAGCACCCAGGTCAGGGTGGTGAGCTTGGTGCCGAGGCCGTCGAGGGGGGTGCCCGCGCCGTCGAGCTTGTCCCAGTAGCCGTAGCCCTCGGTGGCGAAGGCCGGGACGAACACGGTGAAGACGAGGACGGCGAAGACGGCGGCCCCGGCGGCCGCGCCGAGGGCGGTCCAGGCGGCCCGCCGGTCGGAGGTCCTGGCCCGCCAGGCCACGACGACGGCCAGGGCGGCGAGCGTGAAGCCGAGGTCCTCCTTGACGAGGACCAGCGGCAGCCCCCACAGCAGGGCGGCGCGCCAGCGGCGGGCGAGGACCGCCTCCAGGGCGAAGGCGATCAGGGGGACGGCGAAGGCGATCTCGTGGAAGTCGAACTCCACGGCCCGCTGGATGCCCCAGGACAGCCCGTACGCGACCCCGACGGCGATCCCGCGGGGCCGGCCGAGGAAGCGTCCGGCCGCCCGGGTGACGGGGACGGCGGCGAGCGCGAACAGGGCGGCCTGGACGACCAGCAGCGTGACGGGGCCGGGGAAGATCCGGTAGACGGGCGCGGCGAGCGCGATGATCGGGCTGAAGTGGTCCCCGAGGATGTTGGCCCCGGGCCCCTTCAGATCGGCGACGGGCGCCTGCAGGTGCGCGTACGCGCGGATCGCCTGCTCGAAGATCCCCAGGTCCCAGGAGGCCCACTCCATCCGCCGGAACCGCCCGACGGACAGCACGAGGTAGACGAGGAACAGTCCGCCGGCCACGATCCACGGCCCGGCCCACCGGCCCCTGCCGGCCGTCACGGCAGCCGTGCCCGCGGGGTTGGGGCGGGCTATCGCATCGCTCGTCACGGACTCGTGCTCCCTCGGCCGGTGGCGTCTCTCCGGCGGGGGGCGACGCGGCGAGCTCAGACGGTCAGTACGTCGACATCGTAGAGCGGGATGAACTTGTCGCGCGTGATGAGGGTCAGCCCCTCGGACTGGGCCTGGGCGACCAGTATCCGGTCGAAGGGGTCCCTGTGGTGGAGGGGGAGCTGACCGGCCCGGATGCCGTGCAGGGCGGTGATCGGCAGCGGCCTGAGCTGACAGTCCCTGGCCCGTTCCGGCAGGTCTTCCGGGCCGTCCAGCTTGCCGAGGGTCTGCTTGACGGCCAGTTCCCAGGGGGTGACGGCACTGACGTAGGCGAGTCGCTCGGTGTCGAGCAGGTCCTTGACCTCGTCCGACAGCTGCGGCGAGTCCATCAGCCACCACACGATGACGTGGGTGTCGGCCAGGAGCTTCACTCGGCCGCCTCCGTGTGGGGCAGCAGGCCGAAGGCTTCGGCGAAGCCGGGGTCGTCGGACATGTCGTCGAAGTCCTCGCGGAAGACCACGGGCTCCCTGACGGAGCCGCGTGTCGTCCGGAGCACCTTCCCCGCGAGCGGGATCACCTTGGCGACCGGTTCGCCGGCCTTGCTGATGATCACCTCCTCGCCGGTGGCGACCGCCTCCAGGATCTTGGAGAAGTTCGTCTTCGCCTCGTGGACGTTGTACTGCCGGGCCGCTTCCATGGGGCTCTCCAGGGCAGAGGTGGACTAACCGCTGGACCAAGCGTAATCAGATCGGCCCAACCCGCGCCAGCTCCGTCACCCTCACGGGGGACCGGAATCGCCCGCGCGTGGGAGCGGGGCGCGTCGTAGGGTGGGAACCCCCGGCCCGTGCGACGTGTCGGGTCCTTCGCGTTGCCCCTTCACCGGATGGAAAGCCTCCCCATGAGCCTGCACGGACTGCTCGACGCCGTCACCCGGGATCCCGCCCTCGCCGAGGCGGTCACCGCGGCCGGGGACGGCAACCGGATGCACGTGGACCTCGTCGGCCCCGCCGCCGCGCGGCCCTTCGTGATCGCCGCGCTCGCCCGGCAGACCGAGCGGACCGTGCTCGCGGTGACCGCGACCGGGCGCGAGGCCGAGGACCTGGCCGAGGCGCTGCGGTCGCTGCTGCCCTCGCCCGACGAGGTGGTGGACTACCCGTCGTGGGAGACGCTCCCGCACGAGCGGCTGAGCCCGCGCAGCGACACCGTCGGCCGGCGGATCGCCGTGCTGCGCCGCCTCGCGCACCCGAGCAAGGACGATCCCGCCGCCGGCCCCGTCTCGGTGGTCGTCGCGCCGATCCGGTCCGTGCTCCAGCCGCAGGTCAAGGGGCTCGGGGACCTGGTTCCCGTCGGCCTGCGGCAGGGGCAGAGCGCCGACCTCGGCGAGGTGACCGAGGCGCTGGCCGCCGCCGCGTACGCGCGCGTCGAGCTCGTCGAGAAGCGCGGGGAGTTCGCCGTGCGCGGCGGCATCCTCGACGTGTTCCCGCCCACCGAGGAACACCCGCTGCGCATCGAGTTCTGGGGCGACGAGGTCGAGGAGATCCGTTACTTCAAGGTCGCCGACCAGCGGTCGCTGGAGGTCGCCGAGCACGGTCTGTGGGCCCCGCCCTGCCGCGAGCTGCTGCTGACCGACGAGGTGCGGGAGCGGGCCGCGGTCCTTGCCGAGGCCCACCCGGAGCTCGGCGAGCTGCTGAACAAGATCGCCGAGGGGATCGCCGTCGAGGGCATGGAGTCCCTGGCCCCGGTCCTGGTCGACGACATGGAGCTGCTGGTCGACGTCCTGCCCGCCGGGTCGATGGCCGTCGTGTGCGACCCCGAGCGGGTCCGGACCCGGGCCGCCGACCTGGTGGCCACCTCCCAGGAGTTCCTCATGGCCTCCTGGGCGGCCACGGCCGGCGGCGGCGAGGCCCCGATCGACGTCGGCGCGGCCTCGCTGCGCGGGATCGCGGACGTCCGCGACCGAGCCCGCGAGCTGGACATGATGTGGTGGTCCGTCTCCCCCTTCGCCGCCGACGAGACGGCCGCCGGCGGGGACACGTTGAAGCTCGGCATGCACGCCCCCGAGGCGTACCGCGGCGACACCGCCCGCGCGCTCGCCGACACCAAGGCCTGGATCGCCGACGGCTGGCACACCGTCTACCTCACCGAGGGCCACGGCCCGGCCGCCCGTACCGTCGAGGTCCTCGCCGGCGAGGGCATCGCGGCCCGGCTGGAGTCGGACCTGCGCGCCCTGGAGCCGAGCCTCGTGCACGTCGCGTGCGGCTCGATCGACAACGGCTTCGTCGACCCGGCCCTGAAGGTCGCGGTCCTGACCGAGACCGACCTCACCGGCCAGCGCACCGCCACCAAGGACCTCGGCCGGATGCCGACCCGCCGCCGCAAGACGATCGACCCGCTGACCCTGGAGGCCGGCGACTACATCGTCCACGAACAGCACGGCGTCGGCCGCTACATCGAGATGGTGCAGCGCACCGTCCAGGGCGCGACCCGCGAGTACCTCCTCGTCGAGTACGCCGCCGCCAAGCGCGGCCAGCCCGGCGACCGCCTCTACATCCCCACCGACCAGCTGGAGCAGGTCACCAAGTACGTGGGCGGCGAGGCCCCGACCCTGCACCGGCTCGGCGGCGCCGACTGGACCAAGACCAAGGCGCGCGCGAAGAAGGCGGTCAAGGAGATCGCCGCCGACCTCATCAAGCTCTACAGCGCCCGCATGGCGGCCCCCGGCCACGTCTTCGGCCCGGACACCCCCTGGCAGCGCGAGCTGGAGGACGCCTTCCCGTACGCGGAGACGCCCGACCAGCTCACCACGATCGCCGAGGTCAAGGAGGACATGGAGAAGTCCGTCCCCATGGACCGACTGATCTGCGGCGACGTCGGCTACGGCAAGACCGAGATCGCCGTCCGCGCGGCCTTCAAGGCGGTCCAGGACGGCAAGCAGGTCGCCGTCCTCGTACCGACGACCCTCCTCGTGCAGCAGCACTTCGGCACCTTCTCCGAGCGCTACAGCCAGTTCCCCGTCAAGGTGAAGGCGCTGTCCCGCTTCCAGAGCGACAGCGAGTCCAAGGCCACCCTGGAGGGCCTGGGGGAGGGCTCGGTGGACGTGGTCATCGGCACGCACCGGCTGTTCTCGCAGGAGACGAAGTTCAAGGACCTGGGCCTGGTCATCGTCGACGAGGAGCAGCGGTTCGGCGTCGAGCACAAGGAGCAGCTGAAGAAGCTGCGCGCCAACGTGGACGTGCTGACGATGTCCGCGACCCCGATCCCGCGCACCCTGGAGATGGCGGTGACCGGCATCCGCGAGATGTCGACGATCACCACCCCGCCGGAGGAGCGGCACCCGGTCCTGACCTTCGTCGGCCCGTACGAGGAGAAGCAGATCGGCGCGGCCATCCGCCGCGAACTGCTGCGCGAGGGCCAGTGCTTCTACATCCACAACCGGGTCGAGTCCATCGACCGGGCGGCCGCCAAGCTGCGTGAGATCGTGCCCGAGGCGCGGATCGCGACGGCGCACGGGCAGATGTCCGAACAGGCCCTGGAGCAGGTCGTGGTGGACTTCTGGGAGAAGAAGTTCGACGTGCTCGTCTCGACGACGATCGTCGAGTCCGGCATCGACATCTCCAACGCCAACACCCTCATCGTCGAGCGCGGCGACAACTTCGGCCTCTCGCAGCTCCACCAGCTGCGCGGGCGCGTGGGCCGCGGCCGCGAGCGCGGGTACGCGTACTTCCTGTACCCGCCGGAGAAGCCGCTGACGGAGACCGCGCACGAGCGGCTCGCGACGATCGCCCAGCACACCGAGATGGGCGCGGGCATGTACGTGGCGATGAAGGACCTGGAGATCCGCGGCGCGGGCAACCTGCTCGGCGGCGAGCAGTCCGGCCACATCGCGGGCGTCGGCTTCGACCTGTACATCCGGATGGTCGGCGAGGCGGTGGCCGACTACCGGGCCGCCGTCGAGGGCGGGGTGGAGGAGGAGCCGCCGCTGGAGGTGAAGATCGAGCTGCCGGTCGACGCGCACGTCCCGCACGACTACGCGCCCGGCGAGCGGCTGCGCCTCCAGGCCTACCGGTCCATCGCCTCCGCCAATTCCGAGGCGGACGTGAAGGCCGTACGGGAGGAGCTCACCGACCGCTACGGCAAGCTGCCCGAGCCGGTGGAGAACCTGCTGCTGGTGGCCGGGCTGCGGATGCTCGCCCGCGCGTGCGGGGTCGCCGACATCACTCTCCAGGGCCCCAACATCCGCTTCGGGCCGGTGGAGTTGCGCGAATCGCAGGAGCTGCGCCTGAAGCGGCTCTACCCGGGGGCCGTGCTCAAGCCCGCCACCTCGCAGGTGCTGATCCCGCGTCCGAAGACGGGGAAGATCGGTGGGAAGCCGCTGGTCGGGCGGGAACTGCTGGCCTGGACCGGGGAGTTCCTCGCGACGATCCTCAGCTCGTGACGCTCACGCGGCCGTAGCGCGCGGGCCCGTGGATACGCGTGCGGCCGGGGACCCCGTGGGGTCCCCGGCCGCGACGCGGGCTACTTGTTCGGGTCGTCGTCGATCCCGAGCTGCTTTTCCATCTGCTGCTGGGCCTGGTCGACCTGCTTGGCGTACTTGCCGCCGGTCCGCTCGTTGATTTGCTGCTCGGCGGCGTCGGACATCTGCTTCGCCTGCTGGCTGTGACCCTGCAGCATCGCCTTGGCCCTGTCCAAAAACCCCATGCGAAGGCTCCCTTCGGTTTCCCTTCTGCGACGCTACGCCCGTTTCGGGTGATTCGCTCGCCGAGGGGGCACCGTGCCCTGCGGCCGGCCCGGCCGGGTCAGCCCTGCTTGTCGGGGTCGATGACGTCCTTGTCGGCCGGGGCGTCGGCCTGGACGGGCTTGTTGAAGCCGGTGAAGGTGAGATCCGAAGGCTCCTTGCCGTCGAGGCTCACCTTGAGCAGGTACGGCTCGCCCTTGGTGGCGACCAGCGCGGTCTCGGTGCCCTCGGTGGTCTTCGTGGTGAGGGTGAGGGCCTCCTGGCCGTCGACCGTGGTGGTCTTGCCCTTCTGTGCGCCCTTGCTGTCCTCGAACTCCTTGAGCAGCTGGTCCAGATCGCAGAGGTCGGCCAGGTCCTTCATGTCCGGGTCCGAGGTCTTCGTCTTCAGCCAGTGCCCGGCGAGCTGCTTGACCGCCGCGTCCGCCTGCTCCTTGGGCAGGTCCTTCATCTGCTCGCGGTAGAAGGGCTCGTCGGCCTTGATGAAGACGTTCTGTGCGTTGCGGATCAGCTCGAAGGAGCCTTCCTTGCTGGAGATCGAGCCCTTGCAGTCGCCGGCCTTGCTGACCGCCATGTTCAGCTGCAGCGGCTTGCCCTCGTCCCAGACGTTGCCGCTGACGGTGAGCGAGGTGGCGCCGCGCAGCGCGTCCACGGACTTGTCGGCGACCTGGGAGCCGGACAGGTCGGGGAACGGGCCGGAGGCCTGGAGGCAGCCGGTGAGCCCGAGGGCGGTGGCGCAGGCGAGGGCGGCGGTGGCGGTCAGGCGGTGAGCGGTACGCATGGGGGGACTCCACTGAGGGGGACGCGGGGGCCGCGGGGACGCGGAACGGGGCGAGGCTATCCGGAGGCAGCAACTCCGGATAGAGGCGGTGCGGGATCGCCGGTGGTGGACCGGCGGTGGGGGCACCGGGTGGGGATTGCCGGGCGGGGGCCGGCGGTGAGGATCACCGGGTGGGGGCCGGCGGTGGGGGCCACCGGGTGGGGATCGGCGGGTGGGGATCGGCGGTGGGGGCCACCGGGTGGGGATCGCCGGGTGGGGATCACCGGGTGGAGGCCGGCGGTAGGGAGTCCACCGGGTGGGGGCTACCGGGTGGGGGCCGGCGGTGGGAAGGCCGCCGGGTGGGGGTGCGCCGGGTGGGGCCGGCGGTGGGGGGTCACCGGGCGGGGAATTGCCGGGTGGGGGCCGGCGGGGTGGGGCGTCGCCGGGCGGGGGGCCGGCGGGTGGTGGACCCGGAGGGTCAGGAGGACTTCTTCCAGTCTCCGCAGTCGACGGTCTTGAAGTAGCCGTCCCCGGCGTCGATCGTCACGACCGCCGGGCCGGTGGCGTTCTCGTTCGCGATGATGGCGTCGGTGTCGTGGCTCGCGTCCTTGGCGCGCTCCCAGTAGCAGTCCGCGCTCTCCGGGGCCTTGTAGGTGCCGGGTGCGATGTCGGTGCCGACCTTGAGCATCCCCGCCTTGCCGGAGAACTCGGTCTTCGGGGTGCCGCCGGTGGCCTTCGGGTCCACGGCCTCCCAGTCCTTGCAGTCGCTGGACTTGAAGATCTTGTCGCCGGCCGCGATGGTCACGTAGCTGGAGCCCGTGACGTTGTCGTTGGCGATGATCGAGTCCGCCTCGCCCGAGGAGTCCTTGGCCCGCTCCCAGTAGCAGCCGGCGCTGCCGTTGCCGGTGGTGCGGTAGGTGCCGGGCTGGACGTCCTTGCCGACCTCGAAGGTGCCCTTGCCGCGGATCGCGACCGCCTTCTTCTCCTCGGCCGGCTTCGAGGCCGAGGCCGCCGGCTTCGACGCGCCGCCGTCGTCCTTGGCCTGGTCGGGGCCGGTGCAGGCGCCGACCGTAGCCAGTGCGAGGACCGCACCGCCGACGGTCAGGACCTTGTGACGGGCGAGCCGGCTCTTGCGCGGGGTGTGGGACATGCGTAACTCCTGCCTCTCTGGCTGTTCTTGCACTTGTTTCGGCCTTCGCTGTTCGACGCGCTGATCACATCAGATGCCTGTGAACCGAGTCAACGCGATTCACGAGAAATTTTTGCTTCACGCTGTGAAGCGGTCTCTCGTGCGTGAACGGGTATGCTCCCCGGCATGTCCGAGGAGAACGCCCCACACGTCACCGAGGCAGAAGTCACCGCGGCCGAGGTCGCCCGCCTGGCGGGCGTCGGCCGCGCCGCCGTGAGCAACTGGCGGCGCCGCCACGCCGACTTCCCCAAGCCCGTCGGCGGCACCGAGACCAGCCCCTCCTTCGCCCTGGCGGAGGTCGAGCGGTGGCTGCGCGCCCAGGGCAAGCTCGCAGAGGTTCCGCTGCGCGAGCGCGTCTGGCAGCAGATCACCGCCCACCCCGGCGGCCCCGTCACCGCGCTCGTCAAGGCCGGCTGCGCGCTGCTCGTCGTACGGGACCGGCCCGCCGACTGGCTGGAGCTGACCGCCGTCTCCGACGAGCGGATGGCCACCTTGCTGCGGCCCGTCCTCGACCAGGTGCTCGGCGCACGTCTCGGCCCCGGCCACCCGCTGGAGGCCACCCGGACCGGCCCCACCGCGATGCCGCTGATGCGGGCCGCCGCCGAACTCGCCGCCGAACTCGGCGCCCGCAAGGCCTTCGAGTTCCTGCTGGGCCGCCACCTCGACGCCAACCCCCGCCAGTACACGCTCACCCCGGACGGCCTCGCCCGGCTCATGGCCGGCCTCGCCGGCCCCGGCGTGCGCACCGCCCTCGACCCCGCCTGCGGTACCGGCACCCTGCTGCGCGCCGTTGACGGGGGCACGGTCCTGCAGGCCCAGGACTCCTCGCCCGAACTCGCCGCCCTCAGCGCGCTGCGCCTGGCCCTGAACGGCTCCGCCCAGGTCCGCGCGGCCGCCGCCGACAGCCTGCGCGCCGACGCCTTCACGGGTGAGGCCGTCGACGCCGTGCTGTGCCACCCCCCGTTCAACGAACGCAACTGGGGCCACGAGGAGCTGGCCTACGACCCCCGCTGGGAGTACGGCTTCCCGGCCCGCACGGAATCCGAACTCGCCTGGATCCAGCACGCCCTGGCCCACCTCCGCGAGGGCGGCACCGCCGTCCTGCTGATGCCGCCCGCCGTCGCCGCCCGCCGCTCCGGCCGCCGCATCCGCGCCGACCTGCTGCGCCGCGGCGCCCTGCGGGCCGTCATCGCGCTCCCGGCCGGCACCGCCCCGCCGTACGGGATCCCCCTGCACCTGTGGATCCTGCGCAGGCCGGCCCCGCACGCGGTGCCGCCGCAGGGGCTGCTGCTCATCGACAGTGCTGCCAGTGCTGCCGGTGCGGCCGCCGCCTCCGCCGGCTTCGCCTCCCTGGCCGGCGAGGTGGAGGCCGCCTGGGCCGCGTACGACCGCACCGGCTCGGTGGCGGAGGTCCAGGGCATCAGCCGCGTCGTGCCCGTCATCGAACTGCTCGACGACGACGTGGACCTCACCCCCGCCCGCCATCTGCCGCCCCCCGCCGCCGGCGGCGGCCCGGCCGAGCTGAGCGCCGTACGGGAACGGCTGGACGGGACCCTCGCCCGGGCCGCCCGGCTCACCCCGCCGCCCGCCGTCCCGGCCCCCGAGGCCACGGCCTTGCTGTCGCTGACCACCATCGGCGAACTCGCCCGCTCCGGGGCCCTGGTGCTGCACACCGGCACGGGCAGCGGGACCGGTACGGCACCCGTCCTCACCGAACAGGACGTCTACGCCGGAACCGGCCCCTCCGGCACCCTGGCCGCCACCCCCGACGAACCGGTGCTCACCGCCCCCGGCGACGTCCTCGTCCCCGTCGTCGGCGCCGCCGCCATAGCCCGCGTCGTGGACGAGGCCGCCGCCGGCGCCGTCCCCGGCCGGGGCCTGCAACTGCTGCGCTCCGACCCGGCCGCCCTCGACCCGTGGTTCCTGGCCGGATTCCTGCGCGGCACCGCCAACAACCGCCGCGCCAGCAGCCATGCCTCCACCGCCACCCGGCTCGACGTACGCCGCCTCCAGCTGCCCCGGCTGCCGCTCGCCGAACAGCAGCGCTACGGCGCCCGCTTCCGCGCGCTCGCCGAGTTCGAGGACGCGCTGCGGCTGGCGGGACGGCTCGGCGAACAGCTCGTACAGGGCCTGTACGACGGCCTGTCGGACGGCACGGTCACCCCGGACTGACCGGCGGGGCGGCGACCGTACAACGGTTGGGCACATCCCCTCACCAGCGGCCGAAAAGGCTTATACGCTTCGCTCCGCAAGCCTTTCCGCACAGCCCGTCAGGAGCAGCGATGCACGGCCCCGGCCTCCCGCCGCCGCAGCACGGTCACCAGCCCAGTTCCGGGGGCGTGGTGGCCCTGCGCGTGGTGTTCGCGCTGCTGCCCATCCTGAGCTGTGGCTTCCTGGCCTGGGCCACGATGCTGCGGCTCGCGCTGCTGACCCGCAAGACCGTCGACTGGGCGCTGCTGGCGCTCAGCGTCGGGCTGTCCGTCGCGTGGGTGGTGCTGATCGGGCTCGACCCGACCGAGGACACCAGCGGTTGGCAGGGCAACACCGGGGCCGGTGGCACCCTCCTGACCGCGCTCGCGACCTGCGTGTACTTCCTCGTGGCCGACATCCGCCACTACGAGCTCCGGGCGGCCGGGGCCGCGCCCGCGCCCTGGTACCCGGCGCAGCCCGCCCCGTACGCCCACCCGCAGCGGACGGCGCCCGGGTACGGATACCCGCCCGTGCAGACGCCCGACCGGACGCCCGTACCCCCGCAGGTCCCGCCGCAGCCGACCCCGCCGCCGCGCATCGGGCAGGTCCGCGCCGAGCTCGACGAGCTCAGCGAACTGCTGCGCAAGCAGCCGCACCAGCCCCCGCAGGCCCCGCGGCCCCCGCAGCCCGGCGGCCCGTACCAGGACCCGAACGACACCCCGATCCAGGACCGCAATCAGTGACCGACCGGCTCATCGGAGACCGCTACCAGCTCGCCACCCTCCTCGGCCAGGGCGGCATGGGCCAGGTCTGGACGGCGTACGACCGGCGCCTGGACCGGCGGGTCGCCGTCAAACTGCTGCGCCCCGACAAGGTCGCCGGCCCCGGCACGGTCGCCGAGGAACTGCGCCGCCGCTTCGTGCGCGAGTGCCGGGTCACGGCGCAGGTCGACCACCCCGGCCTGGTCACCGTGCACGACGCCGGCAGCGACGGCGACGAGCTCTTCCTCGTCATGGGCTACGTCGAGGGCTCCGACCTCGCCGACCACCTCGCCGAGCACGACCCGTACCCCTGGCCGTGGGCGGTCGCGGTGGTCGCGCAGCTGTGCGCGGTGCTGTCGGCCGTGCACGCGGTGCCGATCGTGCACCGCGACCTCAAGCCGCGCAATGTCATGATCCGCCCGGACGGCACCGTTCTGGTCCTGGACCTCGGTGTCGCCTCGGTGATGGACACCGACACCACCCGCCTCACGAGCACCGGCTCACCCATAGGCAGCCCGGCGTACATGGCGCCCGAGCAGGCCATGGGCGGCGCGGTGGGCCCCTACACCGACCTCTACGCCCTCGGCGTGCTGCTGTACGAACTCCTCAGCGGCAACGTCCCCTTCGCCGGCTCCACCGCCCTCGGCGTCCTGCACCGCCACCTGTACGAGCCCCCGCTCCCGGTGCGTCAGCTGCGCCCGGAGGTCCCGCCGGAGCTGGAGGCGGTCCTGCTCCACCTCCTCGCCAAGGACCCGCAGGACCGTCCCGCCTCCGCGCAGGAGGTGTACGAGGCGCTCACCCCGCTGCTCCCGGCCCGCGGCAGCGCCGCCCCGACCGGCCCGCTCGACCCGACCCGCCCCTTCCTGCGCCCCCACGCCCCCTGGCCCGACCGGGCCACGGTCATCCCGCCCCGGCCGAGCGGCCCGCCGCCGACGACCCCCGCGCCGCCGAAGCCGGACATCCCGGGCGCGGTGGACGAGGCCCGCAAGCTCCTGGACCAGGGGCGGCTCACCCAGGCCGTGGACATCCTCGGCGGCATCCTCCCGGCGGCCGCCGCCGAGCACGGCGAGCACTCCCCGGTGGTCCGCTCCCTGCGCAAGCAGTACGCGGCCACGCTGATGGACGACGGCCAGTACCGCCGCGCCCTGCCGGAACTGCGCCGCCTCGCCGACGAGTTCCCGGCCGGCGACGCCCAGGCCCTGCGCTTCCGCTACGACGCGGCCCAGTGCCTGGAGCAACTCGGCGAACCGGCCGCGGCCCTGGCGGAGTACCGCTCACTGCTCCCGCTCTTCGAGAACCACTACGCCAACCCGGACCCGGGCCTCCCCCTGGAGGTCCGCCGCCGCATAGCCCACCTGCTGCTCTCCCTCGGCGACCGCCCGGCGGCCCACGACACCCTGGCCCGCCTCCTCTTCGACGCGGAACGCCTCCACGGCCCCGCCCACCCCTTCCCGGCCGAAATCCGCCGCACCCTCCACTGGCTGGGCCAGGTCCGCTGACCCGGCGGCCACCGCTGGCCGCGCTCCACGCCGTCAGCGTCGGCGGGAGCGCCGCAGCACGGCGGCCAGGACCAGTACCGACAGTGCAGCCACGCCCGTGCCCGGGATCAGGCCCGGGGGGCGGAACGTGCAGGTGAGGTGGGTGGTGCCGGGGGTGAGGGGGAGGGCCACCAGGCCCAGGTAGGACGACGCGGGGCGGTCGTTGCACGTCCAGCCGGCGATGGCGGGGGCCGAGAGGACGGCCGTGCCCGTGGTGTTCGGGGGCAGGGCGGCGCTGATGTCCGAGGGGCCGACCTTCAGGGAGGTCGCCGCCGTGGCGCGCAGGGCGGCCACCGCGGTGTCGAGACGGGCGCGGTCCAGGCAGGAGAGGAGCCACCGGGCGGGCTGGGGCGCGTCGAAGACCAGGGCCGAGGAGGCGCCGCGGGAGACGCCCAGGGGCTGGAGGGCCGCCCGGTTGCGCGGGGCGTTGCCGTTCAGCCGGAAGGGCGGGCCGTCGGCGAGGCGGGCCGTCGCGTTGTACTCCGGCGCCCACAGGTAGGCCTCCGTGCCCGCGCGGCAGACCCCGGGGGAGAGGGGGTCCTCGTACACCTTCGCGCCGAGCAGCAGCTCCTGGTTGGCGAAGGGGGAGTCGCCGTACGGGGAGGGTTCGCCCGGCGGGCGGGTCGTGATCAGCGGCGGGACCTCGGCGCGGCGGACCGTGCCGTCGGGCTGGAGGCGGGCGCCGACCGCGAACAGCGCGTCGACCACCGGGTTGTCGATGCTCTGCACGTTGCGCCCGCGCGAGGTCCAGCCGGCGCCGAGCGCGACCATCGTGCGCGTGAACACCGCCGGGGTGTGGCTGCTGTAGTAGGCGCCGCCCTCCCCGCCCAGCAGCAGCGGATCGTTGCCGGTCAGGGCCGGCCGGCTGGGGTCCGTACGGTACGCGGGCCAGCCCTCGGCGCCCGTCAGGGCCGTGGCGCGCGCGGTGTGCGCCGGGCCCCAGGACGGGTAGTCGTCGAGCCCGCCCAGCTTGCCCTTGTGGCCGAAGGCCGTGGTCGCGGCCGCCTGCCCGGCGAGTACGGCCGCCAGCAGTGCGACCGCCACCGGCGCCAGGCGCCGGTGGCGCAGCGCCCACCAGGCCGCGCCCGCCAACGCCAGCCCGCCGCCGAACAGCACGTACCCCCAGGTCGTCGCGAGCGGGCTGCCGCTCGCCCACAGGGCCGCCGCGGCGAGCAGGCCCGCCCCCGCGGCCAGCGCGCGCTGCCCGGGCAGGCCCGCCGCCAGCCCGGTCCAGGCCGCGATCACCACGATTCCGGCGAGGACGAAGGTCTGCCGGTACGGGCTTCCGTTCGGCGTCGCGAAGAGGTGCCAGGCCAGATGCGTCGGCGCCCACTGGAAGGAGAGCGCCACCGCCACCGTGAGCCCCGCCCACAGCAGCCGGGTGCGCCCGGGCACCGCCCGGTGGAAGGGCAGGGCCGCCGCGAGCAGCAGCGTCCCCGTCCCCACGAAGACGGCGGGGGAGGAGAAGGAGTACGTCGCCGGCAGCAGCCGGGCGAAGAAGTCCTCCGAGGAGACGGGACGGAACTCCTTGACCCACCCCGGATAGGCCTGCCCCGAGCTGAGGAAGAGGGGCGCCAGCACCGGCGCCGCGAGCGCGATCCCCAGCACGGTCGTCCCGGCCGCCCGGCCGATCACCCCGAGCCGGGCCCGCGCCCCCTCCCGGGTCGGCACCACTCGTACGAGCAGCACCAGCGCCGCACCCAGCGTCGCCATGTAGGCGGTGTAGAAGTTCGCCGTCCAGCACACGGCCACGACCAGCGGCGCGAGCAGCGGGCGCCGTCCGCGCAGGGCCCACTCGCCCGTCAGGCACAGCAGCGGGAAGGCGATCAGCCCGTCGAGCCACATCGGGTTGTAGGAGGCCTCGATCACCGACCAGCCGCACAGCGCGTACGAGGCACCGAGCAGCCCCGCCGCCCACCAGGCCCCGCGGCGCTGTGTGCGCAGCAGCCAGGTCATGGCCGCCGCGGCGAGCGCGGTCTTGAGCACGGTGACGACGTACACCGCGAGGTCTATGTCGGCCCGCGGGAAGAGCCCGACGAGCACCGAGAGGGGGCTGGTCAGGTAGGTGCCCAGGTCGGGCAGGAAGCTCGTGCCGTAGCCGGACTGCCAGTTGAACAGCAGCCCGCCCTCCGCACGGCCGTGCAGGAGGTCCCACAGGTGGGCGTGGAAGGGCACGAACTGATTGCCGAGGTCGTTGATGCTGCGGTGGCGCGGTCCGTACGGGAAGACGCGGGCGGCGGCGTCTCCGGCGCACACGGCCACCGCCGTGAGCAGGGCGGCGAGCCCCGAGCCGAGCAGGCTCGGGCGGCGCGGCGCGCTGCGCGAAGAGGGGCGCGGTGTCGACATGGTGGGCCGACCCTGGCAGCACCGGAGGACGCGGGGGTGGCCAGGGGGTGGCCGCGACACCAACAAGCAGCGCACCCCAACACCCGGGGAATCGTTGGTCGAACCGGTGGCCCGCACCACCGTGACCTCATACCATCGATCATCGCAAGGCCCTTGTGCACCGACGCACAATCTCCCGGCCCTGGAGGCTCCTTTGCACCGTCGCACTGCGCTCTCCGTCTCCACCGCCCTGCTCCTGGCGGCCCCCCTGCTGTCCGCCTGCTCGGGCGAGACCCGGCCCGGCACCGCGGCCGTCGTCGGCGGCGAACGGATCACCACGTCCGCGCTCCAGGCCCAGGTCAACGACGTCCGCGCCGCGCAGAACCGTTCCGGGCAGTCCGCGGCCGAGCTGATCGCGAGCACCCCGAACCTGGAGCGGGTCAAGCTCGACTCGATGCTCCAGAGCCGGGTCATCGACAAGATGGCCGCGACCGCCGGGATCACGGTCTCCGGGAAGGAGATCGAGGACGAGCACAAGGCGTACGTGGAGAACAACAACGGGGCCGAGCAGTTCGAGGCGCTGCTGCTGCAGAAGGGCGCCATGGCCCCCGGCCAGGTCGACCGCTTCCTGCGGGACCGGGTCCTGCTCACCAAGCTGACCGCCAAGTACGGCAACGGGAAGCTGGAGGAGCCGGCCCGGGCGGCCGCGAAGGCGCTGCGCATCGAGGTCAACCCGCGCTACGGGGCCTGGGACGTCAAGCAGATCAAGCTCGGCGCAGGGGAGACCCCCTGGATCACCCAGCGGACCCAGCCCGAGCAGGCCCCCGCCGGAGCGTGATGCTCCCGCCCGGAGGTAGGTTCGTGGGGTGACCGACCACGACCCCTCCCACCAGACGCCCGCCGAGCCCACCGGCCGCATCGTCCTGCTGACCACCAGCCACCGGGTCGCCCCCGGCGTGCTGTCCTGGCCGGCGTGGCAGACCCTGCACGCCGCGGACCGGGTGCTGTGCGCCGACCCCGGCCACCCGCAGCTCCCGTACCTGCGGGAGGCGGGCGTCGAGGTGGTCCACGCGATCCCGGACGCCCACGAGCTGGTCGAGGCCTGCGCCGGCGGCCGGACGGTCGTGGTGCTCCCGTCGGGCGAGGGCGACCAGCGGCTCACCGACGGGCTGGCGCGCCTCGCGGGCTCGGGCCGGGTCTCGATGCCGGACCTGGAGCTGCTGCCCGGCTCCTACGACCTGCCCGGCGCGCGCCTGCTCGACCTGGTCCAGGTGATGGACCGGATCCGGCGCGAGTGCCCCTGGTCCTCCCGGCAGACCCACGAGGACCTGGTGAAGTACGGGATCGAGGAGGCGTACGAGCTCGTCGAGGCGATCGAGGCCGGTGACCCGGAAGCGCTCCGCGAGGAGCTCGGCGACGTCCTGCTCCAGGTGGTCTTCCACGCGCGGATCGCGGAGGAGGGGGGCGGGGACGCCGAAGACTCCGTCGAGAGGTTCTCCATCGACGACGTGGCCGGGACCCTGGTGGAGAAGCTGATCCACCGGCACCCGCACGTGTTCGGCGACGCGGAGGCGACCACCCCGGAAGAGGTCAAGGCGCACTGGCTGCGCTCGAAGGCGGTCGAGAAGCAGCGCGATTCGGTGACCGACGGGATCCCGCTGGGCCAGCCGGGTCTCGCCCTCGCGGCCAAGCTCGCCGGGCGGGCCCGTACGGGCGGCGTGGCCGTGGAGCTGCCCCGCGGCGAGGGCATCGGGTACGAGCTGCTGGAGCTGGCGGCGCGCGCCGAGGCGTCGGGGATCGACCCGGAAACGGCGCTGCGCGCGGCGGCTCGCGTCTACCGGGACGCGATCCGGGCCGCCGAGGGCGTCGGCGATTAGGGGGTGTTCGGGGGAGCAGGGTCGGATGGCCCGGGTCGTCTGGTGCCAGGCGGGCAGGGCCCGGCCCTGGTCCCCCGAACACCCCCTGAGCCCTCAGCAGCGGTGGTGCTCTAGTACGGGCGCGGTGCGCGGCCCGAGGGGTTGTGCCAGTGCGGCGACGGGCGGTTCAGGAACCACTCGCCGAAGCCGAGCGGGCGGCCGTTCGGGCCGTGGCCCTTGCCGGCGGCGGGTACGGCGTCGTAGAAGATCCGGTCGGGGTGGGCGCCGAGCTCCTCCAGGAGGTGGGCGGTCTCCTCGATGAACAGCGGCGGCCCGCTGAGGTAGACGTCCTGGGCGGGCCACAGGCCCCGGGTGCTGAGCGCGGTGGCGAGCCGGTCGGTGGCCTGGTTGCGGTGCTGCCCGGGTGCGGGCGTGATGTAGGTGACGTCGAGCCAGCCGAAGGCGGCGGCGTACTCGTCGATGAGCGGGCGGTCGTAGAGGTAGGCGGCGTCCCGCGCGACCACGAAGAGGCGTACGTCCTGATCGGGGGGGTGGTCCGCGAGGTCCTCGAGCATGGCCCGGATCGGCGCCCAGCCGGTGCCCGCGGCGATGAAGCTGGCCGGCCGGTCCTGGCGGCGGAAGGTCAGCTGCCCGCCGGCGGCGCCGAGCCGCAGCAGGTCGCCCGGCCGGCTCTCGTGGACCAGGACGGTGCTGAGCCGCCCCCGCTCGATGCGGCTGACGTGCAGGTCGAGGGTGCCGTCGGGGCGCGGGGCGTTGCCGATCGAGTACGTGCGCCAGGTCGTCGGGACGCGCGGGCTGCTCACGCTCGTGTACTGGCCGGGGAGATGCCGGAAGGGGGCGTGCGGCTTGAGGGTCAGGACGCCGATGTCCTCCCCGTACTGGAGGTGGCGGACCACCTCCGCGTCCCACCACGGCGGGTCCTCGCTCGTGGCGGCGCCGGCCATCATCGCGTCGGCGATGACCTGGTACGCCTCGGTCCAGGCCTTCTCCACCCGGTGGGTCCAGGCCTCGCCGGAGGTTTCGGCGAGGGCCGCGATCAGGCTGGTGCCTACGGCGGCGTAGTGCTCGGGGCCCGCCAGGAACTTGCGGTGGTCGCGCCCGAGGTCGCGTAGATAAGGGACAAGGGTGTCGTTCTCCAGGTGGGCGATCACGTGTGTGAGCGCGGCGAAGAGCCGGTCCCGCTGACGCTCCATGTCCTCGAAGGAGGCCGGGAAGAGTTCACGGACTCCGGGGTTGTGCCAGAAGAGGTGGGAGTAGAAGTACTTGACCGCGTGTTCGGCCCGTCTCTCCACCACCGCGAAGCTGCTTTTCAAGATCCTCACATCCACAAACCCGAAAGTAGGAATGTCGGACAAGGTGAGGTCAAGCGATGGCGGATCTACGGACAGCCGCGACGAACCACCCATATGGGATGGGGCCGTGCGCCGGGATACGGTCATCGGGTGCACGAGCAGACCGTTCCTAATCAGTGATCAGGAGTGAGTCTTGGACCCACGTCCCGGCACTGCGGGCATCCCGAACGGTTTTGGGTGTCCTGGTCGCCCGCTTTCGCTCCGCGTCCGGCTGTACGGATCGTGTCCGGGGTCCGGGGATGCGGGGGCGGGTTTCCTCACGCTCTCGGGTGCCTCGATGGGCCTGGGCGGTCCGATGCCCCGCAGCATCGCTCTGGTGATGCGGGGGCGGTGCCGTCCGTCGCCGGATCGGGTGCCCGAGGGCGCGTCGCCCGATCGCGATACCAGCGGCATCGTGACGGGACATCTTGCGCGTCTTGCTGGTCAGTGGCTTGCGCCAGTGCTCGTCGCCCCACATCGACGTGTACGCCGGATCGACGGCGACGATCGCCAGGCCGAGCTCGGCGGCCATCGACACCAGGCGGGCCTTGAGCTTGCCGGTGGGGATGCCGGAGATGACTTGCCGGAACCGCTTCTTGCGGCCGTGCTTCTCGCGGGTCTTCTCGGCGGCGAAGTCCAGGTTCTCGATGCCGATCGCCCTCACGCCGTGCTGATGGGTCCAGTGCAGGAGCCGTGTGATTGC
This sequence comes from Streptomyces sp. NPDC048337, assembly GCF_043201175.1. NCBI lineage: Bacteria > Bacillati > Actinomycetota > Actinomycetes > Kitasatosporales > Streptomycetaceae > Streptomyces > Streptomyces sp. NPDC048337. The sequence continues at coordinate 25,800 of NZ_JBICYR010000037.1, forward strand.
GTGGCGGATCTGGGCGTCGCGATGGTCGGCGCTGCCGGTGAGGTCATAGAAGAACCGTCTGGGGTCGCCGACCGGGTTGCCGTGCCGGTCGAGGCGGTAGGCGGCGAAGTGGTCGGTGTTTGTATCCACACCGACCATCGCCTGGGCACGGGCCGTCTCCAGCGGGATCGTCTTGACCACGGGCCGCTGCCACGAGGCCGTGAGGTACCAGCGGCCGCGGGCCACGTCCAGGTGGATGCGGTAGGCCACAGCCCGGTTCGCTCCGACGCGGTCGGCCCACTCCTGGCCCCGGTGGGCGAACGCGATCCGGGAGGTGAGGACGTACCGGCCGTGCTTGCTGTTGGTCAGGTCCGCGAGCGGCGCGGGGAGCTTGATGGAGACTTCGCCGTCGGGGGTGACGCGGATCGTCTCGTTCCCGAAGCGCTTGCCGGACTCGCCGTCCGCGGCGAGGAACCAACGCTCGGCCTCCCACCGCTGCCGCCACTCGGCCTCGGTCAGCTGGGCGGCATTCAGGTTATGCCGGGTGCCCAGCAGGCGCCGGCCGCCGTGCACCGCATGCACGACACCGGCTTCACGGTCGGTCCTCGCCTGGTCGAGCCGGTTCTCCAGGACCGCCAGACGGCGGGACTTGTGGAACCACTCGTTCTTGGAGCGGTATCCGCCCGCAGCCCGCTTGCTGCCCTTCTCCCCGAGAGGAAGCGACAGCCGGTGCATCAGCGTCCGCACTCCGGCTTCGAGGTTGTGGATGTGCGCGAGCTGGCAGCGGCGCGAGAGCGCCCACTGATCGTGGGTGGCCTTCGTGATGCTCCCGGCCCAACGTGAGGACGACTCAGCGGTCAACCCCTGCTTACGAGCTGCCCACGTATCGCTGCTGTGGTCGTTGCCCTGCGCGCAGCGCACGGCCAGATCACGGGAGGCGAGCCGGCCCAGGTGCTCGCCAACCAGCCGTAACATCTTCTCGTCCTCGGGCGTCAGGCCCTTGAGGCGGTCGCGTATCGCGACACCGGACGGGCCGAGAGCAACGAACGGCGCGTCGATTACACGTAGCTGCTGCTTCGTGTTCTGTCGCACCGCTCGCCCCCCTCCGTGATCAACACCCCGAACCTGCAAGCGCCACTGGCAACGCTCCCGCCGCTCACGCGGACGGATCAGCCAGCGCCCGCAGTGCAAGCCTCTGCCGACCCCCACCCCGCGCCACCAGCCCCTCCATTCACCCGCAGCTGCTTTGCATGCACTCCTTCGACATTGACCTCTCGGCCAAGACCGCGGGCCTGCGAAGCCCCCCGTTCACTCGTACGAGGTACCAGACGGTCATCGGCTGCTACGAACCCGACACGTCACAGCCCTGCCTTCCACCTGGGTCCGGTGGAGCGCGGGACCGTTCGCATGCTCGGAGGCGGTGCCCCCTGCGGTGCAGGTACTGGTGGGGTCCGTGTGGCAAAGACGGACGGTTACTGTCGGGGAATGCGCGACCAACCGTCCATCGCCGATGATCCCGACGCACCCGAACTCTTCACGTGGGAGTTCGCGACCGACCCGTACCCCGCCTACGCATGGCTGCGCGAGCACTCCCCGGTGCACCGCACCAAGCTCCCCAGCGGGGTCGAGGCCTGGCTGGTGACCCGGTACGCCGACGCCCGCCAGGCCCTCGCCGACCAGCGGCTCAGCAAGAATCCGGCGCACCACGCGGAGCCCGCGCACGCCAAGGGCAAGACGGGGATCCCGGGGGAGCGCAAGGCGGAGCTGATGACGCACCTGCTGAACATCGACCCGCCGGACCACACCCGGCTGCGGCGGCTGGTGTCGAAGGCGTTCACCCCGCGCCGGGTCGCCGAGTTCACCCCGAGGGTGCAGGCACTGACCGACCACCTCATCGAACAGTTCGAGAAGAGGGGGGAGGCGGACCTCATCCACGAGTTCGCCTTCCCGCTCCCCATCTACGCCATCTGCGAGATGCTCGGCGTACCGCGCGAGGACCAGGACGACTTCCGCGACTGGGCCGGGATGATGATCCGGCACGGCGGGGGTCCGCGCGGCGGGGTCGCCCGCTCGGTCAAGCAGATGCGGACGTATCTCGGAGAGCTCATCCACCGCAAAAGGGATGATCTGGGCGACGACCTGATCTCCGACCTGATCCGCGCGAGCGACCACGGGGACCACCTGACGGAGGGTGAGGCCACCGCCATGGCCTTCATCCTCTTGTTTGCCGGCTTCGAAACCACCGTGAATTTGATCGGAAATGGGCTGCATGCCCTGTTTATGAACCCGGATCAGCGCGAGCGCCTCCAGCTGTCGCTCGCCGCCGGGGAGAGCGGGCTGCTGGAGACCGGGATCGAGGAGCTGCTGCGCTACGACGGCCCCGTGGAGCTGGCCACCTGGCGGTTCGCCACCGAGCCGCTGACCCTCGGCGGGCAGTCCATCGCGGTCGGGGACCCCGTCCTGGTCGTCCTCGCGGCCGCCGACCGGGACCCGGCCCGGTTCGCCGAGCCGGACACCCTCGACCTCGGGCGCACCGACAACCAGCACCTCGGATACGGGCACGGCATCCACTACTGCCTGGGTGCTCCGCTCGCGCGACTTGAAGGACAGACGGCGCTTGCGACTTTGCTCACGCGTCTGCCGGATCTGGAACTCTCCGTTCCACCGGAGGACCTGCGCTGGCGCGGCGGACTGATCATGCGTGGCCTGCGCACTCTGCCTGTGCGCTTCACACCCCGAAACATCTGAAGCCCGTCTGACCGGAAGTCAGTTCTCCGACGAACTTGTGACATGCGTTCGAAGGCCGCTAGGTTCTGCCGTTACCCCGCCGTTATGCGAAAGGTGCAGCCTCATGCTTCCCGGGAACGGCCGCCACAGACGCCCCCGCCAGATCCCCGCGATCGTCGTCACCGCCGGAGTCACAGGCTCCGCGCTGGCTCTGCCGCTGCTCGCCGCCACGAGCGCGAGCGCGGCCGACACGTCCACGTGGGACAAGGTCGCCGAGTGCGAGAGCGGCGGCACGTGGACCGCCAACTTCGGCAGCGGATCGTACGGCGGACTCCAGTTCACGCAGGAGGAGTGGAAGGGCGCCGGCGGGCTCGACTTCGCCGAGCGGGCCGACCTCGCGAGCCGCTCGCAGCAGATAGCCGTAGCCGAGCGGGTGCTCGCCTCCCAGGGGACGCAGGCATGGCCGCAGTGCGCGGCGTCGGCCGGGCTGGACGCGCAGAGCCCCGCGGCCGCGGTGGACCCCGGTCTGCCCGGCGGCTCCCACTCCGTCACCCCCTCGCCGGGCCGCCCCGACGGCAGCGTGCCCGTCACCGGACACGGCAAGCCCTCCACGGACTTCGGGGCGCCGAGCCAGCCGGCCCCGAGCCCCTCCGGGACCCCGTCGGTCGTGATCCCCGACGGCCCCCTCGGGCCCTCCCTCGGACTGCCCGTCATGCCGGCGCCGGACGACCCCACCACGACCCCGACGCCTCCGGTGACCCCCACGGACCCGACCGTCCCGCCGGTGACCCCCCTCGACCCGACGGCCCCGGTGCTCCCGGGCGTCCCGACCACGGATCCGGTGGACCCCACCGCCCCGCCGGCCACCCCGTCGGCACCCACGACGCCCGGCGCCATGACCGGCCCGACGGCCCCCGGAGCCTCCGCCGAACCCACCGCCCCCGCCGCCCCGTCCGGCACGCCGGCCGAGGGCACCGGCAAGCACCGCGGCGCGCCCGCGACCGAGACGCCGGTCACGTCCGACGCCGCGTCGAGCCCCAAGTACACGGTGCAGGAGGGCGACAGCCTGGCCGCCATCGCGGATGCCAAGGGGGTCAAGGGCGGTTGGAGCGCGCTGTATGCGGCCAACGAGCAGGTCATCGGCCAGGACGCCAACCTGATCAAGCCCGGACAGAACCTGGATCTAACCGCCAAATAGCGGCACTTCAGGCATCCGGAAAGACTCGATTGTCCGTTTTGATCAAGTGAGACATGTGTCTCTTCCGGTCAACTGGCGTGTCACCCCTCGGGGATTCTGCAAACCCCGTCCTCACCTGCGCAAACGTGCGTAAGTGGAACGCAAGTAGGGGCGGTTTCCCCCCGATGTCGCTTGTTGAACATCGGGGGGAGGCCTGTCTACCTTCTGAATCGCTCGCCACCGCGAGCTCCTTCGACCGCATCGCCGAATCCTGCCGGCGGACGGAGGGAACAGTCGTCGCGTCAAGCGCCGAAGGCAGGAGCGGGGGAACCAAGGTAGGCGCCGGGAGCGGCCGTTGAGAGACGGTCACGCCACCGGCTAGGGGTTAAGCCGTGCGCTAGGTCGCACGACCGGGCAACTCATCCGCCCGAACCCGACAGCTCACCTCGTAGGCGTCGGTGAGGAGAAACCTCATGCTGCTTTCCGGCAAGGGCAAGCACCGCCGCGCCTCCAAGGCCGCCCGCATCGTCACGCTCGCCGGTGTCGCCGGTGTCGCCGTCGCGGCGCCCCTGATGACCGCGGGCTCCGCCTCGGCCGCCACGGCTGCCGAGTGGGACCGCGTCGCGCAGTGCGAGTCCGGTGGCAACTGGGCCATCAACACGGGCAACGGCTACTACGGCGGCCTGCAGTTCTCGTCGTCCACGTGGGCCGCGTACGGCGGCAAGGCGTACGCCCCGCAGGCCAACCAGGCCTCGAAGTCCCAGCAGATAGCCATCGCCGAGAAGGTCCTCAAGGGCCAGGGCAAGGGTGCCTGGCCGTCCTGCGGCGTCGGCCTGTCCAACTCCTCGTACAACGGCGGCGGGGCCGAGACCCCCGCCAAGCCGAAGACCGAGCCGAAGAAGACGGAGCAGAAGGCCGCTCCGAAGAAGACCGAGCAGAAGGCCGCGCCGAAGAAGGAGACCCAGCGCTCCGAGGCGCCGACCACCCGCTCCGAGCGCACCGAGGCCCCCAAGACCGGCAACGGCTCCTACGAGGTCAAGCCCGGCGACACCCTGGGCAACATCGCCGAGGCCAACGGCGTCAAGGGCGGCTGGGAGAAGCTCTTCGAGCTGAACAAGGACATCGTGTCCGACGCCGACCTGATCTTCCCGGGTCAGAAGCTGAAGCTCAGCTGAACAGTGCGGCAATAGCCGCGCTCCCCACCGCCCGGCGCGTCTCCCCCCACGCGCCGGGCGGCGGCGTTTTCCCCGGCGGATGCCCGCCGAAGCCCGCCGAAGCCCGCCGATCAAGAGTCCAATGTCCTGGAAGAGGGGTATTCGGTCCCTTTTTCGTCCCAGGACCCGGGCGGTCGGCTGGCCGAGTGCCCGGAGCCGGTTAGGCTCTAGGCGGCGGGGCCATCCCACGGCCTGACGCCATCGCACACCCAGCGTCACATCCCAGAAGGAGATGCTCGTGCCGTCCATCGACGTCGTCGTAGCCCGGGAAATCCTGGACTCCCGAGGCAACCCCACGGTCGAGGTCGAGGTGGGCCTCGACGATGGCAGCACCGGCCGTGCTGCAGTTCCGTCCGGCGCCTCCACCGGTGCATTCGAGGCCATCGAGCTCCGTGACGGTGACCCCAACCGTTACATGGGCAAGGGTGTCGAGAAGGCAGTCCTCGCCGTCATCGAGCAGATCGGGCCGGAGCTCGTCGGCTACGACGCCACCGAGCAGCGCCTGATCGACCAGGCCATGTTCGACCTGGACGCCACCGACAACAAGGGCTCGCTCGGCGCCAACGCCATCCTCGGCGTCTCCCTCGCCGTCGCGCACGCCGCGTCCGAGGCCTCGGACCTGCCGCTCTTCCGCTACCTCGGCGGTCCGAACGCGCACCTGCTGCCCGTTCCGATGATGAACATCCTGAACGGTGGGTCGCACGCCGACTCCAACGTCGACATCCAGGAGTTCATGATCGCCCCGATCGGCGCGGAGTCCTTCTCCGAGGCGCTGCGCTGGGGTGCCGAGGTGTACCACACCCTCAAGAAGGTCCTGCACACCAAGGGCCTCTCCACCGGCCTGGGCGACGAGGGCGGCTTCGCCCCGAACCTGGAGTCCAACCGCGCCGCGCTCGACCTCATCGTCGAGGCCATCAAGCAGGCCGGCTACACCCCGGGCAAGGACATCGCGCTCGCGCTCGACGTCGCCGCGTCCGAGTTCTACAAGGACGGCAAGTACGAGTTCGAGGGCCAGTCCCGCTCGGCCGCCGAGATGACCGACTACTACGCCGAGCTCGTCGAGGCGTACCCGCTGGTCTCCATCGAGGACCCGCTGTTCGAGGACGACTGGGCCGGCTGGAAGACCATCACCGACAAGCTGGGCTCCAAGGTCCAGATCGTCGGCGACGACCTCTTCGTCACCAACCCGGAGCGCCTGGCCCGCGGCATCGAGGAGGGCTCCGCGAACGCCCTGCTCGTGAAGGTGAACCAGATCGGTTCGCTGACCGAGACCCTCGACGCCGTCGAGATGGCCCAGCGCAACGGCTTCAAGTGCATGATGTCGCACCGCTCCGGTGAGACCGAGGACGTCACCATCGCCGACCTCGCCGTCGCCGTGAACTGCGGCCAGATCAAGACCGGCGCCCCGGCCCGCTCGGACCGCGTCGCCAAGTACAACCAGCTGCTGCGCATCGAGGAGATCCTCGACGACGCCGCCGTGTACGCGGGCCGCAGCGCGTTCCCGCGCTTCAAGGGCTGACCCACCAGCCAAGAGGTCTAGCCTCCCTGCGTCCCCGCACTCGGTCCCGTACCGTGTGCGGGGACGTAGTGCGTAGTGCGTATATAGGGGAGGCGGGATCAATGGCCGGGAACCGGGATCGGTTCTCCACCTTCTCGACCGCGACCAGGCTCAAGCAGCTCGGCGAGCGGACCGCCGCCCACGTCTACCGCTCGCAGTCGCGCCGCCAGGTCCGCCGCAGCCGGCTCACCGGCCGCGCCGCGCTCCTGGTGCTCGTCCTCTGTACGCTGGTCGTCGCCCTCGCGTATCCGATGCGCCAGTACGTGTCCCAGCGCTCGGAGATCGCGGAGCAGCAGCGGGCCGCCGCCGCCGCGCGGGACCGCCTGGAGCGGCTCCGCGACGAGAAGGCCCGCTGGCAGGACAACGCCTACGCGGAGCAGCAGGCGCGCAAACACCTGCACTTCCTGCGCCCGGGGGAGACCGGCTACATCATGACCGACCCCGGGGCGCAGGGCCCCGAGCGGCACCGGACCGGCCAGGCCGGCTCCGACCGCCCGTGGTACTCCAACGTCTGGGACGGCGTCGACAAGGCCGACCGCCCGGGCGACTGACCCGTACCACGCACGCACCGCAGCACCCATCCACGAGAACGAAGAGACTTCCTCCAGGCATGCAGACGCCCCCGCCCCAGACCGACCGGACCGAGCCGACCGACGCGGACATCGAGGCGTTCGAGCAGCAGCTCGGCCGCCCGCCGCGCGGGCTGCGCGCCATCGCCCACCGCTGCCCCTGCGGCCAGCCGGACGTGGTGGAGACCGCCCCGCGGCTCCCCGACGGCACCCCCTTCCCGACGCTGTACTACCTGACGTGCCCGCGCGCGGCCTCCGCGATCGGCACGCTGGAGGCCAACGGCGTGATGAAGGAGATGCAGGCCCGCCTCGCCGAGGACCCGGAGCTGGCCGCCGCCTACCAGAAGGCGCACGAGGACTACATCCAGCGCCGCGACGCCATCGAGGTGCTCCAGGGCTTCCCGAGCGCCGGCGGGATGCCGGACCGGGTCAAGTGCCTGCACGTGCTGGTCGGGCACTCCCTGGCCGCGGGCCCGGGCGTGAACCCGTTCGGCGACGAGGCCCTGGCGATGCTGCCGGAGTGGTGGGCCAAGGGCGCCTGCGTCACCCCGTGCGCGGACAAGAAGGAGTCGCAGTGACGAGGGTCGCGGGCATCGACTGCGGTACGAACTCCATCCGGCTGCTCGTCGCGGACTGCGACCCCGCCACCGGTGAGCTGGTCGAGCTGGACCGGCGGATGATCATCGTCCGCCTCGGTCAGGGCGTCGACAAGACCGGCCGCCTCGCCCCCGAGGCCCTGGAGCGCACCTTCGCCGCCTGCCGCGAGTACGCGGCGGTCATCAAGGAGCTGGGCGCGGAGAAGATCCGCTTCGTGGCCACCTCCGCCTCCCGGGACGCCGAGAACCGGGACGAGTTCGTCCAGGGCGTCCTGGACATCCTGGGCGTCGAGCCCGAGGTGATCTCCGGCGACCAGGAGGCCGAGTTCTCCTTCACCGGAGCCACCAAGGAACTCGCCGCGCACGACCACCTGGAGCGGCCGTTCCTGGTGGTGGACATCGGCGGCGGCTCGACGGAGTTCGTGGTCGGCGAGGAGCACGTGCGCGCCGCCCGCTCCGTGGACGTGGGCTGCGTGCGGATGACCGAGCGCCACCTGGTGGTCGACGGGGTCGTCACCGACCCGCCCACCGAGGCGCAGATCGCCGCCATGCGGGCCGACATCGAGGCGGCGCTGGACCTGGCCGCCGAGACGGTCCCGCTGGGCGAGGCCCGGACCCTGGTGGGCCTGGCCGGTTCGGTGACCACGGTCGCCGCCATCGCGCTCGGGCTGGCGGAGTACGACTGGTCGGCGATCCACCACTCCCGGATCTCCTACGAGCAGGTCCGCGAGATCAGCGAGCGGATGCTGACGGCCACGCACGCGGAGCGCGCGGCGATCCCCGTCATGCACCCGGGCCGGGTGGACGTGATCGGCGCCGGCGCCCTGGTCCTCCTGGCGATCATGGAGCGGATCGGCGCCTCCGAGGTCGTCGTCTCGGAGCACGACATCCTGGATGGCATCGCCTGGTCCGCTGCCTGAACGGCGGTTCGGAAGGGTCTCCGAGGGCCCGTTGAGGGCCCTTGGAGGGGTCTCGGAGGGCCTTTGGTCCCGTGATCCACAAGAAGTTCGTGAAGTTCTTCACAAAGGAAAGTGGCCTGATGGCGCGCGAGGAGGGCCTTTTGGGGGTCTCGCGAGGCCCTCAGGCCTCTTTTCCAAGGCGTTCGTACGAATAGCGGACGCAACCGGTTCCGCATCAGACGTATGGACAAAGCCCGGTGGTCCAGTCCGGTTGAGGGCCTACGGGCCAGTTCAGGACGGGTGCACAACGACTCCCGTTACGCCGTGGTTCCCGTTGCGCACCATGACCTCCGTCACGTGGGCCGCGCAGTGTAGCAGAGGGTCTCCGACTGCTTGTGAAGGGGCTCACGAGCGGCACCCCTTTGGGTGCTGGATACTCGTTCCATGAGCACCACGGAGCGTCCCAGGATCCTCGTTGTAGGAGGTGGGTACGTAGGCCTGTACGCGGCCAAGCGGATCATGAAGAAGATGCGCTACGGCGAGGCGACCGTCACGGTCGTCGACCCCCGGTCGTACATGACCTACCAGCCCTTCCTCCCCGAAGTGGCCGCAGGCAGCATCTCGCCTCGGCACGTCGTCGTCCCGCTGCGACGCGTGCTGCCCAAGGCTGAGGTTCTCACCGGCCGGGTCACCAGCATCGACCAGGACCGCAAGGTCGCCGTCGTCACGCCGCTCGTCGGCGAGGCGTACGAGCTGCCCTTCGACTACCTGGTGATCGCGCTCGGCGCCGTCTCCCGCACCTTCCCGATCCCCGGCCTCGCCGAACAGGGCATCGGCATGAAGGGCGTCGAAGAGGGCATCGGCCTGCGCAACCACGTCCTCGAGCAGCTCGACAAGGCCGAGTCCACGGCGGACGAGGACGTCCGCCGCAAGGCCCTCACCTTCGTCTTCGTCGGCGGCGGCTTCGCCGGCGCCGAGACGATCGGCGAGGTCGAGGACATGGCCCGCGACGCCGCGAAGTACTACACCACGATCAAGCGCGAGGACATGCGCTTCATCCTGGTCGACGCGGCCGACAAGATCCTTCCCGAGGTCGGGCCCAAGCTCGGCACCTGGGGCAAGGAGCACCTCGAGTCGCGCGGCATCGAGATCTACCTCAACACCTCGATGGACTCCTGCGTCGAGGGCCACGTGGTGCTGAAGAACGGCCTCGAGGTCGACTCCAACACCATCGTCTGGACCGCGGGCGTCAAGCCCAACCCGGTCCTCTCCCGCTACGGCCTGCCGCTGGGCCCGCGCGGCCACGTCGACGCCGAGCCCACCCTCCAGGTCAAGGGCACGGACTACATCTGGACCGCCGGCGACAACGCCCAGGTTCCCGACATCGCCGCCCGCAAGGCCGGCGTCGAGAACGCCTGGTGCCCGCCGAACGCCCAGCACGCGCTGCGCCAGGCCAAGGTCCTCGGCGACAACGTCATCTCCGGCATGCGGGGCTTCCCGCAGAAGGAGTACGCCCACTCCAACAAGGGTGCGGTGGCGGGCCTCGGCCTCCACAAGGGCGTCGCGATGATCGTCATGGGCAAGATGAAGATCAAGCTCAAGGGCCGGCTCGCCTGGTACATGCACCGTGGCTACCACGGCATGGCCATGCCGACCTGGAACCGCAAGATCCGCGTCTTCGCCGACTGGACCCTCGGCATGTTCCTCAAGCGCGAGGTCGTCTCCCTCGGTGCTCTGGAGACCCCGCGCGAGGAGTTCTACGAGGCCGCCAAGCCGGCCCCGGCTCCGGCCGCCGCCGCGGCACCGGCCGAGAAGGCCAAGGCCTCCTGACCCGGGCCTGACCGCAGCACCCCGTACGACCCGAAGGGGCCGCCCGCCATCCGTGGTGCGGGCGGCCCCTTCGGCATGCCGCGGGCCCGTAGTGGGTAGGTCGCTTCGTCGGAGCTTTCTGGAGGTGCCTACGATGACCGACGCCGCGCCGCGGCTGGCCGCACTCGCCGAGACCCTGCTGGGCGCCCCCGTGCCCGTCCGCATACGGGCCTGGGACGGCAGCGAGGCGGGCCCGCCCGCCGGCCCCACCCTGGTGCTGAAACACCGGCGCGCCCTGCGCCGCATCCTGTGGAAGCCGGGCGAACTGGGCCTGGCCCGGGCCTGGGTCGCCGGTGACCTGACCGTCGAAGGCGACCTCTTCGAGCTGCTGGACCGCGTCGCGGGGCTCTTCTGGGAACGGCCCGCCCCGGCCGCGGCCGACCTCCCGCTCCCGCCCGCCAGGGTCCGGGCGACCGGCCTGGCCCGGCTGCGCCCGCACCGGCCGCACCTCCCCGACCGGTCCGCCGGCGACACCGGGACCGTCGCCCTGCTGCGCGACCCGCGGACACGGGCCGCCGTACGCGAACTGATCGCGCTGGCCAGGCCGTGGAACGCGCCCGCGCCCCCGCCCGAGGAGGCCGCCCGCCGCGGCGGACCCCAGCACAGCAAGAGCCGCGACCGGCAGGCCGTCAGCCACCACTACGACGTCGGCAACGAGTTCTACGAGCACGTCCTCGGCCCCTCCATGGTGTACTCCTGTGCCTACTGGACCCCCGACTCCACCCTGGAGCAGGCCCAGCGCGACAAGCTCGACCTGGTCTGCCGCAAACTCGCCCTCACGCCCGGCACCCGGCTCCTCGACGTGGGCTGCGGCTGGGGCTCCATGGCCCTGCACGCCGCCCGCGAGTACGGGGTCCAGGTCACCGGCATCACGCTCTCGCGCGAACAGGCCGCGTACGCCCGCAAGCGCGTCGCGGAGGAGGGCCTGGCCGACCGGATCGAGATCCGGGTCCAGGACTACCGGGACGTCAAGGACGGCCCGTACGGGGCCATTTCCTCGATCGGCATGGCCGAACACGTCGGCGCCGAGCGCTACCGCGACTACGCCCGCACCCTCCACGCGCTGCTCGCCCCCGGCGGGCGGCTCCTCAACCACCAGATCGCCCGGCCCCCGGAGCCCGACGAAGAGGCGTACCGGATCGACGAGTTCATCGACGCCTACGTCTTCCCCGACGGGGAGCTCTCCCCGCTCGGCACCACCGTCGGCGAGCTGGAGCGGGCCGGCTTCGAGGTCCGCGACGTGGAGGCGCTGCGCGAGCACTACGCGCTGACCCTGCGCGCCTGGGTGGCGCGCCTGGAGGCCCACTGGGAGGACGCCGTACGCCTCACCTCGCCCGGTCGGGCGCGCGTCTGGCTGCTGTACATGGCCGCCTCCGCACTCGGCTTCGAGCACGGCCGGCTCGGGGTCAACCAGGTCCTGGCGGTGCGCCCGGACGGCGGGACGTCCGGACTGCCGCTGCGGACCCGCACCTGGGGCGCGTAACGGCCCGGCGTGGACAAGGGGAAGGGCCCCGGGGCACGTGCCCCGGGGCCCTTCCGCATCCCTGTGAACCGCTGCGCCGCTACTCGGTCTTGATGGCCGTCAGCATGTTCAGGCGGGCGGCGCTGCGGGCCGGCCACATGGCGGCCAGCACGCCGACCACGGCGGCCAGCAGGAGGAAGATGCCGATCCGGTCCCAGGGGAGGACCAGGGCGTAGTTCGGGACCGACTTGGCGAGGGTGGTGCCGACCGCCCAGGCGAGGAAGACGCCGATGGCGACACCGAGGACCGCGCCGAACAGCGAGATCACCACGGCCTCCAGGCGGATCATGTTCTTGACCCGGCTCCGGTCGAGGCCGATCGCCCGCAGCATGCCGATCTCCTGGGTCCGTTCGAAGACGGACATCGCCAGGGTGTTGACCACGCCGAGCACCGAGATGATCAGGGCCATGCCGAGCAGGCCGTACATGATGTTCAGCATCGTGTTGATGATGCCGCCCATCTCGTTGCGCATGTCCTGCTGGGTGGCGACGGTCATCGCCGGGTTCTTGCCGAGGGCGTCGACGACCTTCTGCTGGGCGGCCTTGGAGGCACCGCCGGTGGTGTTGACGTAGACCTCGCGGATGTACTGGTCCTCGCTGTGCTCGGCGAGGATCTTGTTGTCGAGGACGTACGGGGACAGCAGGCCTTCGAGGTCCTTGTAGACGCCGCCGACCTTGAGGGTGGCCTTCTGGCCGTCGTCGTACTGGACCTGCAGGGCCGAGCCGACGGAGAGGTTCTGCTTCTTCGCGGTGGACTCGGCGACCAGGACCTCGCCCTGGGCGAGGCTGCCCAGGGAGCCGCTGACCGTCTCGATGTTCAGCAGCTCGCCGATGGCGGCCGGGTTGACGCCGGAGGCGGAGCGGAAGCTGTCGCCGATCTTCAGGTAGCCGTCCGCCTGCGGGGAGACCGCCTTGATGCCGGGGGCCTTGGCCAGGGTCTCGGCGACCGACTTGTCCAGGCTCATGCCCTGGGCGGCCATGGAGACCTTGTAGTCGGCCTTGAGCTTGTCCGTGCTCATCCGGTCGACGGCCTTGCCCATCGTGATGCCGAGCACCGACAGGGTGGTGACCAGCGTCAGGCCGATGGCCAGGGAGGCGGCGGTGACCGCGGTGCGGCGCGGGTTGCGCACGGCGTTCTGCGCGGCCAGCTTGCCGGGGACGCCGAACACCTTCTGCAGGAGCGGGCGGACGGCCGCGATCACCGGCTTGGACAGCAGCGGCAGCATCACGATCAGGCCGATGAGCATGAAGAACGCGCCGGCGCCGATGACCATGCGGCCGTCGCCGCCCATGGACACGCCCAGCATGACCACGCCGATGCCGGCGAGGCTGATCACGGAGCCGAGGACGTTGCGCAGCAGGAGGGACTTCGCGGTGGCCGGCAGGTGGGCGCTGCCCATGGCGGCTACGGGTGCGATCCGGCCGGTGCGCCAGGCGGGCAGCAGCGCGGCGAGGGTGGTGACGAGGACGCCGATGACCAGGGCCGCGACGACGGTGCCCGGGGCGATCACGAGGTCGCCGGCCGGCAGCTTCGCGCCGAGGGCCTCGATCGCGGAGCGCATGCCGACCGCCAGGCCGATGCCGCTGACCAGGCCGATCACGGCGGAGAGGAGGCCGACGACCAGGGCCTCGGCGAGCACCGAGCGCATGACCTGGCCGCGGTTGGCGCCGACGGCGCGCAGCAGGGCCAGCTCCTTCGTGCGCTGGGTGACCAGCATGGTGAAGGTGTTGTAGATCAGGAAGACGCCGACGAAGAGGGCGATGCCGGCGAAGGCGAGCAGCATCTGGTTCATGTTGCTCATGCCCTTGGCGACCTGCTTGGCCTGCTCGTCCGCGAGGGCGGCGCCGGTCTGGGCCTTGGTGTTCTTGGAGTCCAGCAGCGGCTTGATCTCGCCGAGCAGCTGGTCGGCGGAGGTTCCGGCCCGGGCGCCGACCGACAGCTCCTGGTAGAAGCCGGGCTTCAGGTACAGCTCCTGGGCGACGGCGGTGTCGAAGAGGACCAGGCTGCCGCCCGCGTTGACGTCGCCGTCCTCGGTGGTGAACACACCCGTGAGGGTGTACTCCTTCACCGGGCCGTTGGTGGCGACGCGGACCTTGTCGCCGACCTTGTACTTGCCGGTGACCGCGGTCTCCTTGTCGAGGGCGATCTGGTCGGCCTTGGCCGGGCCGGTGCCCTCGGTGAAGGCGTAGCGCGGGTCCTTGCCGTCCTTGACGGGGGCGTAGTTGGCGCCCTTGTTGGCCCAGCCGGAGCCGATCAGCTTGCCGTTCTCGTCGCCGACACCGGCGAAGCCGGAGACCCGGCCGGAGACGGAGTCGACGCCCTTGACCGCCTTGACCTTGTCGAGGGTCTGCTGGCTGATGCCGACCTCGCCCTCCTTCTGGCCGTCCTCGTTGCGGGACTGGCCGTACGAGGTCACGGAGACGGCGACGCCCTCGTAGCTCTTGGCGGACTGGCCGGAGAGGGCCTTGCTGAGGGTGTCGGTGAAGACGAGGGTGCCGGAGACGAAGGCGACGCCGAGGACGACGGCGAGCACCGTCATCAGCAGTCGGGCCTTGTGCGCGAGGACGTTGCGCAGGGCGGTACGGAACATGGGGTCTCTGTCCTGGGGCTGGCTGGGAGGTCTGCGGAAGGGGTGCGGGGGAGAGACCCCGGATCAGCTGGTGCGGCCCTTGGCGTCGAACGCCTTCATGCGGTCCAGCACGCCGTCCGCGGTGGGCGCGATCATCTCGTCGACGATGCGGCCGTCGGCGAGGAAGATGACGCGGTCCGCGTAGGAGGCGGCGACCGGGTCGTGGGTGACCATCACGACGGTCTGGCCGAGCTCGCGCACCGAGTTGCGCAGGAAGCCGAGGACCTCGGCGCCGGAGCGGGAGTCGAGGTTTCCGGTGGGCTCGTCACCGAAGATGATCTCGGGACGGGAGGCCAGGGCCCGGGCGACGGCCACGCGCTGCTGCTGGCCGCCGGAGAGCTGGGTGGGGCGGTGGGAGAGGCGGCCGGAGAGGCCGACCATGTCCACGACCGTGTCCAGCCACTGCTTGTCGGGCTTGCGGCCGGCGATGTCCATGGGGAGCGTGATGTTCTCCAGGGCCGTCAGGGTCGGCAGCAGGTTGAAGGCCTGGAAGATGAAGCCGATCTTGTCCCGGCGCAGCTGGGTGAGCTGCTTGTCCTTCAGGGAGCCCAGCTCTGTCTCGCCGATGCGGACCGAGCCGGCGGAGAAGGTGTCCAGGCCGGCGACGCAGTGCATCAGGGTGGACTTGCCGGAGCCGGAGGGGCCCATGATCGCGGTGAACTGGCCCTGGGCGAAGTCCACGGAGACGTTGTCGAGGGCGACCACCTGGGTCTCGCCCTGGCCGTACACCTTGGAGAGGCCCGTGGCGCGGGCGGCCACGGCCTGGGTGGTGTGCGGGGCGTAGTTCATGGTGGTCACGGGAGCGACTCCTGTCACGGCTGGGGACGGCGGTCTGATGAACGGCAAGACCTCTCCATCCTCGCGGCGCCCACCCCCGCTCCGAATCAGCCGACGTGCCCGTTCTCCGGCCCACCGGAGGCTGACCACGGGCGCACGCGTGTCCTCCTCTGGTATGACGGGAACCCTGACCGGGGGCGGAGGCGCGGGGCCGGGTGCGGGGTGGAGGCGCGGGGTGGCGAAGGGTGGCGCGGCGGGTGGCGCGGGCCATCGAAATCCCGTCATTCCCGTATCGGACGTGATCGTCCCCGACAGCGGGCCGACCGTGTGTTCTCCGCCTGACTGCCCCTCAAGCGCCAATAAAATCAGACAACATCGGGAAATCGGCCCGGTGGCGGCGAGGGTATTCCGGATAGGCTCGGCACAGCGTTCTTGCTTTTTCTACGGGGGTCCGCCACGCCCTGCCCGGATGGTGGAATGTAGACACGGCGAGCTTAAACCTCGCTGGCCTTCGGGCCGTGCCGGTTCAAGTCCGGCTCCGGGCACTCCGTAGGTCCCGGCGAGGCTCCCGTCCTCATCACCTGCGCTTCGCTGCGCCTTCCTAAGATCCTCCTCCAGCAGTAGGGTGCTTTCTTTGCGAGCGCATTACTCTTGTTGCAAGGCCGCGCACGGTGGCCACGGAGGAGTGAGATGAGGAGCAGTAACCCGGTCTTCTCGCGACGGGGGTTCAGCCGCGACAACGGTGGCTACGCCGGCTTTGAGGCGCAGCAGTACCAGCAGGCCGGGACCAACCCGTACGCGACGAACCCGTACGCCGTCGACCCGGCCACGGGCATGCCGCAGGCACCGGCGCGCACCAACGCGATGACCATGGACGACGTCGTGAGCCGTACGGCCATGACGCTCGGCACGCTCATCGTCACGGCGACCCTGTCCTGGGTCCTGCTGCCGGTCGACCCGGCCAACCTGAACAAGTCGTATGGCATCGGCATCGGCGCGGCCCTGGTCGCGTTCGTCCTGGCGATGATCCAGTCCTTCAAGCGCAAGCCGGTCCCGGCCCTGATCATCGGGTACGCGGCGCTCGAAGGTGTCTTCCTGGGCGTCATCAGCGCCGCGACCAGCACCTACCTGGGCCCCGGCGTGGTCATCCAGGCCGTGATGGGCACGATGTGCGTCTTCGCCGCCGTGCTCCTCGCCTACAAGATGGGCTGGATCCGCGTCAACCGGCGCTTCACCGGCTTCGTCATGGCCGCCGCCATGGGCTTCATCCTGCTCATGGTCGCGAACTCGCTGTTCGCCCTCTTCGGCGGCGGTGACGGCCTCGGCTTCCGCAGCGGCGGCCTCGGCCTGCTGTTCGGCGCCATCGGCGTCATCCTCGGTGCCTGCTTCCTCGCCATGGACTTCAAGCAGGTCGAGGACGGCATCGCCTACGGCGCCCCCCGCGAGGAGTCCTGGCTGGCGGCCTTCGGCCTCACCCTGACCCTGGTGTGGATCTACCTGGAGATGCTGCGCATCTTCCAGATCCTCTCGGGCGACGACTAGCAGCACCGGCAGCCGCCCCGCGGCGGCTGTCCACAGCATGGGGAAGGCCCCGCGAGCTCACCGCTCGCGGGGCCTTCCCGCGTCCAGGGGGATGTCATAGGGGGATGAAGTCGTCGGGGGGAGGGCTCAGCCGAACCGGCGGGCGGCTCTGCGCAGGTCGTACTCGTGGATGATCGCCTTGGCCTGGCCGTACGACAGCTCGTGCGCGCCGCGCAGCCAGCTGACCTTCTCCTCGAACCGGACGAGGGAGGGGCCGTCGTCGACGGTGCGGAGCCAGTCGGAGACCTCACGACCGGTGGTTTCGGGGATTCTGTCGATCATGTTGCGGTGCGTCTGCTCGGAGAACTCTACGGACATGGGCGCCTCCGGAGGTATCGCCGTGCTGTTCTCTTCACGCGAGCGTGCCGGAGAGTTCGCCCGTTGGCAATGGTGCCCGGGCGGCGCGTAAGGTCGGCCGGGTGCTTGATACTTCGCCCCTGACCGCCGTTGTGGAACGTTTCGCCGACCGGCTACGGGCCGCGCCGCAGAGCCGCCTCCAGCAGGGGGCCGCGGAAGCGGCGCTGGAGCTCGCCCGCGCGCTCTCCACCAGGGCCCAGGGCCTGGAGGGCCTCGCCGTACGGGAGATGCCGGACGCGGGGATCTTCGCCGTCGGGGACCAGGTGGCGGTGGCCGGCCTGGACCTCGCCGAGGCGCTGCGCGGCGCACGCGCCGGAGAAACGGCGACGGCCCCGTCCGAGATGCTGGACGAGGCCGTGCGGCTGGTGGAGCAGGCGGAAGTCAGAGCGATGCGATGACGCGGTCCGCGAGGATGTAGACGTTGCTGTCGGGGTCCTCGGTGTCACCGCAGGAGAAGGTCAGCGCGTAGGCGCCGGAGATGCCCGAGCCGCCCAGCAGGACCGGCGCGGTGCCCGAGCGCAGGGCCTCGGCGAGGCGTTCCGCGGTCTCCCGGTGGCCGGGGGTCATGCACAGCGTGGTGCCGTCGGTGAAGACGTACACGTCGAGCGTGCCCAGCGGGCCGGGGCGGACGTCCGCGAGGGCCGTACGGGCCTCCGCGAGCTCCTCCAGGCGGCTGACGGTGCGCTCGTGGTCGGCGCCCGGGGCCGAGGCCTGGACCGGCACGAAGTCGGGGTGCGAGGGGTGGCGCCGGCGGGCGGCGGCCAGCTCGGCCGAATCCTCCGGGTACTCGTCGACGGCCTCGTCGCCGAGGGCCGGCTCCAGCCCCACCATGTCCGCCTGCCGGGGCAGGAAGACGGGGCTGTCCTCACCGAGGCCGGGCAGGCCGCCCAGCAGCGAAGGGGCGTCGGCGGCGTCACGGGCCTCCTGCGCGGCCCAGAAGGCACGCGCCTCGGCCAGCTCGCGCTCGCGCTCCTCGGCGAGGGCTTCGGCCACGGCGGCTCGTATCTCCGCGGCGGGGGACTCCACGGCGCTCCGGGCGTGCGGGACGGTCGCACCGCGAGGCTGGACCGGAACCGCCAGCTCGCTGCGCAGGGCCGTGACCTGCTTGCGCAGGCCGTGGACGGCGTGCAGCGCAGCAGCGCCCACGGCCGTGGCAGCGGCTGTGGTCAGCAGCAGGGCAAGAGACATGGCGCTCACTGACTAACTCCTGAGGTGATTCGATCCCCCGACTTCCTACATCAGAGTGTCCCGACCTGGGAATGGCGTGCAGTGCATTACGTCACGAATTGGACAGGGCTTTGGTCACAGCGGATCTGTCCGGATGGCTTCTGACCTGCATATATGCCGGTCCCCCAGGAGATAGGTCACATCCTGGGGGAGATTCGGTCACAGGTCGGCCGCGACGGGATTAGATTCGGCGTCAGTACGCGGCAGGGGATCCGCCCGGATCCCTTGCCGCGCCTGGGGCCCGAACTAGCTCAGCCGCTCGATGACCATGGCCATGCCCTGGCCGCCGCCCACGCACATGGTCTCCAGACCGAACTGCTTGTCGTGGAACTGCAGGCTGTTGATCAGGGTGCCGGTGATGCGCGCACCGGTCATCCCGAACGGGTGACCGACGGCGATGGCCCCGCCGTTGACGTTCAGCTTGTCGAGGGGGATCTCCAGGTCCCGGTACGACGGGATGACCTGGGCCGCGAAGGCCTCGTTGATCTCGAACAGGTCTATGTCGCCGACGGTCAGGCCGGCCCGCTTCAGCGCCTGCTTGGAGGCCTCGACCGGGCCCAGGCCCATGATCTCGGGGGAGAGGCCGGTCACGCCGGTGGAGACGATCCGCGCTAGCGGGGTCAGACCCAGCTCCCGGGCCTTGGTGTCGCTCATGATGACCAGCGCGGCGGCGCCGTCGTTGAGCGGGCAGCAGTTGCCGGCGGTGATCAGGCCGTCGGGGCGGAAGACCGGCTTGAGGCCCTCCACGCCCTCCAGGGTCACGCCGGCGCGCGGGCCGTCGTCCGTCGAGACGACGGTCCCGTCCGGGGTGGTGACGGGGGTGATCTCGCGCTCCCAGAAGCCGTTCTTGATGGCGGCCTCGGCGAGGTTCTGCGAGCGGACGCCGAACTCGTCCATGTCCCGGCGGGTCACGCCCTTGAGGCGGGCCAGGTTCTCGGCGGTCTGCCCCATCGCGATGTAGGCGTCGGGGATGAGGCCGTCCTCGCGCGGGTCGTGCCAGTCGGACCCGGTCGACTCGGCGACGGCCGCCGTACGGGCCTCGGCGTCGGCGAAGAGCGGGTTGTGGGTGTCGGGCCAGGAGTCCGAGTTGCCCTTGGCGAAGCGCGACACCATCTCGACGCCGGCCGAGATGAAGACGTCGCCCTCGCCGGCCTTGATGGCGTGCAGGGCCATCCGCGAGGTCTGCAGGGAGGAGGAGCAGTAGCGG
Organism: Streptomyces sp. NPDC048337; assembly: GCF_043201175.1. Classification (NCBI taxonomy): domain Bacteria; kingdom Bacillati; phylum Actinomycetota; class Actinomycetes; order Kitasatosporales; family Streptomycetaceae; genus Streptomyces; species Streptomyces sp. NPDC048337. The sequence continues at coordinate 45,688 of NZ_JBICYR010000037.1, forward strand.
GTGAGGGTGGTGCCGGGCAGGAAGTCCATGCCCATCTGCACGGCCACGATGCGGGCCAGGTTGTTGCCCTGCTCGCCGCCGGGGAGGCCGCAGCCGAGCATCAGGTCGTCGATCTCGCGCGGGTCCAGCTCGGGGATCTTGGCGAGGGCGGTCTGGATGATCGTGGCGGTCAGGTCGTCGGGGCGGACGTCCTTGAGGGACCCCTTGAAGGCACGCCCGATGGGCGAGCGGGCGGTGGAAACGATGACGGCTTCGGGCATCGGGGCTCCAAGGGGGTGCGTCGTTGCGGGACCGCATGCGAAGTTACCGCCCCGTACGGTCGGGGTCACCGTGCGGGGGGTGTGATGCCGGTCGCTCCCGCGGGGGTGGCGGGTCGTCCGGGCGGGCCCGTACCCCCAGAGTGCCTCTGCGGCGCCGCTGCCGGGGGCTCCGCCCCCGGACCCCCGCGCCTCAAACGCCGGCGGGGCTGCTTTGCCTCCGGCGGCGCCTCAATCGCCGGCGGGGCTGGATGTGCCTCCGGCGGCGGCTCAAGCGCCTGAGGGGCTGAGATTGCCCTCCGGGCAATCCGGCCCCGCCTGGCGTCTGGTTGCGCTACGCGCACATGCGGGCTGACGCCGGCCGAATCCAGCCCCTCCGGCGTTTGAGGCGCGGGGTTCGGGGCGGAGCCCCGAGTCTTTGGGCCGCGCCTGCGAGCGAGCCGCACCCATCCAGCCCCGGAGGGGTGGTGGTCAGGCCGGGCCGGAGATGTCGGCGGTGGGGGCGGCCGTGCCGGGGGCGGGGGCGGGCGGGGCCGTGACGTCCTCGGCCTGGACCCGGCGCCGGCGGCGGTGCTTCAGCAGGACCCACGGCCCACGCGCCGCGGTGACCTCGGTGCCCGCCTGCCCGGCGGCGGCCGACGCGGCCTTCGCCACCGGCAGCATGTCCTCGTCCCGGGACACGTCCAGCCGGTCCGACTCCGGCCACAGCCCGAGCGCCGCGCACAGGGTGGGCAGGACCGCCATCGCGGCCGTCGCGTACCCCTCCGCCGAGGGGTGGTACGAGTCCGGCCCGAACATCTCCCGCGGGTTCGCGGCGAACTCCGGGCCCAGCAGGTCCCCCATCGAGACCGTACGGGCCCCCAGCGCGACCACCCCTATGGTCTGGGCGGCCGCCAGCTGCCGCGAGACCCGCCGGGCCAGCCACCGCAGCGGCTGGTACACGGGCTCGATCGTGCCCAGGTCCGGGCAGGTACCCACGACCACCTCGGAACCCGCCAGCCGCAGCCTCCGTACGGCCGCGGTCAGCAGCCGCACCGACTGGGTCGGCGGCATCCGCCGGGTCACGTCGTTCGCGCCGATCATGATCACGCACACGTCCGGGACACGCGCGCCGTCCCCGTCCAGCAGCAACCCCACCTGCCGGTCCAGGTCGTCCGACATCGCCCCCGACACGGCCACGTTCCGCAGCTCCACCGGCCGCTCCGCCACCGCCGCCAGCCCGGAGGCCAGCAGCGCCGCCGGAGTCTGCCGGGCCCGCCGTACGCCCAGCCCCGCGGCCGTGGAGTCGCCCAGCATGCCCAGCCGCAGCGGCCCCGGGCTCAGCTCCGGCCCGCCGAACTCGCTCCCGTACAGCCCGTCCGCCCGCGGCGGGTCGCCCAGCCCGGTCCCCACCGTCCGCTTCGCGAACTGCACCTCCGCCAGCACCAGCCCCACGGCTGCGGCCCCGACCAGTCCGAGCCCGCCCCCGCCGTACGCTGCGCCCGCCGCGATCCGGCGGGCCGTTCTCGCCCTGGACACCCTGCAGGCCACCTCCTCGGTCCCCGGTCCTCGGTCCTTGTTGACCTACCTGCCCCGTACGGCCGGTCGGCCAATCCCTTTCCGCATACTCTGGCCGTGCCTCCCGGAGAACCCGTGGAGTCCCCTCCTTGGAGAACATGGTGCAATTCCACGACTCGATGATCAGCCTCGTCGGCAACACCCCGCTGGTGAAGCTCAACCGTGTGACCGAAGGCCTGCAGGCCACCGTCCTTGCGAAGGTCGAGTACTTCAATCCCGGCGGCTCCGTGAAGGACCGGATCGCCGTACGGATGATCGAGGCCGCCGAGCAGAGCGGAGCCCTCAAGCCCGGCGGCACCATCGTGGAGCCGACCAGCGGCAACACGGGTGTAGGACTCGCCATCGTGGCCCAGCAGAAGGGCTACAAGTGCATCTTCGTCTGCCCTGACAAGGTGTCCCTGGACAAGATCAACGTCCTGCGCGCGTACGGCGCGGAGGTCGTGGTCTGCCCGACCGCCGTCGACCCCGAGCACCCGGACTCGTACTACAACGTGTCCGACCGTCTCGTCCGCGAGACGCCCGGCGCCTGGAAGCCGGACCAGTACAGCAACCCGAACAACCCCCGTTCGCACTACGAGACCACCGGCCCCGAGCTGTGGGAGCAGACGGACGGGAAGATCACCCACTTCGTCGCGGGCGTCGGCACCGGCGGCACGATCTCCGGTACCGGCAACTACCTCAAGGAGGTCAGCGGCGGGAAGGTCAAGGTCATCGGCGCCGACCCCGAGGGCTCGGTCTACTCCGGCGGCACGGGCCGCCCGTACCTCGTCGAGGGCGTCGGCGAGGACTTCTGGCCGACCGCCTACGACCCGAACGTGACCGACGAGATCATCGCGGTGTCCGACAAGGACTCCTTCCAGATGACCCGCCGCCTCGCCAAGGAGGAGGGCCTCCTCGTCGGCGGCTCCTGCGGCATGGCGGTCGTCGCCGCGCTGAAGGCGGCCGAGGGCCTGGGCCCGGACGACGTGGTCGTCGTCCTGCTCCCGGACAGCGGCCGCGGCTACCTCAGCAAGATCTTCAGCGACGAGTGGATGGCCGGACACGGCTTCCTCGAGGAGGCCGGCCCCTCCGCGCGCATCGGTGACGTGATGAACGACAAGGACGGCGGCATGCCGTCCCTCGTCCACATGCACCCCGAGGAGACGGTGGGCGAGGCCATCGAGGTCCTGCGCGAGTACGGCGTCTCCCAGATGCCGATCGTGAAGCCGGGCGCCGGCCACCCGGACGTGATGGCCGCCGAGGTCATCGGCTCCGTGGTGGAGAAGGAGCTGCTGTCGGCGCTCTTCGCGAAGCAGGCCTCGCTGAGCGACCCGCTGGAGAAGCACATGAGCCCGCCGCTCCCGCAGGTCGGCTCCGGCGAGCCGGTCTCCGAGCTGATGGCGGTGCTCGGCGAGGCCGACGCGGCGATCGTCCTGGTCGAGGGCAAGCCGACGGGTGTGGTGAGCCGTCAGGACCTGCTGGCGTTCCTGGCGAAGTCGGCCAAGTAGCCGTCGCCGTAACCGTTACGGAGCCGCGCACGGGCGTCGCGCAAACGGTACGGGCCCGACACGTGACGGCAGCACCGGCTTAACACGGCTCCGGCACAGTGGTGGTTGTCGGCAGGGAAGCCCGGAACACCGGAACCCGGCCGGCACCACCGAACGGCGCCCACGCACCTCCGGAGCGGCTCCCGGACCGCGCGGACGCCACGGACGCGGACGGCCCTGACCCGGCCCGTGTCCTCCGCGGGGACCGCCGTCGTCCCGCCCCCGGGCAACCGGGGTGCGGCGGTCCCCGCCTGACTTCCCTTTGGGCCGGGTTCCGGCCAATCGAGCCCCGTGGGGCGCCTTCCAGCCTCGCTGTGCGGCCTTCGGCCGGAGGCCAAACCCCGGCTTCGCCGTGCGGCCTTCGGCCCGAGGCCAAACCCAGCCCCGCCGGGCATCATCCAGCCTCGCCGGCGTTTGAGGCGCGGGGTCTGGTGCGGAGCCCCAGCAGCGGCGCCGCACCCCAAATCCAGCCCCGCCGGCGTTTGAGGCTCGGGGGCTCGGGGGCAGAGCCCCCGCAACGGCGCCGCACCCGGCAGCGAGCGGATCAGTCGGGGGTGTCCCCGCCCCGGCGGCGCAGCCCCCTGGCGTGGATGAAGTTCACGCCCAGGATCCCGCCCCAGGCGACCACCAGCCCACTCAGGTGCGCCTGCGCGGCAGCAATCGCCGACAGCGGAATCGCCAGCACCAGCGTGATGATGGCGAACCCGAAGCGTTCGCCGAAGTTCCCGTCCCCCGATTCGGGGCGACCGCCCCCACGCGCATGGAGGAGCCGCTCCTCCGCCAGCCGCCGCCGGACCTGCGTGTCCACCTTCTCGACGAACGAGTCCACCAGCGCGGCCTCGTACTCCGGACCCAGCTCCCGCCGGGCGTCCATCGTGGCGTCGAGTTCCTTCTTCAGCTCTCGGGCGTGGGCGTCCATCCCCCCACCGTAGGAACCGCCACAGGCGCCGGCACTGGGGCTAGCCCCCGTATCCGCATCGCGGGCGCGGCTTGCCGAGCTGCATAACCGCATGCAGAGTGCTCCGTGAGTGAATATCTCACCCGGACGGAGGGGACGGCATGAGCGACAGCCCGGCCGCGCGGCTGCAGAAGCTGTTCGAGGGGCACCGGCTGACCCCGACCCAGCGGCGGATCGCGCACTGCATGGTGCGCGGAGCGGCGGAGGTGCCGTTCCTGTCGAGCGTGGAGCTCGCCGAGCTGGCCGGGGTGAGCCAGCCGTCGGTGACCCGGTTCGCGGTGGCCCTGGGCTTCGACGGGTATCCCGCGCTGCGCCGGTACCTGCGCGAGGTGGCCCCCGCCGAGCGGGCCGAGGCCGCGCACGAGGACTCGTACAACGAATACCAGCAGGCCGTCCAGGGCGAGATCGAGAACCTGCGGCAGCTCGCCGCCATGCTCGCCGACCCCTCGCCGGTCCAGGAGGCGGGCCGGCTGCTCGCCGCCTCGACCCCGCTGCCCGTGCTGGGGCTGCGGGCGGCGTCCTCGCAGGCGCGCGGGTTCGCGTACTTCGCCGCCAAGGTGCATCCGGACGTACGGCTCCTCGACGAGGGCGGCTCGATGATGGAGGACCGCATCGACGCGGCCCTCTACGAGGGGGCCACGGCGCTGCTCTGCTTCGCGCTGCCCCGGTATCCCCGGGAGGTCGTGGACACCCTGGAACGCGCCCGGCGGGCCGGCCTGACCGTGGTCACGGTCGCCGACTCGGCCTTCGCGCCCGTGGCCCGCCACTCGGACCTGCTCATTCCGGCGCCCGTCGGGACCGGGCTGGCCTTCGACACGGCCTGTGCGCCGATGCTGCTGGGCCGGGTGCTGCTGGAGGCGATGGCGGACGCCCTGCCGGACGCGCAGGCCCGCCTGGAGGCCTTCGACGCGCGGGCGGCGGCGCGGGGGCTCTTCGTGGAGTGAGACGTGGAGTAGGGCTCAGCGGTAGTCGAGCTCGGCCAGTTCCCGGGCGAGGCGGTTGCGCAGGGCCGGGATGCGGGCGAGGAGGGGGAGCAGGGTGTTGCGCACGGTGCGCACCGCCCCGTTCCGGGTGGTGGCGACCCGGGTCATCCGGTGGGTCAGGGCCACCACGTGCAGGGCGACGGGCCGGCGGCGGGCCTCGTAGCCGTCGAGGGCGGCGGGGTCACCGGCGGCCAGGGCGCGGCCGAGGGCGTAGCCGTCCTGGATGCCGGTGTTCATGCCCTGGCCGCCGGCCGGGCTGTGCACGTGCGCGGCGTCCCCGGCGAGCAGCAGCCGCCCGGCGCGGTAGTGGTCGGCGACGCGGTGGTGGATCCGGAAGCGGGAGGACCAGGCGAGCGCGGTGACGGTGGCCTGTCCCGGGACGCGGGCGTCCAGCAGGGCCTGGACGAAGGCGAGGTCCGGCTCGGCGGGGGCTTCGTCGACGGTGGCCACGATCCGGTAGTGCCCGCCGGGGAGCGGGGCGACCACGGTGAGGCCGGCGGCGCCGAAGGCGAGGGAGACCTCGGCCGCTCCCGGGGCCCAGTCCATGACGACGTCGGCGAGGACGAAGGACTCGGCGTACGCGCTGCCGCTGAAGCCGATGCCCGCCGCCTCGCGGACGGCGCTGTGCATGCCGTCGGCGCCGACGGCGTGGGCGGCGCGCAGGGTTTCGCCGGTGGCGGTGGTGAGGGTGACCCCGTCGGCGTCCTGGGTGACGGCGGTGACCTCGTACGGGCGGTGGACGTCGTGGCCGAGCTTGCGCAGGCGGTCGAGGAGGACGGCCTCGGTCTCGTACTGGGGGACCATCAGCGCGTACGGGTGGGCGGTGCGCAGGCCGTCGAAGGGGACGGCGGCGAGGGGACGGGCGCCGTCGCGGATCTGGAACCGTGAGACCGGGATGCCGCGGCCGACGAGCTCGGCGGTGAGGCCGCCCGACGGGTCGAGCTCGTCGAAGACCTCCAGGGTGCGGGCGTGGACGACGGCGGCGCGGGAGGTGTTGGCGCCCTCGGCCTGCCGGTCGAGGAGGACGAAGTCGACGCCGGCCTGGGCGAGGGTCACGGCGAGCGTGAGGCCGGTGGGGCCGGCACCGACTATGGCGACGTGGGTGTGGGTGGGGAGGGGGAGCGGGGAGGGGAGCGGGAGTGCGGCGGTGCTGGTCATGCGGGCCTCCTCCGGGGAGCCAACGCTTGTTGGCCAACGGCTGTTGGCATAAGGGTGCGCCTCTGTGGCTGGCATGTCAACGGTTGTTGGCCTACGGTCGTTGGCATGATGGAGCGACGCTCTTCCGAGCAGACCAAGGCGACGATCCTGCGGGTGGCGCGGGAGCGCTTCGCCGCGCAGGGGTACGAGCGCACGACGATCCGCGCCGTGGCGGCGGAGGCGGAGATCGACCCGTCGATGGTCATGCGGTACTTCGGCAGCAAGGAGCAGCTCTTCGACGCGGCCCTCGCGGTCGACCTGCGGCTGCCGGACCTGGCCGCGGTCCCGGCGGAGGACCTGCCGGCGGCCCTCGTACGGCACTTCGTGGAGCGGTGGGAGGGGGACCCGGCCGATGACGCGCTGCTGGTGCTGCTCCGCTCGGCGGTGACGAACGAACGGGCGGCGGCGCGCATGCGCGAGGCCTTCGCGACCCAGGTCGCCCCGGCCCTGGCGGCGGCCGTCGGCCCCGACCGCGCCGCCCGCGCGGCAGGCCTGGTCGCGGCCCAGCTGCTGGGCCTGGCCCTGACCCGCTACCTGCTGCGCCTGCCGGCGGTGACGTCCCTGACGCCGGAGGCGGTGGTGGAGGGGTTGGGGCCGGGGGTGGGGGCGGTGTTGGGGGTGGGGTAGGAGGTGGGGTGAGGGGGCCCAAGTGGCCCGGTATCAGGGAGGGTTTGGGGGTTTCCCGTCAGTCTCATCGTCCTTCCGGTTCGGGCCGCCCTGTCAAGGGCGTCCCGAACCGGAAAAACGAAGACCGACGGGAAACCCCCAAAGGAACGGGCCGGGTCAGAGACGCATGGGCGGGGAGGCCAGGGAGGCGTGGGGGGCCTCAAGCGCGTCGGATCGCTACGCGCTTCGCACGTCTCGGCGTCCGACGGCCGTCTGGGGCTGATCCGATTCGGTCGCGGGGGCCGAACGTCAGGGCGCGTTGACCCCGAGGTTCTGGTTGGTGGCGTTCGTCGCCCCGGGGCTGAGCAGGTTGTTGTTCGTGCTGACGTTGTTGAACAGCGTGACGACACCGTTGAGGTTGACGGGGAGGATCGAGTCGCCGCCGCCGCCGCCGCCGCCGTTGCCGCAGCCGGTGCCAGTGATGGTCGTGGTGTCGCTCGCCGCGATCGGGGTGTTGTCCGACTCGTTGGCGTTGACAGTGTTCGTGACAGCGCCACAGGGAGCGTCAGCGGAGATGTCCACGACGAGGTCGAACGTCGCAGCCGTGTAGCTGCCGAAGACCAAGTCGCAGACGAAGCCCTCTTCCGTAAACGGGGCGCACTCACCGTCGACACCGCTGACCGGGAAAGTGTTGATCGCGAGGTCGTTCATGGTGAGCCCCTGCGGAAGGGTGTCCGTGATGTGCACACTGCCGCTCTCCGTGCCGGTATTGCTGATCGTGATGTGGTAGATCCCCTGCCCGCCACGGACGAAGCTCCCCTCGTGGGACTTCTTCACGTTCAGTTGGGACACGGCGTGCGCCGGGGTGGCGCCGGTGGTGAGCGGCAGGCCGATGGCCAGCCCGAGGACGGCTCCGAGGGCGGACATCCGTCGCCTCAGCGTGTGCATGGTCATGGTCGGCTTCTCCTGTCGGGGGTGGTTCGGGAGGGACTCCTGGGGTTACGGCAACACGTCAGGACGCGTTGACCCCGAGGTTCTGGTTGGTGGCGTTCGTCGCCTTGGGGCTGAGCAGGTTGTTGTTTGTGCTGACGTTGTTGAAGAACGTGAGGACCCCGCTGAGGTTGACGGGCAGGATCGAGCTGCCGCCGCCGTTGCCGTTGCCGTTGGGGCAGGTGTCGCCCGTGATTCGGGTGGCGTCGCTCGCTGAGGTCAGGATGCTGTCCTCGGGTGAGCTGAGGGTGACCGTGTTGGTGCTGACACCACAGGGAGCGTCAGGAGCGACATTCATGGTGAAGTCGAATTCGAGGTAGCTATTGGCGGGGAAGGTCCCGTTGCAGACGATCCGTGTCCCGTCGAAGAATCCCGGGCAGTCGAAGGCGGCGCCGTTTACGGACACGAGGTTGTTGACCGTCCCCAAGGTGAGTCCCTGCGGAAACCGGTCCGTGAGATGCACAGTGCCGATCGGATCCGTGTCGCCCGTGTTGCGGATCGTGAAGTGATAAACCCCTTGCCCGCCACGGACGAAATCCCCCACATGACTCTTCGTGACGCTCAGACGTGCCTCGGCGTACGCCGGCGTGGCGCCGGTGGCGAATGGCAGGCCGATGGCCAGCCCGAGGACGGCCCCGAGGGCGCACATTCGTTGCTTCAGCGTGTGCATGGTCATGGTCGGCTTCTCCTGTCGGGTGGTTCGCGCGGGACTTCTGGCAGTACGGCAACGCACCGCGAACGGCGTCAGCACGGGGCGCGGTGGCCGCTTCACCCGTTCGCCCGGGCATCGGGGGGAGCGTTCACCCCGCTGGTCGGCCCCGGGGCCGTCACCGTGAGGTGGGCCGCCGGGCGAGGTGCCAGCCTGTGGGGCTGGTCCTTTTCCCAGCGACCTCCTCCCGAACCCGTCGTGCGACGTTAATCGCAAC
>NZ_JBICYR010000038.1:0-51582 GCF_043201175.1 Streptomyces sp. NPDC048337
CCCCGCAGCGGTCAGACCGCCGCCATCCGCGTACCTCATGACGAGGATGTAGCACCGTCAACGCCCGCTGTCACCCCACCCTTTCAACCTCAGCGTCGCCGGTGTGTCGGTGTTGCCGATCCGTCTTAACGGCTGCCCCATCGAAGGAAGAACGCGAAATAGGGATCTGAAATATAGAGAGTTGCCAGTTCTTTGTCGTAATCGACGACGGGCTCGCCCTCTAGATCCTTTTTTGCAATCTTGGACATGGCTTCGAGTACGCGAATTACCTGATGTCGCTGCGGGATGTCGCTGGCGAGGATCTCTCGGATGGCGGCGCGAATCTCTTCGTACGTCAATGCGACCTTGGGGCCTGTGTGGGAAATAGCTTCCAGGATTACTCCATAAATGTCCTTCTCCAGTCCATTCTTGAGTTTCCTGGCTTGCCTGTCCGTCCGCTGTCTTGGGCCTCGTGCGAGCAAGTCGAATGCCGTCTTCGATGTCATCGAAGAGCGCTGCCTGAAAAATGTAGCCCAGTCGGGGGCTGTTAGTTCTACAGGATGGCCCTGCTTCGTTCGATATCTATTCTTCTTGCAGAGTTGCAAGCAGAAATCTTGCATGAGGTGTGGGCTTGCGAAGCTCTCCTGGGCGAGGCGGTCGCTCAGGGTGCCGTCCTTGTCGTTGAAATCGAGGGCATCGAACCCTTTTCGGGGAATGCTGAGGAGTTCTTCCTCGGACCAGAATCCCACCTCAATCTGCTGAACTCGCCCGGTCATCTCCTTCTCGACGCGAACGACATCGTAGGCTCGGTGGGGGACTGCAATCACGATGAAGCGCAGGCCGTTGAAGACGAGATCCTTGATCGCTCGGACGATGTCGAGCTGAACATCCGGAGGGACATAGTGGAAGTCGTCGATGACGATCGGCTGGAGTAGGCCATCTAGCGCCTCGCGTACCTGATTTGAGACGTGGCGGGCACGGGTGACTTTATTTCCCTTTGTGTCGCCGACGATCTCCTTGCGTTCGAACACCGCCTTGAGGCTGCTGAAGCCGAAGCTTCCCTGTCGAGTGCGCCACTCTTCATCTTTTATGTCACTGGAGTATTCGATGCCAGTAAACCGTCCGAGCTTGTCGGCTACTGTTTCCCAGAAATCATCAGTGGACGTGATTGATCCACCGGACAGCCAAAGGGCCTCCGACTCTGGTATGACGTTCCGCACGATACGGTCTTACCTGTCTTCGTGGGTCCCGAGACTGAGAGGATCTTGTATCCCTCGTCAAGGTAGTCCTGAAGCTCTTCTTCCAGGTTCCGCGTAGACCGTGGGTTGTATGTGATCGTGGGCAGGCCGCCAGCTACGAAGACCTGAGCAACGCGAAGATCAGACGACTCCATGGCCCAAGCCTAACGCGACCAGGGTTTGTACGTGCGGCAGTTGGAGCGAGGCCGGTGGAGTGGCTCTGCCCGTCTCCCACCCCGGCTGGCGGTCAAGCATGATCAGGAAGCTCGCGAGGTTGGAAAGGCAGCTGAACGACGTGCTCATCGGCCGCGATGAGATCGGCACCGACGTGGAGCGACCACACCGGCCTCTGCCACATCGCGGCAGCAGCTACTCTCCGCCCCCCATTCCCGGTAGTGCGGTCGCCTCACCCTCCCGTCATCCGTGACGGCGTGGGGTAGGGTGCCCGGCCCGACTCAGGCCCGTCTGACGGCTGGCCGTGCGCAGCATGACGGGAGCGCAGGCCCGGGCGACGGGCCGCGCTCGCCGCGCCGTGCACGGCGGGTGCCTTGACGAAGTAGGGAAACTCTCAGCGCACTGTGAACAGCTGGCGTCCGTCATGGCACCGTAAGTGGGTCCCGGCCTCGCCCAAGGCATCCACTTGCCGGATGGCGTAGACCTCGGATCCGGGCCAACGCCACGATGGGACGGGTACGTTGTCCACATGGCTGACTTCTTGATCGTGATCACTACCGTGGACAGTCAGGACGCCGCGCGGAAGCTGTCGCGCTCGGCAGTGGAGGCGAATCTGGCTGCTTCCGGGCAGGTGACCGGGCCCATCGAGACGACGTACCGGCACCTCGGAGAGGTCTCCGAGGGCACGGAGTTCCAGGTGGCCTTCCGTACGGCCGGTGACCGGCGCGAAGCGCTGGAGAAGCACTTGGTGGACAACCATCCCTACGACTCGCCCGAGGTCATCGCCTTCACCATCGACGCCGGCCGAGCCGAGTACTTGGACTGGATCACGCGGGCCACCCGCTAACCCTTGGCCCGTTCCAGCAGCGCACCGACCGGGGCGAGGGACCGGTGGGGCTCCAGTCGCTTGACCATCAGGCGGGCCCGCACCATCGGCCGGATCGAGGCGAGTCCCTCGGAGAGGTCGAACACCCGGGTCGTGATCGTGGTCGCGTGCTCGATCTCGCCAGCGTCCAGATAGGCCGCCGCGAGCCACGACAGGTAGAGCGCCTTGTCGCGGGACCGGGAGTCGTCGTACCGCCCGAGGGCGTCCTCCAGTGCCGGGATCGCCCGCAGGGGCCGGTGCAGCTCGGACCAGCACCCGGCCCGTCATGATCGCGATCTCGTCGCGGTCCACCCAGTACGCCCAGTCGGGGCCCGGCTCGTCGCCGGGCTTGTGGATCTCCTCCTCGGCGAGGCCCAGCGCGTAGTCCGCTTCCCGGGCGTTCCCCGAGGTCGCGTGCTGCCAGGCCAGCCGGTCGGCCAGCAGTGCCCGAACGACGGGGGCCGTCCCCGAACCGAGCGCCTCGTACGCGGCCGTGGCGAGCCGGATCCCGGAGTCGCCGCCCACGGTCCATTCGAGGTAGGCGAGGAAGGCCAGGGAGTTGCCTTCCAGAGAGCTGTCCTCGGCGGCACGCGATGCGGCCAAGGCGGTCATGTAGTGCCCACGGGCCTCCTCGTACTGACCCGCGTCGTACGCTGACCAGCCCGCGAGTTGGGCCTGTTCGGCGATGATCCCGCGCAGGCCCCGGCCGGTCGCGTCGCTGTAGGCCCCTTCGTCTGCCAGCCGGGTCGTGGTCGTCAGCTCCCGGACATACATCTGGTACGTGTCGCCACCGCCCACGAAGTCGTCCAGGCGCCGGAGCCGGGCGGTGCGCTGGCTCAACTGCCTTGGAACGTCGGCCCCGATTCTCCGCCCTGACGAGAGCAGGGAAGAGGGTTGTATGACGGCGATCCCGGCGCCGGCCGAAGCCGTCATGAATCCGCGGCGGTCGAACACTTCGTTCTCCTGGTCGGTCTGGTCCTTCTGCTCCTGTCGGCGAAGGCGCCGGGCGAGAGCCACGGCCCGGCGGAGCTCCTCCTCCGGTACACCGAACTCCGCGGCCAGCAGCGCCCGTGAAGCGGGATCCGGCAGCCGCTCGTGGGTCTCCCACCTGGAGATCGCGCCCTGCTCCAGCGGGTACCCCCGCCGCGCGGAGAGATCGGCCGCCAGAACCTCCTGTGTGCGTCCGCCGGCCATGCGCAGGCGCCGCAGCAGCGGCCCGATCGGCTCCACGCCGTCGCCCTCGTTCGTGGTCATCATCGCCATCCCCCGACCGTCGGCAGAGCCCTGATCCCAGCCTGGCCATAAAACCTGGCCATGTCCCCGGAATGGCCATGCCTTCTGGCACATCCATCCAAACGCGTAGGGCAGTTGACTGGTCGCAGCCGCCCGGGAAAGGCGGCCTCCCCCTCGCAGCGGGCCGCAAGGCCGCACCCCATGTCGCACCTGCGGCCCGCTGCGTCCCCCGGAGCGAAGAGCCAGCCCGAGCCCAAGGAGAGAGCCGTGGCCCCTCAGATCCGTCCGCGCCAGCGTCAGACCGTGCCCGGTTGGGTCAGCGAAGGAACGCCGGTCTTCGACCCGCTGGAGAACCGGCGGGGCATCGTCCAGTTCATCGGCGAGTACGAAGACCCGGCCACCCGTGTCTCGTACGCGAACGCGGTCTTTGCCCGGCCCGAGGGCGGAGGCTCGGAGTGGATCGTCAAGGATCCCTCCAGCCTGGAGCGAGGCTGAACCGCAGGGCCCTGCGGGGATGGCGCCAGCAGCTCGCAGTCCTGCTCTACATCGCAGCCACCTGCGTCCTGGTGGTCGCTCTCGCCCTCGCCGGCGATACCGGGCCCTGACCCCGCGGGTGCACGCGCAGGACCATCCCCACCCCCAGATTTCCCGCAGGAACCCCTGCGGGCCACATCAAGGATCAGGAAGGAGTACGGGATGAAACGAGAACGCTCCCACCGAGCAGGCCAGCGGTCTGCTGATCGGTGTCCGCCGGATCAACGCGGCGCGGTCGCGCGCCGAAGAGGCTTCGGATAACACCGGTGGCAAGTCGGACATGAACGACACCTGATCGACTGAGGAGACCCACGGTGATTGATTCCGCATCGTGGGCGCAGCGTCTGGGCGGGGACACGTTCCTCGCCCAGACGTGTTTCCGCGCCCACGCAGTGATCCGTTCAGCCGGCACCGCCATTCCCACCCTGCTGACCTGGGACGAAATCAACGAGATCGTTGCCGCGCACCGGCTGGAGCCGCCCCGCATGCGACTCTCCCGCGCGGGGGAGGCCGTCCCCGCGACGGCGTACTCCGTCCTGCGCACGAACCGGCGCGGGGTGTCCTGGTACCAGCCGCAGCCGACGGAGTTCCACGCACGCCTCGCCGAGGGCGCGTCCCTCGTCATCGACGCGATCGACCAGATCCACCCGCCCGTCCGGGCAGCCGCCGCCGGACTCGAACGGTTCTTCCGGACCCCCGTGCAGGCCAACGCGTACGCCTCCTGGACGTCCGAAGAGGGCTTCGGTACTCACTGGGACGATCACGACGTCGTGGTCCTCCAACTTGAAGGCTCCAAGCGATGGAAGATCTACGGACCCACCCGGCAGGCCCCCGCCTGGCGTGACGTCGAAGCCCCCGAGGCCCCGACGGGCGAGCCGATCGCGGACATCGTCCTGACGCCCGGCGACCTGCTCTACCTGCCGCGCGGCTGGTGGCACGCGGTGAGCGCCGACCAGGGCACCGCATCGCTCCACCTCACCTTCGGGCTGGCCACGCAGACCGGTGCGGAGTTCCTGGGATGGCTGTGCGACGACCTCCGGACCAGCGCAACCGTCCGCTCCGACGTCCCCCGCTTCAGCACCCCCGAAGAGCGGGCCGACTACCTGGGCGCCATACGCAAGGAGATGCTCGCCGCTCTTGAGGACCCAGCCGTTCTGGACCGGTGGGAGACGTCGCTGGACACCACACACCCGGGGCGCCCACGCCTTTCCTTGCCGCACCTGGCGACGGTTCCGCCCGAGCCAAGGATCACCGTCCAGGTCACCGTGCCCCGCGCCCGGGTAGACCAGGATGCCGAGGCGGTGACCTTCTCCGGCGCCGGGCGTGAGTGGACCTTCGCACTGCCCGCCGCACCGCTGCTGCACCGCCTGGCCGACGGGCCCCCGGTCACGCTCGGGGACCTCGCCACCGCATCCGGCCTCACCATCGCCCAGAGCGCCGAGATCGTCTCGGCCCTGGTGGGCGGACAGGCCGCCGCCGTGATCGGGGCGACCAGGTGACCGCCGCCCTCGGGCTCGGGACGTACCGGGTGCGCGCTGTCGAGGAGCCGGCGCGCGCCGCGTGCTCCGACGGGCTGGTGTGGCTGGACACGGCACCCAACTACGCCACGGCTCACCAGACACTCGGCCCAGTCATCGCCGACCACCCCCGCGCCATGGTCGCGACGAAGACCGGGTTCTTCACCCGGCAGGAAGGCGAGGCCGCCGTGGCGGCCGGAGTCCTCGCGCCCGAGGAAGCCGCAGTCGGCCACAGCCTCCACCCCGGCTTCGCCCGCTGGCAGACCGATCGCTCCCTCGCGGCCCTGGGCCGCGCCGACATCGTGTTCGTCCACAACCCGGAGCACGCCGACCAGGACCGTGCGGTGCTGCACGCGCGGCTGCGTGATGCGTTCGCCGTGCTGGAGGAGTACGCCACCGAAGGCCGCATCGCCGGGTACGGAGTGGCCACCTGGTCCGGCTTCCAGCACGAGGCATTCACCGTTCCCGAACTCCTCGCCCTGGCCAAGGAAGCCGCCGGATCGGGTGAACACCACCTCGGCGCCATCCAGCAGCCGGTCAGCCTCGTCATGGTCCGCCCGATCGCGCTCGCCCTCGATGGGCGGGGCCCGCTCGTCCAGGCTCGCGCCGCCGGCCTGCTGACCTTCGGCTCCTCTCCCCTGCACGGCGGCGAACTCCTCGACTTGGCCACACCCGAACTCGCCGAGTTCATCCGCCCCGGCACCAGCACGGCCGCCGCCTGCCTCCTGGCTGCGGCGTCCTGCCCGAGCCTGGACGTGGTACTGCTGTCCGCCAGTACGCCGCAGCACTGGAAGGCCGCCAAAGAGGCCATCGCCTCCCCGCTTGAACCGGACCAGCTCAGGAGGGTCACCGATGTACTCGCCCAAGGATGAGACCACCAGGGCCCGCATGGAGGAGGCCCTCGCCACTGCCTCCTCACACCTGGCCACCGCTCCGACGGGCCCGCTGTCCTGGGGATGGCTCGGCCGGACCGTCGGCTCCCGCACCGAGAACGGCCACTGGCTCCGCGTCCACTGCGGTGAAGCCGCCAAGACCCCCACCACCCGGAACGAGGGCATCGCGCTCGCCGAGGAAGGGGTCTCGGACAAGGTGTCCCGCCCCCACCTCCACGACCTGTACCGGTGGGGGCGCGGGGAGTACGTCTTCGAGGCCGAGCTGATCGACTACGTCGCCCAGCCCGTCATCTCCCCGGAAACCCCGGACCTTACGGAAGACCCGGGACTCCCGGACTCCTGGTGGGCGACGCTGCGGGAGAGCCTGGACGCCCTCAGCGCTGCCGAGCCGCCCCGCGAGACCATCCGCCAGTCATGGGCGGACCGCGTGTTCCCCGAGTTCCTCGGCATCCCCGCGCCGACCATCACCGAACGCGTCACCGGCCACGCCGACCTCCAGTGGGCCAACGTCACCCACTACCCCCTCGTCATCCTCGACTGGGAACGCTGGGGCGCCGTCCCCGTCGGCTACGACCCGGCCATGCTCTACGTCAACAGCCTTCGCGTCCCCTCAGTCGCCGCACGCATCCGCACCGAATTCGCCGACGTCCTGGACACCCCCGCAGGCCGGATCGGCGAACAGATCGCCCTCGCCGAAATGCTCCAGGCCGTCGGCCGTGGCTGGTACAGGGAGCTGGCTCCACTGTTGCGCCGGCGCGCGGAGGAAGTGACGGGCATCCTTCCTCGCTGAGCGTCAACAACTAGGGAGACAGACCGACATGATGGAACGAGTCCGAGCTGTCCTCGTCACCGCGGACGACACGATGCTGGTCATCCGCCGCACCAAGCCCGGCCGCCCCGTGTACTGGGTGCTGCCCGGCGGTGGCGTCGAGGAGAGCGACGAGTCCCGGGAGGCAGCTCTCCACCGGGAGATCCACGAGGAGATCGCGGGGAAGGCCGACATCGTCCGCCTCCTGCACACGATGGAGTCCGACGACGAGCGCCAGCTCTTCTACCTCGCCCGCATCGCCACCTGGTCCTTCGAGGACCGCACAGGCCCCGAGTTCAGCGCCGAGGGACGCGGCGAATACGCGCTGGAGGAGATCCGGCTGACCATGGAGGGGCTGGATGGCATCGACCTGAAGCCCGAGGAGATCGCCCACGTTCTGCGGGGCGCTATCGGCGCCGGCACGCTCGGGGCTGGGGTCGTGGTCTAGCCGTACGACATGCGGACATGCCACCGGGGCCAACGCTGACTTGCGTTGGACTCGGTGGCATTGCTCGGATGACAGCCGAGGTGGTCGGGATGGGGCTCGATCGCGGCCCGTTCTGCTGCGTGGCGAGCAGCACGAGCAAGGGCGGTGCGTCCGCAGCGGCGGCTGCGCTCAGTCTCCTCATGCTCATCGATCCGCCCCCGGTCGAGGCTAGAAGGACCTGCGCCCCTGGTGCAGGTCCTCTCCTGCCCCTCAGGGGTGGGTTCGACGGAAGCTATGCTTCCGTCCCAACTTGCTGCGTCTGAAGCTGGGGTGGAGTTCTTCGACTGCGGGTTGGTGGTGCCTTCGGGGTCGTGCTGGTCTGGCATGCGGATCTCCTCTTGTGATGGCGTTGTGTGGGCGGGTCGGATGGCAGGGAGGGGGAAGCCTCGGTCTGGCCACCTTCACGCTGGTCAGGGCAGGTGCGGGTGGTGTGGTGGCGCCTGGTCGAGGGCTGCGTGACTCGTCCCCGGGTTCCGCCGGGCCTGGCGTGTGTCTGGTTGGCACCGGCCGGAGAGGTGGCCGGGTGGGGCGTTAGGAGCCTCCGGGACCCGGTTGGGGACCGAGTCCCCAAGCAGGTGCCCGGTCCCTGGACGGTCCCGTGTTGAACGGTCCCCAGCACTCTGGGGTCGCGAGTCGCCGCTATGGACGCCATTCATGAACGGCTTGTTGGCTGTTCGGTCCCCGGAGTTGGTCCCGGTCGCCTGAACCCCGCTGAGTCCCCGGTCCCCGGTCCCCGTCCCCGGTCCCGATCCCGGTCCCGGTCCCGGTCCCGGTCCCGGTCCCCGGTCCCCGTCCCCGATCCCGGTCCTGTGCGGTCATCCAGGCATCCGGACCCTCGGTCCCCGATGCGCCACCGTCCGCTGGTCCGTTGACGGGAAGCGGCGCGGCGAGAGCTACAAGACGCGCGCCCTCGCCGACTCTTTTCGCGCCTCGCTCCTCGCTGCCGCGAACAACGGCGAGCCCTTTGACAGCGAGACCGGTCGGCCCGTTTCCCACGCGGCGCTGGCGGCCGAGGTCAGCTGGTACGAGTTCGCGCTCCAGTACGTCGACATGAAGTGGCCGCGCATTTCCGCGAACAACCGCAAGAGCACGGCGAAGGCCCTGACGAAGGTCACCCTTGCACTTCTGCGTGCCCAGTTGCCCGAGCGATTCGATCCGGTGGAGGTCCGTACGGCGCTGCGTGAGTACGCCTTCAACGCGGGGCGCCGCGAGGCAGCCCCTCCGGAGGTGGCGGCGGTCCTTTCCTGGATCCGGCGCAACTCCCTTCCCGTGCAGGCCTTGGAAGACACTCAGTACGTCGACCGCGTCATGCTCGCGCTGGGCACGCTGCTCGACGGGTCGCCGACGGCTGCCAGTTCGGTCAACCGCGACCGGCGGATCATGAATGTGGTCGTGAAGTACGCGATCCGCCAGAATGTGCTCTAGGTCAACCTGCTGCCCAAAGGCAGGCAAGAGGGCGGCGCTGCCAAGACTGCGGAAGCGATCGACAAGCGTTCTCTGCTCAACCCTGACCAGGTGGCCCGGCTCCTCTTCTGGATCGGAGGCCGCCCCCGCACCGGATATAGGCTCCGCGCCTTCTTCGCCACCCTCTACTACGCAGGTCTCCGCCCGGAGGAGGCCGTAGCCCTGCGGGTTGCCGACGCAACGCTCCCGGAGGCCGGCTGGGGGGAGCTTCTCGCTCACGCGGCCGAGCCCGAGGTCGGCAGCCAGTGGACGGACGACGGCGAGGTTCACGAAAGCCGTCAACCTGAAGGGCCGGGCTGTCGGCGAGACCCGTCCGGTACCCGCGCATCCGGCGCTCGTCGCGGTCCTGCGTGAGCTGGTGGAGCGCGACGGGCTCGGACCCGGGGATCTGCTGTTCCCTGGGGAGAAGGGCGGTCTGCTCGCCGGCTCGGTGTTCCGGAGGGTCTGGGGCAAGGCCCGCGAGGCAGTGCTGGACGAGCACGAGTACGCCTCGCCCGTCGGCAAGCGCGTGTACGACCTGCGGCACACCTGCCTGACGACCCGGCTGAACAACGGTGTCCCGCCGGCGCAGGTCGCCGCATGGGCGGGCAACAGCGTCCCCGTCCTGCTGTCGACCTATGCCCGATGCGTCACTGGACAGTTGGCCGACCTCCAGAAGCGCGTCGAGGGCCCGCAGGAACTGCCCGCCGTGGTCTCGCCGCCCGCTGACCGGTCAGGGCAGAACTTCGGGAAGTTTTCGGGAAGAACGGCCGCCACGAGCCGTCCGAAGCCGGTTTCAGTCGGACTGCCGCCGCCGGTGCCAGGGGCCTCGGCTGGGCTTACGTCACCGCTACGACGCTCACGCTAGGGTGCCCTGACCTGGACGAAAGCCCTCCGCATGGGAGGGCTTCGGGGTGGTGCGGAAAGAGTGCCCCCGGCAGGACTCGAACCTGCGGCCAAGTGCTTAGAAGGCGCCTGGCACGTTTGAGGCAGGCATGCCTCTGACGCGTAAATAGCAGCAGGTGAGGGTGGGTGCGGGCAGGGCTGGGTGCCCGGTGACCGTCGAAGCCGCCGGGTATCGGGGTCTGTACCAGGAATTCTGACGCACGTGCTCACAGCAACACTCCACGGTTCCCGCGGACGGCCCCCAGCACCACGCTGACCTGCGAGCTCAACGGCGTCACAGAAGCACCGGTTTCGGCCGGAACGAACCCCACCACGATCCCGAACCGGGAGAGGCCCACATCAGGGGCAGACGGAAGCACCCCCCAGCGCGCGCCAAGGCATTTACCACGCCGCCGGCGCCCACCGAAGGTGCGCTGAATCGCTGACCTGTACAAAAGGGGGTACCGGCCGAGCGGAGTCTGAGACCTTCGGCTGTTCTCGGGAAACAGGCGCTTCCCACCCATCCGGGTTGCTGGCGGCTACGGCTAGCGTGCATCCCGGACTGGTGCACGGGTGGAGAGGCTCATGTGCCCCTACGGGACCTGGCGCTTTCCTTTCCGCTGGCCCTTGTGATGGCGGACGGGTCCTTCCGTCTGCGGCCGACCGACCGATGATGTTGAGGCGATCACCGCTTGCAGCGGATACGCCGTGGTGACGCTCGGCGATCAGCTCCCGCCCTGAACCCCAGTTCGGAGTCAGAGCAGGCAGCACTGCTGGTGGTCCGCTTCGTGAGAAGTCCTGCCATTCGTGGAGCGAATGACTTCCCTGTGGCTCTGACCTGGGCGTTCTCCTTGAAGTACGTCCTGACCAGCGAAACCCTGCTCGTGAGTTCTCGTCGTTCCGCACCTCTTCCGAGTCTCATGTGCCGGATGTGCTCTGGCCGGAACAGTGCCTTTCCTGCAGGCCCGCCCCTGACCGCACCGCTCTGGATCGCGGCCCCGGGTTCAGTCCTGCTGGGCACGGGCGGCGCGCCCGGCGAGCTCCGCCCCGCCCGCCGCGGTCAGAGCGCCGTGCAGCCGAAGGCGGGCCAGCCCTCCGTCCGGGTACACGTCCAGGCGGGCGTGAGTGGCGGTGGCCGGAGCCCGGAGGGGGAGCCGGTGCAAGGCGTCGGGCTGGAGCGGGACGCGGGACAGGACCTCGGTCCAGGTGCCGGACTCCCCGTCCTTGACCGACAGGGAGACCCAGCCCGCGGCGTTGCCCTTGAGGTTGGCGGTGTCGACCTCGACGGCGCGTATCTCGCTCTGCGCGGCCAGCCGGTAGACGATCCAGTCGTTGCCCTTGTCGCGGCGGCGACGCGTCTCCCAGCCGTCGTCCTGCTTCTGCGACAGCCCCGGCATGATCGTGTTGCCCGGCGAGGAGTAGAAGCCGTCGGACGTGTCCTGCACGCTGCCGCCGTTGGTCACGCAGGCCACGTCGACGGTGCCCAGGAGCGCCAGCCAGGCCGGGTCGGGAACGACCTCGCCGTGGACGCGCAGCCGGGCGATGCCGCCGTCCGGGTGCTGCCGGATCAGCAGATGGGTCCACCGGCGCTCGGAGGCGATGGCGAACCCGTTGGCGGCGTGGCCCCGTACCGGCGTACGCGGCAGGATCTCGTGCCAGCTCCCGCTGTCCCGGAGCACCTCGGCCGCGGAGGGCGTGCCCTCGAAGGCCGCGGCCCGGATGCTCACCTGCTGGGGGAAGTTGCCCCGGAAGTGGGCTGTGTCCACGATGATCCCGCGGATGATTCCCGGTGCCCCCAGACGGATCAGCGCCCAGTCGTGGTCGCTGTCGGCGGGGAAGGGGTTCGCGCCGTCCGTGCCGCGGCGCCGGCGGGTCTCCCAGCCGTCCATGACCTTGCCCTTGTTCCCGTAGTCGTGGACGTCGAAGACCGCCGGGGTGCGGGAGAGCAGGTTCTCCCGCTCGGCGAAGAACTCGTCGTTCGTCGCGACCACCGCCGCGCCCAGCCGGCGGTCGGCGAGGTCGGTGAGCCGGGTGAAGGGGAAGCTCGCGTCACGGTAGTCGGCGTAGGGGTCCCCGGACACGTACGGGGCCGCGTACACGGACTCGGCGGAGGAGCGCTGGGAGGATGACGATTCCTGCATGCGAGGGAGCCTTTCTGGCGTTGCCGACCGGCTGGTCGGAGCGACGCCGTCAATCTCGCAGCGAGGGACGACCCAGGTCCATCGATCATTTTCGACGGAACTGTTCAGTGCTGACGAACGGTTCGGATTTCCGCCAGATACGCTCGAACTCCTCGGCCAGCGCCAAGACATGACCCCGGGCCCGCGTCACAGTGACCTCCTCGCGGCAGACGAGCGCCAGCGAGCCGTCCGCGAGCACCGTGTGCGGGGCGGGGACACGGCCCAGCCGTACCTCCGCTCCCAGCGCGACCAGTTCGCTCAGGTACCCGGCGCCCCCGAGGTCGTCCCCGACCTCGGGGGCGACCACCTTCCGCACCGCGACCCCACGCCGCAGGAACCTGCGGTACAGCGGCAGCGCGGCCACCATGTGCCCGCGCCCCAGAGGTGCCGCAGGATGGACGACCAGGACCTCCCGGTAAGCGGGATACGCGTACCGGCCGAGCAGGTCGCCCCCGCCCGCCGGGGGCATGGCGGCGGGCGGACCCGCGGCGAGCCCGCGGGTCCACGCCTGCCGCAGTCCCGGGACCGCGGCGCGGAGGGCTTCGACACGTTGCGCTTCGCGCGCCAGCGCGGCCGTGCGCTCGGCGATCAGAGGTTCCAGCGCCGGCCCCGGGTCGGCCGCGACGATCCGCTGGTCGCCGGTGAGGGTGACCAGTCCGCGGTCAAGGAGTTCCGCCAGAGCGCTGTCGAGTACGGCGAGTTCCAGGCCCAGCCGCCGCGCGGCGTCCTCCGGCAGCGTGCCGGGACAATGCAGGAGGCTCTCGTACAGCTCGGCGGCCGGCTCCCGCAGCCCGAGCACGGCCGGATTCATCTGGTACCTCCGGAACCACAGGGACCGGGGCCGCCGGAGACCAGATCCGCCAGCTCGTCGGCGGGAACGTTCCGGTCCGCGGCTGCCAGCAGGACGGCCTCCACGGCACGCAGCCACGACTCGATGTCCTGCTTCCCCAGGCACCGGCCGTCGGCCCACAGGGTGATCTCCGCGATCTCGTCCAGGCGATAGACGGTCAGATAGGCGTGCACGGGCATGAACGTGGTGGGCTCGACCCGGATGTCGGCGTGTTCACCCCGGCCCGCACCGGCCGGCAGCGGACCGGTGGCCCCGGGATAGGCGCTCATGTCGTTGTAGACCACGTCGCGCGCGAACGGGCTGCCCCGCTCGGCGTCGGCCGCGGAGCGCGCGCTGCGCCGCCGGGTCGACGGCGCTGTAACGGTAGGCGCGCAGGGACTCCTCCCTGGTCCGGCCGATCAACTCGTCGAACGAGCCCGCCCCGGACGTATCCACAACGATGAGCGCGTCCTGAGCGAGGGTGGTCACCGCAGCTGCGGTGCTCGGGGTCGACCGGTTGGCCGAGATGGACGTGACGGCGGTACGCCCGGTACCCCCAGCGCGTCCGGTGCGTGTCCGGGCGGCGAGGACGGCTTGGAAGGCGGCGAGGACTACCGTCGAGCGCCCGGTCCCGGTGCGCCCGGCGACGGCCCGGACGGCCTCGGCGAGGCGGGCAGAGAGCATGAACCCTTCGTGGTAACGGGGTTCGGCCGGTTGCGCGAGCCGCCCAGCGGTGAGCATGACCGAGGGTGTCCTCCGGTAGGCGGTCTCCCAGTGGGCCAGCGCTCGGGCACCCCGGCGCAGCCCCTTGGGGGAGTGCTGCTCGAGAGCCAGGTCGATGGGCGCCTCGGTACGGTCCCGCCCCGTGCGCGCGTACACCGCGTCGGACATCAGGGCGACTAGGTGTATTGCCCTGTGAGGTTGGGGACGCGGCCGGCGGGTGGTTTGCCTGCGAGCGCGGTGTGTCCGCGGTGGTGATTGTAGGTGTGCAGCCAGCCGGGGAACGCGTCGCGTCGTTCCTGCTCTGACCGGTAGGGGCGGGCGTAGGCCCATTCGTCGAACAGGTGCGGTTGAAGCGTTCGACCTTGCCGTTGGTCTGGGGCCGGTAGGGCCGGGTTCGCTTGTGGGCGATCCCGGCCAGGGCGAGGGCGTCGCGCCAGTCGCGTGAGCGGTAGCGGGAGCCGTTGTCGGTAAGGACCCGTTCGACGGTGATCCCGGCAGTGGTGAAGAACTCCTGGGCCCGCGTCCAGAAGGCGGTGGCGGTCTCCTTGCGCTCGTCGGCGTGGATCTCGCTGTAGGCGAGGCGGGAGTGGTCGTCGACGGCGGTGTGCGGGTAGCTGTAGCCGGCGTTCTTGCGGGTCTTTCGGCCTGCTTGCCTGCCCAGGACCTTGTGCCCGCCGCCGTCGGGGATGTTGCCGAGCTTCTTGATGTCGACATGGACGAGTTCGCCCGGCTTCTCGCGTTCGTAGCGGCGTATGTTCCGGCCGGTGGCCCGGTCCAGATGCGTCAGGCGGGCCAGGCCGTATCGGGTCAGCACGCGGTGGACGGTGGAGGGCACCAGGTCCAGCAGGTGCGCGATGCGGGCCGGTCCCCAGCGGCGCAAAACGCGGACCTTGATGATCCGGCGTTCGGCGCGGGTCGGTGTCCGCCGGGGGCTGTGGTGCGGGCGGGAGGAGCGGTCGGCCATCCCCGCCTTGCCCAGGGCTCGGTAGCGGTCGGCCCACCGCTGGGCGGTGGTGGGCGAGACCTGGAAGCGTTCCGCGGCCCGGCGCAGCGGCCGGCCGTCCTCGACCACACAACGGGCCAGACGCAGACGTCCAGTCTCGGTCAGGGGTGCATTACGGTGGGGCACGAGGGCCTTTCTGGTCGCCGGTGCAGATGTCGCAATCCACACCAGGCCAGAAGGCCCTCATCCATTTCACGATCCCTCAGCCGAGACCTGCATCACCCGTCCGCAACCTTCCGGGACAGAACAGCTAGTGCGTCAACGCGACCAACGCGGGCACTGCCAACCTCACCCTGCTCGAACTGAGGACCTGCGGTGGCACTCCGGCCCCGTCCCAGAAGTTCCTGCCCCGCTCCGACGGCTCGATCTCCACCCCGGCCTCCGGCCGGTGCGTGGACCTCGGCAACTTCGACACCACCCCGGGCCGACAGCTCTGGCTCTATGGCTGCAACCCCTCCAACGCCCAGCGCTGGAGCGTCATGACTCTGGGTACTGCGCCTCTGCCTGGACCGCAGCCGAGCGTGCCGCCGTCACTGGGGGAGCGTCGCCGGGAAGCCGCAAAGAGCCCAATACTCGCTGTGCGATTACCGATAAATGGTGGATTCCCGAGTAAGAGGACCCTGGCGCTCCAGATCGCCCACAACCGGTCGGCGCGCGGGCTCCAGGGCGTGATCTTCACCCGTGACGACCGTGCGGGCGAGGGGAAGCTGTCCTCCCGGCTCGGGCTGGTGACGGAGGCGGTGGAGGCGCCGGAGGGCATGGACCTGTACGCGCATCTGGTCACCGAGCTGTCCAAGGGCGGCAAGGCGGACTACGTGATCGTGGACGAGGCCCAGTTCCTGGCCCCGGAGCAGATCGACCAACTGGCCCGGATCGTCGACGACCTGGACATGGACGTCTTCGCCTTCGGCATCACGACCGACTTCCGCACGAAGCTCTTCCCCGGCTCGCAGCGGCTGATCGAGCTGGCGGACCGCCTCGAACAGCTCCAGGTCGAGGCCCTGTGCTGGTGCGGCGCCCGGGCCACGCACAACGCCCGTACGGTGGGCGGTGTCATGGTCGTCGAGGGCGAGCAGGTCGTGGTCGGCGACGTCAACCAGGCCGCCGCCGAGGTCGGCTACGAGGTCCTCTGCCGCCGCCACCACCGCAAGCGGACGACCTCGGCCACGGCCCACGCGGGCGCCCTCTCCCCGGACGTCCTCCCGGTCAACCACGCCTGACCGGGCTACAGGCAGGCCGGAGCCGACCTGGAACTGGGCATGTTCGCCGCGGAATCACTGGAGTTCCGTAGCGAACTCCTCAGCTTGCGCTGCTTGGTCGAACCGGATTACCTCCGGATGCTCCCGCCGTGCAAATCTTGCCGGACGAAATCCGGGCAGGGGGAAACCCCCCACCACTGAAGGGGCCTTCATGGCCGACGCCCCGTCAACCGCAAACCCCCGACCAGCGGACGACGAGATCCGAAGACGCGTCACCGCCGCCCTCCAGGTCCTCGCTGACACCCGGCAGTCCGGCCATCCCGAACTCGACGAGGCCCTCGCCCACCTCGCCCGCTTCCTCGCCGGAGGGAAACGCATGAGGGCCGCCTTCGCCTACCGCGGATGGCAGGCCGCCGGCGGAAAGGGAGACGACCACGCCGTCATTGCCGTCGGCGCCAGCCTCGAACTCACCCACGCCTTCGCCCTCCTCCAGGACGACGTGATCGACAGCTCCGCCACCCGCCGCGGCCTGCCCACCATGCACCACCACGTAAGCGCCCGGCACGCGCGCGCCCACTGGCGCGGCCTTCCCGACCGCTACGGCGCAGCCGTCGCCCACCTGTGTGCCAACCGCTGCTGGGGATGGGCCGGCCAGCTCGTCGACCAAGCCGTAACCAACCGAGCCCAGGCCGCCGCCATCAAGGCCGTCACCGACCAGATGCTTCTCGACGGCACCCACGGTGAACACCTCGAACTCGTCCTCCAGGCACAGCGTTCCTTCAACGCCGCGCGCTGCCGCCAGGTCTCCCACTACAAGACCGGCCTGATCATGTTCAAGCCCCCGCTCCTGGCCGGCGCCCTCCTCACCGGTGCCGAGAAACCCCTCCTCGACGCCTACGCCGCTTTCGGGACCGCCATCGGCGAGGCGTACCAGCTCCGCGACGACCTCCTCGGCGTCTACGGCGACCCCGCCGTCACCGGCAAACCCAACCTCGACGACCTGCGTGAGGGGAAGCCCACCCCGCTGGCCGCCGAAGCCCTCCAGCGCGCCACCCCCGACCAGAGCGCCGTCTTCCACCGCCTCTACGGACGGCCCGACCTCGACGAGGAAGGCGCGGGCATCCTGCGCTCCCTCTTCCGCGACACCGGCGCCGTGACCGCCATCGAGCAGGACATCACCGACCGCCTGCGCACGGCCGTCCAGGCCCTCATCGACGCCGAGCTCCCCGCACCCGCCATCGAGCTGCTGACCACCACTGCGCGGACCGCCCTCGACCGCACTCACTGAAATGGGCTCTGCGGGGTTCGGCTTCAGCGCCGCAACGCCGTAGTAGACGTCGCTTCGCTTGCCCGCCCCGCCGGCCTCGGGGCCCCGCAGGTCTCGACTCGCAGAATCATCGAATTGCAGAAGTCTGCAATTTCATAGATGCTGTGGGTGCTGTGCCCGTAGGTAGCCGCGGGCACAGCACCAAACCGAAGGGTGCGAGGCCATGCCGGTTCCGCTGTATCAGGCGCAACAGCTCGCGGTTCTGCGACGTTCGGGGATCGTCACCTCGACCCGTGACGGCTCGACCGTCGTGTACGAGCCGGCGTGCGGGGACGTCGCGGAGCTGATGAGTGCGGCGCGGCGGATCCTGACCGAGGTCCTGACGGGGCAGAGCGAGCTGCTGGAGGAACTCCGCGAGTCCGAGGTTCCGGCCTCGTGAGCGTGAACGCCGCGCCGGCGGCCGTGCTGGCCCGGGTGCGTTCGGTGCTGCCGGCGCGGGCCGACTACGTGGTCATGGCCCGCAGCCCCCGCCGCGACCTCCTCGCCGGACTCACCGTGGCGATCGTCGCGCTCCCCCTCGCGCTCGGGTTCGGGCTTTCCTCCGGGCTGGGCGCGGAGGCGGGGCTGGCCACCGCCGTGGTCGCGGGTGCGCTGGCCGCGCTGTTCGGCGGGTCGAACCTCCAGGTGTCCGGACCGACCGGTGCCATGACGGTGGTCCTGGTGCCGATCGTCGCCCAGTACGGACCCGGCGGCGTCCTCACCGTCGGCCTGATGGCCGGCGTGCTCCTGATCGGTCTCGCCCTGCTGCGGGCCGGCCGGTACATGCGGTACGTGCCGGCGCCGGTGGTGGAGGGGTTCACCCTCGGGATCGCGTGCGTGATCGGCCTCCAGCAGATACCGGGCGCGCTCGGGGTGGCCAAGCCTGAGGGTGAGAAGGTCCTGCTCGTGGCCTGGCGGGCGCTCGTGGAGTTCGTGGCCTTCCCGAACTGGACCGCGACCGGCCTCTCCGTGGGTGTCGCGGCGGTGATGCTGGCCGGCTCCCGGTGGAAGCCGACGATCCCCTTCTCGATCCTCGCGGTGATCGCCGCGACCGTGATCGCGCGGCTCTTGCACCTCGACGCGGCGGCCCCCATCGGGGATCTCCCCTCAGGGCTCCCCGCCCCGTCCCTCGCCTTCCTCGACGCCTCCGCCTTCGGCTCTCTGCTGGCCCCGGCAGTCGCTGTCGCGGCGCTCGCCGCGCTGGAGTCCCTGCTGTCAGCGACCGTGGCGGACGGGATGACGGTGGGGCAGAAGCACGACCCGGACAAGGAGTTGTTCGGGCAGGGCGTCGCCAACCTGGCCGCCCCGCTGTTCGGCGGTGTCCCCGCCACCGCCGCCATCGCCCGGACCGCGGTCAACGTCCGCACCGGAGCCGCCTCCCGGCTCGCCGCCCTCACGCACGCCGCGGTGCTCGCCGTGATCGTGTTCGCCGCGGCCCCCCTCGTCTCGAAGATCCCCCTCGCCGCGCTCGCGGGGGTGCTCCTGGCGACGGCGATCCGGATGGTGGAGGTCGGCTCGCTGCGCGCGATGGCGAGGGCGACCCGCTCCGACGCGGTCGTCCTCGTCCTGACCGCCACTGCCACGCTGGTACTCGACCTCGTGTACGCCGTGATCACCGGCCTCGTCGTCGCGGGCGCCCTCGCCTTGAAGGCGGTGGCGAGCCAGGCCCGGATGGAGCAGATCGACTTCCGCCCGGACCTGCCCGGGGAGCACAGCGACGAGGAACGCGCCCTGCTCGCGGAGCACATCGTGGCCTACCGCATCGACGGACCCCTCTTCTTCGCCGGTGCGCACCGCTTCCTCCTCGAACTCTCCGAGGTCGCCGACGTGAAGGTGGTCGTCCTGCGCATGTCCCGCGTCACGACCCTGGACGCCACCGGCGCGCTCGTCCTGAAGGACGCGGTGGAGAAACTGAACCGGCGCGGCATCGCCGTGATGACCTCCGGTATCCGGCCGGGCCAGCGTCAGGCCCTCGATGCGGTCGGCGCGCTGGAGCTGCTGCGCCTGGAAGGCCGCGAGTACGCCACCACCCCCGAGGCGATCGCCGGGGCGCGAAAGCACCTGGAGCAGGCGGGCCTGCTGCCCCGTACGCATCACCGACCGCACCGCATCCGGAAGGCCGCACGATGACCGTCCCCGCCGACCGCCGCCTGATCGAGGTCTCCGGCACCGAGGCCCTCTGGCTCCTCGAAGGCTCCGCCGAGGGCCGCCTGATCTACCTCCAGCGCGAGACGGCCATGGTCCGCCCCGCCGCGCACGTCATGGAGTACGGGCGCCTCGTCGTCCGCGCCCCCGTCCAGTCGGCTGCCGTGCTGGGCCGGTCCCTCCTGACCTACCAGGTCGACGAGATCAACAGCCCGGCCGGCACCGGCTGGACGGTGACCGCCCACGGCCCGGCCGACGTCATCGGCAACCCGGACGAGGCCGCCCACTACCGCCGTACCCTGTCCGGCTGGTCCCATGGTCCGCACGACACCCTGTTGCGCCTGCACCCACAGCAGGTGTCGGGGTTCCGCCTGGCCCGCACGGTTTCGGGGGCGGGCCGGTGAGCGTCCAGGTCGAGGTGATGCCCTATCGGCACGTGCTGGACGTACCGGCCATGGGCTCGGCCGTGCGCATCGCCCGGGAGACCACTGAGCTGGTCCTCGTGGAGTGCGGGGTGGGGCTTCGCCATCCGAGTGTCGGTCCGGCGCTGCTGATCCTGGCGGAGCTGGTGACCAACGCGGTCCGCCATGCCGCCGCCCTGTCCCCGATCATCACGGTCACCTACGCGCACGGGCAGGGTGCGTTCGCGTTCGCCGTCCATGACCGCCACCCCTACCGGCCCGCCCTGTTCGGGGCGCTCGCAGGCGCCCCGGGGAGCGGCCTGGCCATGGTGGTGGAAATGACGATGGAGCTCGGCGGCACCGCCGTCGTACGGGCGGATGCGGATGGGCGTGGCAAGGCCATCTGGATCACCCTTCCCCTGTGAGTCGAACGTCACGAAGGTGCCCCGCCAGGTCCCAGGAGTTGCAGGGATCTGCAATTGTGGAGGTCGCAAGGTGTGAAGAGGGGCGAACGATGCCCCTGCGAAGGAACGGTTCCGGTTGGATGAGATGGGCAGTCGCGACAGGGGTACCCAGGTGAGCACACCGCTGTACCAGCTCAAGGCGGAGTTCTTCAAAACGCTGGGGCACCCGGTCCGCATCCGCGTCCTGGAACTCCTGTCCGTACGCGAGCACGCGGTCGCCGAGATGCTGCCGGAGGTCGGGGTGGAGGCCGCGAGCCTCTCCCAGCAGTTGGCCGTCCTGCGCAAGGCCAACCTGGTGGTCACCCGCCGCGAGGGCTCGAAGGTGTACTACAAGCTCACCCACCCCCAGATCGCCGAGCTCCTGCGGGTCGCCCGCGGCATCCTCTCAGGCGTTCTGGAAGGCCAGGCCGAACTGCTGGCCGACCTCCGCGCCACCGGCCCCACCTAGGCAGCGCGATCGCGGCGCGGGCCCGACCCGGTCCGCGCCCCATGTACGGCGGCCGTCTTCCGTTAGTGCGGGTTCACCTGCGCTTCTGACACCGGAAGGCGGCCGCTCCCTGCGCTGGTCGGATTGCTGGACTATCTTGCTGCCGTGGATCAGTTGATCGCCGGAGACCCGGCCCGCATAGGCCCGTACCGACTGATCGCCCGGCTGGGGGCGGGCGGCATGGGCCTGGTCTATCTGGGCCGGTCCGAGGGCGGGCGGACCGTCGCCGTGAAGGTCGTCCAGGCCGAGCACGCAGGGCACCCGGAGTTCCGTTCGCGCTTCGCCCGGGAAGTGGCCGCCGCCCGGCGGGTGGGCGGGAGTTGGACGGCGGACGTGCTCGACGCGGACCCCGAGGCCGCCGTGCCCTGGGTGGCGACCCAGTACATTCCGGGGCCCGACCTGCAGACCGTGGTCGCCCAGGACTTCGGGCCGCTGCCCGAGCACTCGGTCCACACCCTCGCCAACCGGCTCGCCCTCGCCCTTCAGGCCGTGCACGAGGCGGGCCTGATCCACCGGGACCTCAAGCCGTCCAATGTCCTGGTCACCGTCGACGGCCCGCGCGTCATCGACTTCGGGATCGCCCGGGCGATGGACAGCCTCGGCGGGGACAGCCTGCACACCCGCACCGGCATGCTCATCGGATCGCCCGGCTTCATGTCGCCGGAACAGGCCCGCGGCCTCGAACTCACCCCCGCCAGCGATGTCTTCTGCCTGGGTGCCGTCCTCGTCTACGCCGCCACCGGGCGGATGCTGTTCGGTGCGACGGACACCGGGCTCAACGCCCACCTCTTCCGGGTCGCCGAGGAGGAGGCGGACCTGACCGGCGTACCGGAGCCGCTGGTCGACCTCGTACGCGCGTGTCTGGACAAGGACCCCGCCAAGCGGCCCACGCCCCGGGAGATCGCCGCGCGTACGGCTACGGATCAGGCCGCGGAATGGCTGCCGGGTGTGGTACTCGCTCAACTCGGGCGTCATGCCGCTCAGTTGCTCGACTTCGCACCCGAACCGCCCGCCGGGCCCTCCCTGGAGAAGGCCGCCGCACCGCAGCCGGACCCCCGTGTCGCGCCGCTCGCCCAGCCGCAGCCACTGCCCCCGCCGCCCCCCGCGTACGCTCCGACGGCCCCGGTGTACTCCGCCCCCGGACAGGGCTTCGGTCCGCCTCCGGTCACGGACTCCCCGCACCCCAGGCGGTGGTGGGGGCTGGCCGTCATCGCCCTGGCCCAGTTGATGGTGCTGCTCGAAGCGACGAACTTCAGCGTGGCGGCGCCGTCCATCCAGGCGGACCTGCACATGGACTCCGGCGGTCTGAGCTGGATGCTCAGGGTCTACGTGTTCACCTTCGGTTGCCTGCTGCTGATCGGGGGGCGCCTCGCCGACCGTGTGGGGCACAGGCTCGCTCTGATCATCGGCCTGGCCGGATGCGCGGGGGCATCCGCTGTCGCAGGCTCGGCCGGCGCCCCCGTCGTGCTGATCACCGCGCGCGCCTTCCAGGGCGTGTTCGCCGCTCTGGTGACACCGTCGGCACTCGCACTGGTCGTCGGCGGCTTCACCGATCCCGGGGAACGCCGCCGGGCCTTCGGGATCTACGCCGCGATCGCCGGCGGCGGATCGGCGTTCGCGCTGCTCGTGGGCGGATGGCTCCTGGAGTTCCTGGGCTGGCGCGGCTTCCTGTACGGCGGCACCCTCATCGCCGTGATCGCCCTGATCGGCGCGATCACCCTGCTGCGCGACCGCCCGGGACCCACTGGAGTCGGCCTCGACGTGCTCGGCCTGGTGTGGATGCTGCTCGGCACCACCGGGCTCGCCGCCGTCATCTACGGCCTCAGCGAAGCCGACCGGCGCGGCTGGACCGACCTCGTGATCCTGGTCCTCTTGGTGGCGGGCGCGGGCCTGCTCGGGGGCTTCCTGTGGGCGTACGCCAGGACGCCGGGCCCGTCCGGTCCGCCGTCGACCGTCAGGGGCCGCGACCGCGTCGGGGGCGTCCTCGCCCTGTTCCTGGCCGGCGTCGGCGCCGCCACCGCGTTCTCGGCGCTGGTCTTCTACCTGCAGAGCGTCTTGGGCTACTCCCCGCTCAGCATCGGATTGGCCTTCGTACCCCTCGCCGCCACGGTCGTCATCGGCTCCACCCAGGTCTCCGCCCGTATGCTGCACCGCGTCGCGCCCCGCGTCCTGATCGTCGCGGGCCTGGTGGTCGCGGCCCTCGGGCTGCTGCTCCTGACCGGCCTCGAACCCCACGGCACCTACATGGCCCACGTACTGCCCGGCATGCTCCTCACCGGCTTCGGCATCGGCCTCGCCTTCATGCCGGTCTTCGCGACCGCGACCGACGGCGCCGCCCCGCAGTACTCCGGCGCCGTCTCGGCGACCGTCACCGTGGCCCAGAACCTCGGCGGGCTGATCGGCGCGGTGCTGCTCAGCAGCGCCATCACCGCCCGCCTGAGCCGTGACGGGGAATGGATCTCCGGGCCGATCCTCAGCGCGGTGCTGCCCGGCCACACCGACACCCTCTGGTGGGGAATCGGCGCCCTGCTGCTCGGGGGCCTGCTCGCCGGCCTGCTGATCACCACCAAGGCTCCCCAGGGCGCGCCGGCTCCGGTGCACAAGGCGAGCTGGTGAGCTAGTCGACGGCGACGACCGACGCCACGAAGGTCATCCAGCTCTCCGTGGTGCAGGTCAGCGGGCGCCGGGTCAGGTCCTTCGAGTCACGTATACGGGTCTTGCCGCGTTGGGGGGGGGGTACGCAACTCCAGGCAGCCGTTGGTCTCGCCGCTGTACGTGCTCTTGTGCCAGCGGAATCCGAAGTCGTCGTTCACGAAGCCTCCTCGGCGGTGCGCAGTACGGCCCGGCAGCGCTCGGTGCGGGGGTGATCAGGGCCGAGTGTACGTACGTATCCGTCGAGGGCCGCGAGGGCCACCGCCCTCGCCTCCCGCGCACGGCCGCTACCCGTCAGGACGGCCGCGAGATCGGTGCGGGCGGACAGCGTGTGGGAGTGCTCGGCGCCGAGCATCGACTCGCGCGCCGCGACGACGTGACGGAGCGTCTCCTCCGCCTCCTGCCGGCGGCGCAGCCGGATCAGGACCGTCGCGTGCAGGTGGCAGGCCGCCAGGGTGCGGGGGTGGTCGGGTCCGAACACCTCCTCCGCGGCCCGCACCGTCTGCCGGGCCAGCGGCTCCGCCTCCTCCCACCTCTCCTGCCCGGCCACGGCCCACGCGTGGGCGAGGCGGCTGAGCACCGTGTTCGGATGGCCGGCCCCGAGGGCGGTCTCCGAGCGTTCGAGCGTGGTACGGGCCAGGGCGCGGGCCTCCTCCCACCGGCCCAGTTCGCCGACCGCCTCGGCGAGCCGGCCGCGGGTGTCCAGCGTGTCCGGATGGGCGCCGCCCAGGACCCGCTCGCGGCCGTCGAGGGCGCGCCGCAGCAGCTGTTCGTCCTCGGCCCAACGCCCCAGCCCGTACAGGGTGATGCCCAGGGCGTGGACCGTGTCGAGGGTGAGTGGATCGTCCGCCCCCAGCAGGGCCTCCCGTGCGCCGAGGACATCGCGGAGGGTCGCCTCGGCCTCGGCGAACAGTCCGAGCGCGCTCTGCACGCGGCCGGTTTCGTACGCGTCCGCGAGGGCCTCGCCGTGCCCGCCGCCGAAGTGGCGCCGGCTGAACCGTGCCGTGGCCACCGCGAGGTCGAGGGCGGCGGTGAACCGGCCGCGTTCGTAGTGCAGGGAGCGCAGGCGCCGGACCACCGCGAGGGGCTCCGGACCGTCCGACCGGCGCAGCAGGGCGACCGCGTGCGGTGCCAGGAGCCGCAGGTCCTGGTCGTCCGGCGCGTCCGGCAGGGCGGCTTCGAGCAGCCCCGCCGCGGACCGGACCAGGTCGTCGCGGACTTCCCTCGGCATCCGCCCGGCGACGGTGTCCAGGAGCAGCCCGTGCGCCTGGAGGCCGCGCACGGGCGGTCGACCCCGGTCCCCGGGCACGTCGAGCAGGGAGACGAGCGAGGTTGCGACGAGCCCCCGCAGCGCGGCATCGGCGCGGGCACCCCTCAGCGGCGGGTCCAGGTCGGGCAGGGCCGTCGCGTCGAGCCGGGCCGGAGCGAGCAGGCCGAGCGGGACGGTGGCCGGCTGGGGCGCGAGGCAGGACAGCAGCCGGAGCAGGGTGACCGCCTCCGGCAGGTTCTGCCGGTCGAGGGCGTCGAGGGACAGCTGCCAGGTGCTGCTGAAGCGTGCCCGGGCGTGCTCCTCGGAGGGGTCCGAGGCCTGGTCCAGGAGCTCGCTGGGGTCCTCGGGAAGCCGTTCCAGGTAGTCGCTCACGGTCCACCTCTCCAGCAGTTGGCGACGCAGGTGGTTGCCCGCGAGGGAGAGCGCCAGAGGGTGCCGGTCCAGCCGGTGCGCCAGCCGCTCGAAGTCCTCCGGTGCCCCCGCGTCGGGCGCCAGGTCGAACAGCACCTGCGCGGCGGCCGTGAGCGGGAGTACGCCCACGGGGTGGGTGTCGCAGCCGCGCCAGACCTCGGCCGCGGTGTCGCGGGTCGTGACGAGAACGGTGCCGCGCGGACTGCGCCGCAGCCAGCCGCCCTCCTGGAGCAGGTGCGGCTCGTCGGCGTTGTCGAGGACCAGCAGCCACGGCTCGGCGGAGCGCGACAGGCAGTCCCACGCCAGATCGGCGGCAGGGCGGCGGCCGGCATGGGCCGCCTCCAGCTCGGGGGGCGACGCACCGCGGTCCGCCGCGATGCCGATCATGAACGACCGCAGCGAGGCGGCGGACGAGGCGTCGACCCAGAACCCGACGACCCCCTCGTGCTCCACGGCCCGGGTGAACACGTGCCGGGCCAGCGCGGTCTTCCCGCAGCCGGCCATGCCGTGGAGCACCTGCGCCGGCCCGCCGCGACCGTGCGTCACGGAGTGCAGCAGCCGCGCGCGGAGCTCCACGCGGTCCCGCAGGGCGGTGGCGGGCTCCGCGGTCAGCGGCACCCGCACCGAGTGGGGCACCGGCCCCATCCAGTCGCCCGGAGCGGGGGCGTGGTGATGGTGCTCGCTGATGTACTGGTCGCGCTGCGCCTGGTAGACGCGGCCTTGCCCGACGGCGGACCCGGAGAACCGTGCGCGCTGCGGATCCATCGACCCCCCGATCGGCTGTGTCGCCGTACGACATCTGTGAGGGATCGTATGGCCTGCCACCCCATCTCGCCCGTGCGGTACGGGCATTGGGCGGCGGCCCTTCAAGCCGCGCCGGCCGCGCGACCGCTACGGCATCACGCTCCGCCCGGCTCCCGTCCGGGCGAACGTACGAGGCTGAAGACCGCCCCTTCCGGGTCGGCGACCGTGGCCACCCGGCCGCTGGGCCCCTCGTGGGGCGGCTCGATGATCCGTCCGCCCAGGTCGGTGACCCGGCCGGCGGCCTCGTCGGTGTTCTCGACCTCGAAGTACGTCATCCAGTGCGGCCCCCGGTCGTGCGGCAGCGAGCGGCCGACCCCGTGGACGGCCGCGACCGGGCGGCCCTCCAGACGGAGCGTCAGATAGTCGAAGTCGTCGGAGGCCGTCGCGTGGGTCTCCGCCTCGTGGCCGAAGACGTGCTGGTAGAACTTGCCGACCGTCGAGGTGTCCTGGGTGACCAGCTCGTTCCAGACCGGGGTGCCCGGCGCGCCGTGCAGCCGGGTCCCCATGTGGCTCTGCGCCTGCCACAGCCCGAAGATCGCGCCCAGCGGGTCGGAGCAGATCGCCACCCGCCCCGCGATGCCGGCGTCCAGCGGGCCCACCGCGACCGTCCCGCCGCACGAGCGGACCGCCTCGGCCGTGGCGTCGGCGTCGTCCGTGGCCAGGTACGTGGTCCAGGCGACCGGAAGGTGCCGGTCCGGCGGCATCTCGCCGATGCCGGCCACCTCGCGGCCGTCCAGCAGGGCGCGGACGTACGGGCCCAGCTGCGCGGGCCCCGGTACGTACTCCCAGCCGAACAGATCCGCGTAGAAGTCCTCGGTGGTCCCGAGGCTGTGCACCATGAGGCTCACCCAGCAGGGCGTGCCGGGCGTGCGCCGCGTTGCTTCCGCTGCCTCGGTCATGTCAGCCGTCTCCTCCGTCGCCTCGCCTGCCGGTGCTGATGCTTCCACTCCGGAGGGCCCGGCGCGCCCCGACCGGGCCGCATCGCAGGGGCCCGGGACAGAGATGACCGGATCGGTGCGCCCCGCCGATGACGGGCTTGTTACGCGGGCGGCGGGACGGGGAGGAAGATGGCCGGCATGACTGCGAATTCTGCGATCCTCTCCGTCGCCGATCTGAAGAGCGAGCTGGCCGGTTCCCGGCCGCCGGTGCTGCTGGACGTCCGCTGGCAGCTCGGCGGCCCCGACCAGCGGCCGGCGTACGAGGCCGGGCACCTGGTGGGCGCGGTGTACGTCGACCTCGACCGTGAACTGGCTGGTCCGCCCGGGTCGGGCGGACGGCACCCGCTGCCGGACCCGGACTCCTTCGGTGCGGTGATGAGGAGGGCCGGGGTCTCGGCGGACGTGCCGGTGGTCGTGTACGACGGCGGCCAGGGCTGGGCGGCCGCCCGGGCGTGGTGGCTGTTGCGCTGGACGGGGCACCCGGACGTGCGGGTGCTGGACGGCGGCCTGGCCGCGTGGACCGCCGAGGCGGGTCAGCTGTCGGCCGAGCGGGTGACTCCTGCGGAGGGCGATTTCAAGCCAACTTCCGGGCCGGCCGGACTGCTGGACGCGGACGGGGCCGCCGCGCGGGCCCGCGCCGGGGTCCTGCTGGACGCCCGGGCGGGGGAGCGCTACCGCGGGGAGGTCGAGCCGATCGACCCGGTCGGCGGCCACATCCCGGGCGCGGTCTCCGCACCGACCACGGAGAACGTGGGCCCGGACGGCCGCTTCCTGCCGGCGGACGTCCTGCGGGAGCGCTTCGCCGGGCTCGGCGTGTCGGACGGTACCCCGGTGGGGGTCTACTGCGGGTCGGGCGTCTCCGGCGCGCACGAGGTGCTGGCCCTGGAGGTGGCGGGCATCGCCTCCGACCTCTACGCGGGCAGCTGGTCGGAGTGGTCCTCCGACCCGGACCGCCCGGTGGCCACGGGCCCGCTGCCGCAGTAGCGGCGGGAGCCGGTGCCCCGGGCCGGGGCTATTCCTGCTTCTTGCGGCGGGTGCCGAAGACGATCTCGTCCCAGCTCGGCACCGCCGCGCGGCGGCCCGGGCGGACCCCGTCCGCCTCGGCCTGCCGGTCGGTGGTGCCCGTCAGGCGGTCGCGGTGCCCCGCGACGGTGCGCGGCATCAGGACGTCGGCGTACGCGGAGCCCGCGCCCGCCGAGGCGGCCGGGGCCGGCGGCTCCTCCACCTCGGCTTCCTCGGCCGGGGGTTCGGTCCGGTCCGGGACCACCATGTCGCCGCGGAAGCTCGGGACCGCCTCCAGCAGGCTGGTCAGGGTGTCCCGTTCCTCCTCCGGCTCCGGCGGGGGCGGCGCGGGCCGCTCCAACTGGCGGTCGAGGGCGCGGTCCAGCGGCCGGTCGCGTGGCAGCCGCGCGATCCTCGGCACGAAGGGGAAGCTCGGTTCCGGCGTGGCGGGCAGGTCGTCCGCCTCGCCGATCAGGGAGCGGGCCTCGTCGTCCACGGCCACGACCAGCCGGCGCGGCGGGTCGTACGTCCAGCTCGCCGAGTGCGGCTCGCCCGCGACCCGGTAGACGAGCAGGACCTCCCAGGTCCCGTCGTCGCGGCGCCAGGAGTCCCACAGGACGGATTCCTTCTCGGCGCCGCGCAGCGTCAGCCGCTCCTGCACGGCCTCGCCGAGCTGCGGCCCGGTGTTCTCGCCGGGCCGGCGGACGGGGGTCTTGCGGGCCCGCTCGGCCATGAACGCGCGCTCGGCGAGCACGGGGCCCTCAAAGCGGCGTACGCGGTCGACGGGGATGCCGGCGAGCTGAGCGACCTCCTCCGCGGAGGCACCGGCCCGTATGCGGGCCTGGATGTCGCGGGGGCGGAGGTGGCTCTCCACCTCGATCTCGATCTGGTTCAGGCGCGCGCGGTCGTTGCGCACGGCAGCGCGCAGCCGCTCGTCGATCGGAAGCGTGTACTCCGTGCTGTCCCCAGCCTTGAGCACCAGTCGTGTGCCGTCATTTGAGACGGCCACGACACGCAGTTCGGGCATGGGGACCTCCCGGGTGGTGCCTGCCGACGTCACGTGCGTCGCTGCTTCCGCTAGTCGAGTGTGGCCTGCCCGGGTGCAGCCTGCCACAACCTTGCCGAGTTAAACCGGCGTGTCGGGCATGCGCCCTTGATCGCCGTTATGGCACGGTTACCTGTTGGGCACGCTCAGTGACCGAGTGGTTACTGTGCGCAGCAGGAGCCCGTGCGATACCGCGGCATCACCGGTCTTTGAGTGCCGTTTTCCATCCGCCGGCCCCCTCTCCCGAGTCCGGACATCCGAAAGGAAGGACGGCCCCAGGGCTCGCCACAGTACTCCATTCGGGCCACCTGGGTGGACCGCCGCGCCGCCGAAGTTCTCCCGGACGGCGGGAGTTGGGCTGCCCTCCGACGGGGCCCACCAGCACCCGTGCCCGATTCATGGTGTCTTGCTTCACAGAATCCCCAGAAGCGGAACTATCCGTTTCGCTCAGGTGTCAGTAACTGCAGAAGCGTCAGGTGCGCGAGAGGCAGGACACACAGGGGATGGCGATGGGTCAGAAGGCGAAGCACCCGGCGGACGGGGCCGAACCGGAGAAGAAGAAGCTCGACCTGAGCGCGACTCAGGTGGCCGGCAGCTCCCTCGCGACCGTCGCGGCCGCCCTCCTCGCCTCGAAGATGGGCGTCTACGGGACCATCCTGGGCGCCGGTGTGGTCAGCGTCGTCGCCACCGCGGGCGGACCCGTCATCCAGCACCTCTTCCGGCGCACCGGCGACCAGCTGCGCGAGACGGCCCGGCCGAAGGCCCGCCAGGTCCCGGTCCCCCCGTCGGGGGAGTCGTCGTCCGACGGGGAGTTCGGCGAGGCCACCGTCCACGGCACCCGCGTACGGGGCTGGAAGCGGACCGCGCTCGCCGCGGGGGCCGCCTTCGCCATCGCCCTGGGTGCTCTGGGGACGTACGAGGCGATCGCCGACACCTCGGTCAGCAAGGGCGGCGGGACCATCTTCTCCGTCGGCACCCGCAAGGTGAGCCATGACGAGCCCGCCCCGTCCGGAAACGAGTCGGAGACCGGCGAGAGGAGGGACGGGAAGACCCCGGGGTCCGGAACCTCCCCGGACCCCTCGGGCTCACCGAGCGGCGGCGGCCGGAGCCCGAGCCCCGACCCGAGCCCCTCGGACTCCGGGGACCCGTCGCCCAGCCCTTCCCCGTCGAAGCGGACCCCGACGCCCACGCCCACGCCGACACCCACCCCGAGCACGGACCGGCCGACGCCGCAGAACAGCCCCTGAACCGGTCGGGTCAGTCGCCCAGGACGCGCCGCAGGTAGTCGTTGCCGAACACCCGGTCCGGGTCCAGCCGGTCCCGGAGCGCGGTGAACTCGGCGAAGCGTGGGTAGACCTGCGCGAAGTACTCCGCGTCCCGCGTGTGCACCTTGCCCCAGTGCGGCCGGCCGCCCAGCTCGGTGAAGATGCGCTCGGCCGCGGTGAAGTACGCCTGGTACGGGGTGCCCTTGTACATGTGCACCGCGACGTACGCCGTCTCGCGCCCCGAGGCCGTCGACAGCGCGATGTCGTCCGCCGGAGCCGTCCGCACCTCCACCGGGAAGCTGATCCGCAGCCGGGAGCGGTCGACCATCGCGCGCAGCTCCCGCAGCGCCCCGACCACCCGCTCGCGCGGGAGTGCGTACTCCATCTCCACGAACCGCACCCGGCGCGGGCTGGTGAACACCTTGTACGGGATGTCCGTGTAGGTGCGCGCCGAGAGGGCGCGGCTGGCCACGCGGGCTATGGAGGGGATGGTGGCGGGGACCGCGCGGCCCAGCGAGTTGACCGCCTGGAAGAGCCCGTTGGACAGGAGCTCGTCCTCGATCCAGGCGCTGACCGGTCCGGGCGGGGCGGCGGGGCCCTGGCTGCGGTTGTTGCGCTTGGTGTTGCAGTTGCCGGTGTGCGGGAACCAGTAGAACTCGAAGTGCTCGTTCTCCGCGAAGTGCTGCTCGAACTCCGCCGTCACCCGGTCGAAGGCCATGGGCTCCTCACGGGCGGTCAGGAAGAAGACCGGCTCGACGGCGAAGGTGAGGGAGGTGACGATGCCGAGCGCGCCGATGCCCACCCGGGCCGCCGCGAAGACCTCGGGATTCTCCTTCTCCGAGCACGTCAGCACCTGGCCGTCGGCCGTGACCAGCTCCAGGGCGCGGATCTGGGCGGCTATGGAGGCCGAGTCGCGGCCGGTGCCGTGGGTGCCCGTGCTGGCGGCACCAGAGACGGTCTGCTCCATGATGTCGCCCATGTTCGTGAGCGACAGGCCCTCCCGGGCCAGGGCCACGTTCAGGTCCTTGAGGACCGTGCCCGCCGCCACCGTGACCGTGCCGGCGGCCCGGTCGATGGACCGGATCCCGGCCAGTGCCTG
Source organism: Streptomyces sp. NPDC048337 (assembly GCF_043201175.1). NCBI lineage: Bacteria > Bacillati > Actinomycetota > Actinomycetes > Kitasatosporales > Streptomycetaceae > Streptomyces > Streptomyces sp. NPDC048337. Next base: position 31,280 of record NZ_JBICYR010000038.1, read on the forward strand.
CGGGCGTACGAGCACGCCGTCGGTCGCGGCGGCCGCCGTGAAGGAGTGGCCGGTGCCGACCGCCTTCACCCGCAGGCCCTGCTCGGCGGCCCGGCGGACCGCCTCCTGAAGCTCCCCGACCGAGGTCGGGGTCACCGTGCGGACGGGCGTGGCGGTGACGTTGCCCGCCCAGTTACGCCACGCGGTCGGTGCGGTGCTCTTCCCTGCTGTCGCCGTCCCCATCAGTTGCTGGCTCCTCCCCTTGCGCCGGCCTCGTCAGCCGGCGGTAACCCGCGAACGCAACCGCCGCCGCGGCCGCCCCCGACGAGATCGCGACGACGTACCCGCTGCGCGCCCCGGCGGCGTCGATGACCAGGCCGGTCACCGAGGAGCCGATCGCGACGCCGACCGCGAGGCCGGTGCTGATCCAGGTCATGCCCTCGGTCAGCTTCGCGCGTGGTACGTGCGCCTCGATCAGGGCCATCGTGGTGATCATCGTGGGAGCGATGGCGAGGCCCGAGACGAAGAGCGCCACGGCCAGAATCGGAAGGTTCCCGGCCAGTAGGAGGGGGATCATACTCACGGCCATCGCACAGACGCCCAGTACCCATCTGCGTTCGGTCCTGCCCTTGAGGTGCAGCAGACCGAAGACGATGCCGGCGAGGCAGGAGCCGAAGGCCCAGATCGCCAGGATGACCCCGGAAAGGTTCTTGTGGCCCTGTTCGTCGGAGAAGGCCAGGGTCGCCGCGTCGATGGACCCGAAGATCGCGCCGGTGGCCACGAACGTGGCGGTCAGCACCTGGAGGCCGGGTGAGCGCAGCGCCGAGGTCCGGTCGGCCTGCTGGTCGCGCGGATGCGGCTCCGGCTCGGTGGCGCGCTGCGCGGTCAGCGTCCACACGCCGACCAGCAGGCAGAGGGCCGCGATCAGCGGGCCCGCCTCGGGGAACCAGGCGGTGGACAGGGTGATGGCGAGGATCGGGCCGAAGATGAAGCAGACCTCGTCGATCACGGACTCGAAGGAGTACGCGGTGTGCAGATGGGGGGTGTCCCGGTAGATCACGGTCCACCGGGCGCGGACCATCGAGCCGACGCTGGGCACGCAGCCCGCGACGGCGGCGCAGACGAAGAGCGTCCAGTCGGGCCACCCGTTGGCGGCGGCGGCGAGGAGGACGGCGATCGAGGCCACGGAGATCACCGTGGCGGGGCGCAGCACGCGCCGCTGGCCGTACTGGTCCACCAGGCGGGAGACCTGGGGGCCGATCACCGCGGCGGCCAGCGCGAGGGTGCCGGTGAGGGCGCTCGCCATCGCGTAGCGGCCGGTGATCTCGGAGATCATCGTGAGGATGCCGACGCCGACCATGGATATCGGCAGGCGGCCTATCAGGCCGGCGGCGCTGAACCCCTTGGTGCCGGGGGCCTCGAATATCGCGCGGTAGGGACTGGGCAAGGGGGCTCTCCGTAAGGGACGACATCGGCCCGTACAGGTTACGACTGCCGACACGGCCTCGCACGGGATTCCGCAGACCGGAACTTAGGCTCACCTTACCTGTGGCGCGCGCGGCCTCACGGCCGGGCCGGTTCCCGCAGGAGCGGGCCGGGTGGCAGGATTCGATGCATGTCAGACCAGCTCCTTACGCCCCCCGACGGGCCCGCCGCCCCCTACGACGCCCTGCTGCTGCTCTCCTTCGGCGGCCCCGAGGGACCCGACGACGTCGTGCCGTTCCTGGAGAACGTCACGCGCGGGCGCGGCATCCCGCGCGAGCGGCTCAAGGAGGTCGGACAGCACTACTTCGGCTTCGGCGGGGTCAGCCCGATCAACGCGCAGAACCGCGAGCTGCTGGACGCGCTGCGCAAGGACTTCTCCGAGCACGGCCTGGACCTGCCGGTCTACTGGGGCAACCGGAACTGGGCGCCCTACCTGACCGACGTGATGCGGGAGATGGCGGCCGACGGGCGCCGCCGGATCGCGGTGCTCGCGACCAGCGCCTACGCCTCGTACTCGGGCTGCCGGCAGTACCGCGAGAACCTCGCCGACGCGCTGGCCACCCTGGCGGAGGAGGGCGTGGAGCTGCCGCGGGTCGACAAGCTGCGGCACTACTTCAACCACCCCGGCTTCGTGGAGCCCATGATCGACGGCGTGGTCGACTCGCTCGCCGCGCTGCCCGAGGAGGTGCGCGCCGGCGCGCACCTCGCCTTCACCACGCACTCCATCCCGAACTCCGCCGCCGACACCTCGGGGCCGGTCGAGGAGCACGGTGAGGGCGGGGCGTACGTCAAGCAGCACCTGGACGTGGCCCGGGTGATCGCGGACGAGGTGGCCGTGCGGACCGGCGTCCAGCACCCCTGGAAGCTCGTCTACCAGTCCCGCAGCGGCGCCCCGCACATCCCGTGGCTGGAGCCGGACATCTGCGACCACCTGGAGGCCCTGCACGAGGCCGGGGCGTCCGCCGCCGTCATGGTGCCCATCGGCTTCGTCTCGGACCACATGGAGGTCCTGTACGACCTCGACACCGAGGCCACCGCCAAGGCCGCCGAGCTGGGCCTGCCGGTCGAGCGCTCCGCGACCGTCGGCGCCGATCCGCGGTTCGCCGAGGCCGTACGGGAGCTGGTGCTGGAGCGCGCCGCCAAGGAGCGCGGGGAGCGGCCCGAGGAGTGCTGGGTGGGCACGCTGGGCCAGAGCCACGACCTGTGCGCGGTGGGCTGCTGCCCGGCGCGGGAGCCCCGGCCGGCGGCCGCGGGCGTGGACAGTCCGTACGCGTAGGGAGGGGCGGGGACCGTGATCTCCGAAGAGCTGAAGGCCGAACTGCTGGACGTGGGCCTGGAGGCCGCGCGGCGGGCCGGCGAGCTGCTGCGGGACGGCCGGCCGGCCGATCTGGCGGTGGCCGCCACCAAGAGCAGCCCGATCGACGTGGTGACCGAGATGGACATCGCGGCGGAGAAGCTGATCACGGGCATCCTCGCGGAGCGGAGGCCCGAGGACGGGCTGCTCGGCGAGGAGGGCGCGGACAGCCCGGGCAGCAGCGGGGTGCGGTGGGTCGTCGACCCGCTGGACGGCACCGTGAACTACCTCTACGGGCTGCCGAGCTGGGGGGTGTCCATCGCGGCCGAGTACCGGGGCGAGACCGTGGTCGGGATCGTGGCGGCGCCGATGCGCGGGGAGACGTACCACGCCGTGCTCGGGGGCGGGGCGTGGCTGGGGACGGCGCGGCTCGCCTGCCGGGCGGCGGCGCCGCTGGACCAGGCGCTGGTCGGGACCGGCTTCGCGTACGTCCAGGCACGGCGGGCCCGTCAGGCCGATGTCGCGCAGCGGATCATTCCGCTGGTGCGGGACATCAGGCGGGGCGGGTCGGCGGCGCTGGACCTGTGCGATGTGGCTGCCGGACGGCTGGACGCGTACTACGAGCGCGGGCTGAATCCCTGGGACCTGGCGGCCGGTGAGCTGATCGCCCGGGAGGCCGGGGCCGTGACCGGCGGTCGGCCGGGTGAGCGGGCGTCGGGTGAGCTGGTGCTCGCGGCCACCCCCGCGGTGTTCGCCTCGCTGCAGCCGCTGCTGGACGAGGCCGGGGCCTGGCACGACTGACCGTGACATGACGGAACCCCGGTCGCCCGTGGGGCGACCGGGGTTCGGGTGGAGGTCGGGTCAGGCGGACACGGGGACCCCGTGTTCGGCGGCGAGGCGCTGGAGGTCTTCCAGCTCCGCCTGTTCCACTTCCGCGAGGAAGTCGTCGCCCGATTCGCGGGCCTGCCTGAGGTCCGACTGCGTGGCCCTGATGCGCTGCAGGAGACCCGCGGTGAATGCGTCCATGATGGGTTCGCCCCCTCTTCGTGGGTCGGCGGCGGCACGTGGCAGACCGCCGTCAGGGAGTGGATGGGGTGTTCTGACGTCCTCCCCGGCACCCTGGGCCCAGAAACCTCGGAAGGCCAGGGAATCCTCACTTCCGTCCCGCCAGACCCCTGCGAGCGACGTCTTACAGCCGGTTTACGGCCGAAACGGGCAGGATGGACGACGCAACACACGTGTGCCCTGACGGGCTCGGAGGAAGGAAACGACGTGCGCGTACTCGTCGTCGAGGACGAGCAGCTGCTCGCCGATGCGGTGGCCACCGGACTGCGCCGGGAGGCCATGGCGGTGGACGTCGTGTACGACGGCGCGGCCGCCCTGGAGCGCGTCGGGGTGAACGACTACGACGTGGTCGTCCTCGACCGGGACCTCCCGCTCGTGCACGGTGACGACGTCTGCCGGAAGATCGTCGAGCTCGGCATGCCCACCCGCGTGCTGATGCTGACCGCCTCCGGCGACGTCAGCGACCGCGTGGAGGGGCTGGAGCTGGGCGCGGACGACTACCTGCCCAAGCCGTTCGCCTTCACCGAGCTGACCGCCCGCGTGCGGGCGCTCGGGCGGCGCACCACGGTGGCGCTGCCGCCCGTGCTGGAGCGGGCCGGCATCAAGCTGGACCCGAACCGGCGCGAGGTGTTCCGCGAGGGCAGGGAGGTGCAGCTGGCGCCCAAGGAGTTCGCGGTGCTGGAGGTCCTCATGCGGAGCGAGGGGACCGTCGTTTCCGCCGAGCAGCTGCTGGAGAAGGCATGGGACGAGAACACCGATCCCTTCACGAACGTGGTGCGGGTGACGGTCATGACCCTGCGGCGCAAGCTGGGGGAGCCGCCGGTCATCGTGACCGTGCCTGGTTCCGGGTACCGGATCTGACGCGGGTGGCAACGACTCCGGCACCACCTCCGGCGCCACCGAAACCGACCTGGGACCCCGGCCAGCCCGAGGGTCCTTTCCCTTGGCTGCGGCCGACCATCCGCATACGCCTCACGCTCCTGTACGGCGGCATGTTCCTGATCGCCGGCATTCTGCTGCTGTCGATCATCTACCTCCTGGCGGCGCAGGCCCTGCGGGAGGGCAACGCGATGCCGTACGAGATCGTCAGCGGGAACGCCCAGGTCACCAGCACCACCTGCCCCGGCGTCGCCACCATCAACCAGTCGCCCTCGCAGTTCAACGCGGCGATCAGCCAGTGCATGGCCGAACAGCGTCGGCACTCCCTGGACGATCTGCTGAGCCGGTCGCTGATGGCCCTGCTGGGCCTGAGCATCATCGCCTTCGCCTTCGGCTACGCGATGGCCGGCCGGGTGCTCTCGCCGCTGGGCAGGATCACCCGTACCGCCCGCCGGGTGGTCGGCTCCGACCTGACGCGGCGGATCGAGCTGGACGGGCCGGACGACGAGCTCAAGGAGCTCGCCGACACGTTCGACGAGATGCTCGACCGGCTGGAACGGGCCTTCACCGCACAGCAGAGATTCGTGGCGAACGCCTCGCACGAGCTGCGGACGCCGCTCGCGATCAACCGGACCCTGCTGGAGGTGCACCTCTCCGATCCGGGTGCTCCCGTAGAGCTCCAGCAGCTCGGGAAGACCCTGCTGGCCACGAACGAGCGCAGCGAGCAGCTGGTCGAGGGCCTGCTGCTGCTGGCCCGCAGCGACAACCAGATCATCGAGCGCAAGCCCGTGGACCTGGCGGAGGTCGCCTCGCGCGCCGTCGACCAGGCGCGGGCCGAGGCCGAGGCGAAGGGCGTGGAGATCCGCGGCGAGCGCGGGCTCGCCGTGGTCCAGGGCAATGGCGTGCTGCTGGAGCGGATCGCCCTCAACCTGGTGCAGAACGCCGTCCGGTACAACGTGCCGGAGGACGGCTGGGTGGAGGTCACCACCGAGGTCCAGCACGGACAGGCGGTGCTCCTGGTGTCGAACACGGGTCCCGTCGTTCCCGCGTACGAGGTGGACAACCTCTTCGAGCCCTTCAGACGGCTGCGTACGGAGCGAACGGGCAGCGACAAGGGTGTCGGGCTCGGCCTCTCCATCGCGCGCTCCGTGGCCCGCGCACACGGCGGCAGGATCCAGGCGATCCCCCGGGAAGGCGGTGGCCTCGTGATGCGTGTCACTCTTCCTTTGTGAGTCCCTCGCCCCGTGTTCGCTCTTGGCTGAATACTTGCCCTGTGAAGGCAGTCGGATCTGTGTGATCGATCACAGTGTCGAGTGTCGGTGCATGTGCGTTCAGTGACCCTGGGCGGCCGGAACGCCCGGGAAGTCCGGGTTTCCGGCCCCCCTGATGGCGGGAAATACACGGGGTGGCGTTTGTGCAAGACGGCCCCCGGACCGTGTACGGTCCCGGTCGTCATCCCAGCCAATCGCTCCTTCAGGCGTGCGGCTGGGTGTCGATTGAGTAACAGACCTTGATGTGAGGCAAAATCTCCGCCTCAGGTCGGGCACAAGTCCGGCCTCTCGCGCGTTACGTGCGCTGAGACACCGCTAACACCCAGAGGGGGAGAGCGAACAATGGCAACGGACTACGACACCCCACGCAAGACGGACGACGACGTCGACAACGACAGCATCGAAGAGCTGAAGGCCCGGCGTAACGAGAAGTCCACCTCGTCCGCGGACATGGACGAATTCGACTCGGTCGAGAGCATGGAGCTGCCCGGCGCGGACCTCTCCAACGAGGAGCTGGCCGTTCGGGTCCTGCCCAAGCAGGCCGACGAGTTCACCTGCATGAGCTGCTTCCTGGTGCACCACCGCAGCCAGCTGGCACGCGAGAAGAACGGTCAGCCGATCTGCCGCGACTGCGACTGAGAGGCGTCGGCCGTGGCTGGCTCGACACCCTTTTTTCGGAAGCACGGTCGGAAGCGTCGCTTCCGGACATCGGGTGACCCGGCGGAGGCGCAGGCGGGAACCACGGACCCGGCAACGGGTCCTGGAGCCCCCGGCGACCCCGCCATCGAGGAGAGTGCCGTGCCCTCCACAGAAGCCGACGAGGCGTCCCGGCAGCGGTCCGGGACTCGTCGGCTGCAAGCCGTCAAGAACGGTGTACGCAAGGGCGGCGGAAGCGTCAGGGACGCCGCCCTGTACATCACCGACAGGATCATCGAGAACGCACCACGCGTTCCCGTTCGGGACCTCGCGACGCTGCGCGCGCAGTTCCCGGGCCTGGGCCCCGATCAGCTGGCCGACAAGCTGATCACGGGCGCCGCGAACGCCACGTCCGCCGTCGGTGCGGGCATCGGAGCGGCGGCCATGCTGCCCGTCCCGCCCGCGATGCCGGCGGAGCTGGCCGCGGAGATCACCGGGGTCGCGGCGATCGAGCTGAAGCTCATCGCCGAGCTCCACGAGGTCTACGGACTGCGCCCGCCCGGCACCCTCCGGGAGCGCAGCCTCTCCTACCTCACCGCGTGGACCGAGGAACGCGGGGTGGACCTGACCAAGCCGACGACGCTGAACGCGGCGCTCGGCGGTCAGATGAAGCGCGAACTGCGCCAACAGATCATGAAGCGGATGTTCCGCAACCTGCCCAACCTGATGCCGTTCATGGTGGGCGCGGCCGTGGGGGCGGTCATGAACCGCCGGGACACCCGGAAACTCGCCGAGAAGGTGCGTGGTGACCTGCGGGGGCGGGCGGTGGCGTGGGATGCCCTTCCGGCGCAGCCGGCCCTTGAGCGGCCCTCCAAGCCCCTTCCCGAGGCCACCAGGCGCGCCCTTGAGGGGTTGGACCCTCGCTCGCACGGCTGAGGCCGTCTGCCGCGGGGCGGGACGGTCAGGCCGTGGGGGTGCGCGCAGCGCGTACCGCTGCCGCCAGGGACTCGGGCTCGCGGGTGGACACGTATACGTACGGGGTCGGGTCCGAGGGGTCGGTGATCTCGATGCGGACGGCAGTCGGAACGTAGCCGCGCATCAGCATGAAGGCGCGGGTGTCGGCCTTGTACGTGCGCCAGGCGCGCGACTCCTCCGCGTCCAGGACCTCGGGCTCGCCCAGGGCCGTCACCGGGATCCGGGCGTCCCCGGCCGCCAGCGCGCCGTTCACCACGCGCACGCGCGCGGAGCCGTACGAGCTCACCAGCAGCCCCGCCAGCGCGGTGCCGCCGACGAGGCCGGCCAGCAGCGGCAGCGTGCCCAGCGGCAGCAGCATCAGCGCGCACGCGAGACCGATGAGTACGGCGATGCCCCACCAGGAGCGGGGTGCGGTCAGACGTTCGTCGTGGTGCGCGGGGGAGAGCTGCATGCGCTCAAGCCTGCCACGAGGCGACCGGCGGGTAGCCGCGCGGGTAAGGTCTGCGCCTGTGAGTGGACGAAACACAGCGTTGACGCCCCCGGCCGATGCCACCGCGCCGGTCCGGCACCCCGATGCGCCGGCACCCGGCGAGCTCCTCGGCGCGCACTACGAGCACTGCTTCGGCTGTGGCGGGGGACAGGCGCACGGGCTCCAGCTGGAGGCCCGGGCGGGGGACGGTGTGCGCATCACGGCCGAGTTCACCGTCAAGCCCGCGCACCAGGGCGCACCCGGCCTCGCACACGGCGGCGTGCTGGCCACCGCGCTCGACGAGACGCTCGGCTCGCTGAACTGGCTGCTGCGCGTCATCGCCGTGACGGGACGGCTGGAGACCGACTTCCTGCGGCCCGTCCCCGTGGACACGGTGCTGTACCTGGAGGCCGAGGTCACCGCCGTCGCCGGGCGCAAGATCTACTCCACCGCCGTCGGCCGCATAGGCGGGCCCGACGGCCCCGTCGCCGTGCGGGCGGACGCGCTCTTCATCGAGGTGAAGGTCGACCACTTCATCGACAACGGTCGGCCCGAGGAGATCCAGGCGGCGATGGCCGACCCGGACCAGGTCAGGCGCGCACGCGCCTTCGAGGTGAACCCCTGATGGCTTTGAACAACCACGCCCCGGTGGACGTGCTGATCCGCCGCCTCGACCCCGAGGTGCCCATCCCCGCTTACGGTCACCCCGGCGACGCCGGCTGCGACCTGGTCACCACGCAGGCCGCCGAACTGCAGCCCGGCGAGCGTGCCGTGCTGCCCACCGGCGTGTCCATCGCGCTGCCCGACGGGTACGCCGCCTTCGTGCACCCGCGCTCGGGCCTGGCCGCCCGCTGCGGGCTCGCGCTCGTGAATGCCCCGGGGACGGTGGATGCCGGGTACCGTGGGGAGATCAAGGTGATCGTGGTCAATCTCGACCCTCGCGAGAGCGTCCGGTTCGAGCGTTTCGACCGCATTGCCCAGCTGGTTGTCCAGCGGGTCGAGAAGGTGCGCTTCCACGAGGTGGCGGAACTTCCCGGCTCGGCCCGGGCCGACGGGGGTTTCGGCTCCACCGGCGGTCATGCGGCCGTGGCCGGATCAGGCGCTGGTCAGCAGGGTGGGAATGGCTACGCTTCGGTCGTAACCGACCGGGAAGGACAGTGACGTGTTCGGACGTCGCAAGAAGAACGACTCCGCCAAGGACGGCGGCGCGGCCGAGCAGGTCGTTGACGGCGCCGGCGCCGACGAGCTCGACGGTGCCGAGGAGCAGCCGCGCCGCGTGAACCTGCCTCCGGCCCCGCGGCCCGACGGCCCGTGGGACGTCACCGAGGTGCTCGGCAACCCGGCCGACGGCCGGGTCGACCTGGGCGGCATCCTCGTACCGGGTGTCGAGGGCATGGAGCTGCGGGTCGAGGTCGCCGGTGACGCCATCGTCGCCGCGACCGTCGTCCTGGGCGACAGCGCCGTGCAGCTGCAGGCCTTCGCCGCGCCCCGCAAGGAGGGCATCTGGGGCGAGGTCCGCGAGGAGATCGCCTCGGGCATCACCCAGCAGGGCGGCATCATCGACGAGGTCGAGGGCCCGCTGGGCTGGGAGCTGCGCGCGCAGGTGCCCGTACCGCTCCCGGACGGGCAGACCGGCGCGCAGCTGGTCCGCTTCGTCGGCGTCGACGGTCCGCGCTGGTTCCTGCGCGGGGTCATCTCCGGCCAGGGCGCGGTGCGCCCCGAGTCGGCGGGTGTCCTGGAGCAGATCCTCCGCGACACCGTCGTGGTCCGCGGCGACGGCCCGATGGCCCCCCGCGACCCGATCGTCCTGAAGTTGCCGAACGACGCCCAGATGGTGCCGGACGGCGTGCAGACGGAGGAGCACGAAGGCTCCCGCTTCGGCGGCGGCATGGGCCAGCTGGAGCGCGGCCCGGAGATCACCGAGGTGCGCTGACCCCGGTCCGGCACCCTCGCACAGGGGTGTCGTCACGTTTTCGGCCGGTGGGCCCCACTCCTTCGAGGGGTGGGGCCCACCGGCTTTCGCGCGGCCGCGTCAGGGATGCGCTAGGGATCTCCGTGCGGGCCCCCATCGGTGCGTGCAGGGGACAAACGTCCCCGAGAATGGGCGCATGGGACGCGGCAAGCTAAGGATCTATCTCGGCGCGGCACCCGGTGTGGGCAAGACCTACGCGATGCTCTCCGAGGGCCACCGCAGGGTGGAGCGGGGCGCCGACTGCGTCGTCGGCTTCGTCGAGCACCACGGGCGGCCGCGCACCGAGGTCATGCTGCACGGACTGGAACAGGTGGAGCGCCGGGAGCTGGCGTACCGCGGCGCGGTCTTCACCGAGCTGGACGTGGACGCGGTGCTCGCCCGCAGACCCGCGATCGCGCTCGTGGACGAGCTCGCGCACACCAACGTGCCCGGCTCCCGCAACACCAAGCGCTGGCAGGACGTGGAGGAGCTGCTCCAGGCCGGCATCGACGTCGTCTCCACCGTCAACATCCAGCACCTGGAGTCCCTCGGGGACGTGGTCGAGTCGATCACCGGCGTGCGGCAGCGGGAGACCGTGCCGGACGAGGTGGTGCGGCGGGCCGACCAGATCGAGCTGGTCGACATGTCCCCGCAGGCGCTGCGCCGGCGGATGGCGCACGGGAACATATACAAGCCCGACAAGGTCGACGCGGCCCTGTCGAACTACTTCCGCCCCGGCAACCTCACCGCCCTGCGCGAGCTCGCGCTGCTGTGGGTGGCCGACCGCGCGGACGAGTACCTCCAGCAGTACCGCGGGGAGCACGGCATCCGCTCCACCTGGCAGGCCCGGGAGCGGATCGTCGTCGGGCTCACCGGCGGGCCGGAGGGGCGCACGCTCATCCGGCGCGCCTCCCGAATGGCGGCCAAGGGCTCGGGCAGCGAGATCCTGGCCGTCTACATCACACGCAGCGACGGCCTGACCGCGGCCTCGCCGAAGGAGCTCGCGATCCAGCGGACCCTGGTCGAAGACCTAGGAGGAACGTTTCACCATGTGATCGGCGACAACGTCCCCGACGCCCTGCTGGAGTTCGCCCGCGGGGTCAACGCCACCCAGATCGTGCTCGGCTCCAGCCGCCGCAAGGCCTGGCAGTACGTCTTCGGCCCCGGGGTCGGCGCCACCGTGGCCCGCGACTCCGGACCCGACCTCGACGTCCACATCGTCACGCATGAGGAGGTGGCCCGCGGGCGCGGCCTGCCCGTCGTCCGCTCGGCGGCCCGGCTCGGACGGCCCCGGATCGTGGCCGGCTGGCTGGTGGGCGTGCTCTTCCCGGTGCTGCTGTGCCTGCTGCTCACGCACATCGACGCGGATCCCGGCCTCGCCAACGACATGCTGCTCTTCCTGGCGCTGACCGTGGCGGCCGCGCTGCTCGGCGGACTCTGGCCGGCCCTGGCCTCCGCGGCCTTCGGCTCACTGCTGCTGAACTACTTCTTCGCCCCGCCGCTGCACCGGTTCACCATCTCCGACCCCAAGAACATCGTCGCCATCGCGATCTTCTTCTGGGTGGCGGTCTCCGTGGCCTCGGTGGTGGACCTGGCAGCCCGGCGCACCCACCAGGCCGCGCGGCTGCGGGCCGAGTCCGAGATCCTGTCCTTCCTGGCGGGCAGCGTGCTGCGCGGGGAGACCACGCTGGACGCGCTGCTGGAGCGGGTGCGGGAGACCTTCGCCATGGAGTCCGTGGCCCTGCTGGAGCGCGCGAGCGACGTCGAGCCCTGGAAACCGGCGGGCAGCGCCGGCCCCCGGCCCGTCGGCCGGCCCGAGGACGCCGACGTGGACATGCCGATCGGGGACCACATGGCGCTCGCCCTCTCCGGGCGCGTGCTGCCCGCGGAGGACCGCCGGGTGCTCGGCGCCTTCGCCGCCCAGGCCGCCGTGGTCCTGGACCGGCAGCGGCTGGTCGGGGAGGCCGAGGAGGCCCGCCGGATGGCCGAGGGCAACCGGATCCGGACCGCGCTGCTGGCCGCCGTCAGCCATGACCTGCGTACGCCGCTGGCCTCCATCAAGGCCTCCGTCAGCTCCCTGCGCTCCGACGACGTGGACTGGTCCGAGGAGGACCGGGCCGAGCTGCTCGAAGGCATCGAGGACGGCGCCGACCGCCTCGACCACCTGGTCGGCAACCTGCTGGACATGTCCCGGCTCCAGACCGGAACCGTCACCCCGCTGATCCGCGAGATCGACCTCGACGAGGTGATCCCGATGGCGCTGGGCGGCGTACCGGAGGACAGCGTGGCGATGGACGTGCCCGAGTCGCTGCCGATGGTGTCGGTGGACCCCGGGCTGCTGGAGCGCACCGTGGCCAACGTGGTGGAGAACGCCGTCAAGTACAGCCCGCCGGGGGAGCGGGTGCTGGTCGCGGCCAGCTTCCTCGGGGACCGGGTCGAGGTGCGCGTCGTCGACCGCGGGCCGGGCGTGCCCGACGAGGCCAAGGAGCGGATCTTCGCCCCCTTCCAGCGGCACGGGGACGCGCCGCGCGGAGCCGGGGTGGGCCTCGGGCTCGCGGTGGCCCGCGGCTTCGCCGAGGCCATGGACGGCACCCTGGCCGCCGAGGACACGCCCGGCGGCGGGCTGACCATGGTCCTCACCCTGCGCGCGGGGACCGGGGGCGGGCCGCCGCCCCCCGTCGTGGTGGACGGCGAGGGCCGCGGCACCGCCGACACCGCGGGAGAACCCGTAGATTTCGATCTTGACCGGATACGACAGAAGGCAGGACCTCAATGACCCGGGTGCTCGTGGTGGAAGACGAGCCGCAGATCGTCCGAGCCCTCGTGATCAATCTGAAGGCACGCAAGTACGAGGTCGACGCGGCCGCCGACGGAGCGAGCGCCCTGGAGCTGGCCGCCGCCCGCCACCCCGACGTGGTCCTCCTCGACCTGGGCCTGCCCGACATGGACGGCATCGAGGTGATCAAGGGCCTGCGCGGCTGGACCAGGGTGCCGATCCTCGTCCTCTCCGCCCGCCACACCTCCGACGAGAAGGTCGAGGCCCTGGACGCGGGCGCCGACGACTACGTCACCAAGCCCTTCGGCATGGACGAGCTGCTGGCCCGGATGCGCGCCGCCGTCCGCCGGGCCGAGCCGTCCGCCGGCTCGGGCGACGGCGAGGTGATCGTGGAGACCGAGGACTTCTCCGTGGACCTGGCCGCCAAGAAGGCCGTGCGCGAGGGGCGCGACGTACGGCTCACGCCCACCGAGTGGCACCTCCTGGAGGTCCTGGTCCGCAACGGCGGCAAGCTGGTCAGCCAGAAGCAGCTGCTCCAGGAGGTGTGGGGGCCCTCGTACGGCACCGAGACCAACTACCTGCGGGTCTACATGGCGCAGCTGCGCCGCAAGCTGGAGGCGGACCCGTCGCATCCGCGGCACTTCATCACCGAACCGGGCATGGGATACCGCTTCGAGAGGTAGGGGGCGCGCCGGTACGCTTCTTGTTATGAGTGCTGAACCGCGTCCCGAAAAGCCCGCCAAGCCGGCCCGGCCGGCGGGCCGGTTCCGCCGGATGATCGAGCGGCTGTCCACCTCGCAGGAGGAGCTGCATTCGGCGGAGCTGCAGGAGGACGCAGAAGCCGCGGGGTGTACGCGGATCTGCGACTGCCACGACCGCCAGATAGTCAAGGTGACCGGGACCCTGCGTACCGTGACCCTGCGGCCGCGTGCGGGCGTGCCCGCGCTGGAGGCGGAGCTGTTCGACGGCTCCGCCGCGCTGGACGTGGTGTGGCTCGGGCGTCGCTCGATCGTGGGAATCGAGCCCGGTCGCCGCATGATCGCCTCGGGGCGCATCTCCCTGACCCACGGCCGTCGGGTGCTCTTCAACCCGAAGTACGAACTCCGCCCGCTCGGACAGGAGCATTGACCGGTGACGTCACTCGACAGACCGAACACCCCAGAATCCGCCGCCGCGCCTCCTGAAGACCAGAAGGCGGTGACGCAGGCGGCGCTGTTCGACGCGTTCGGCGGCGTCCGGGGCACCGTGGAGACGATGCTCCCCGGACTGCTCTTCGTCATGATCTACACGATCAACAAGGACGTGAAGCTCTCCGCCATCGCCGCGGGCGCGGTCGCCGTACTGCTGGTGATCGTCCGGCTGCTGCGCAGGGACACGGTGAAGCACGCCTTCAGCGGGGTCTTCGGCGTGGGCCTGGGTGTGGCCTTCGCCCTGTTCACGGGCGATCCGAAGGGCTTCTACCTGCCGGGCATGATCTACGGGGTCTGCCTGGGCGTGGCCTTCACGGTCTCGGCGCTGGTGGGCTTCCCGCTGCTGGGTGTGATCCTCGGGCCGGTGTTCAAGGAGAACCTGTCCTGGCGCACGCGCAACCCGGGGCGCAAGAAGGCGTACGTGAAGGCCAGCCTCGCGTGGGGGCTGATCTTCCTCGCCAAGTACGCGATCATCTTCCCGCTGTACTGGTGGGGGGACGCGGCGCAGCTGGGCTGGGTGCTGATCGCGCTGAAGCTGCCGCCGATGGTGCTGGCGGTGTACTTCACGTGGGTGTTCCTGGCGAAGGCCCCGCCGCCGATCGATGTGATCGCGGAGTGGGAGGCGAAGGAGGCGGCCGCCGGGGAGCGGAAGTCCTGACCGGAGCGACGAAGGGGCGGGGGTGACCAACTGGTCACCCCCGCCCCTTCGTGTTTCGCAGATGCGGCGCCGCCGGCAATTTCAGCCTCGCCGGCGTTTGAGGCGCGGGGGACCGGGGGCAGAGCCCCCGGCAGCGGCGCCGCGCCTGGCGAGCGGGCCCCGCCGAGCGTGCCCGCAGGGCCAGCGGCTACCTCCGGGCCTGGAGGAGGTCCTCCAGTTGTTCCTCGCGGGCCTGGGCGGCCACGAAGAGGAGCTCGTCGCCCGGCTCCAGGGTCTCCTCCGCGTGCGGGGTCAGGACCCGGTTGCCGCGGATGATGGTGACCAGGGAGGTGTCCTCGGGCCAGGTGATCTCGCTGATCTGGGTGCCGGCGACCGAGGAGTCCGCCGGGAGCGTCAGCTCGACCAGGTTGGCGTCGCCGTGGCTGAAGCGCAGCAGCCGTACCAGGTCGCCGACGCTGACGGCCTCCTCGACCAGGGCCGACATCAGGCGCGGCGTGGAGACGGCGACGTCGACGCCCCAGGACTCGTTGAAGAGCCACTCGTTCTTCGGGTTGTTGACCCGGGCGACGACGCGCGGGACGCCGTACTCGGTCTTGGCCAGCAGGGAGACGACCAGGTTGACCTTGTCGTCGCCCGTGGCCGCGATGACCACGTTGCAGCGCTGCAGCGCCGCCTCGTCCAGCGAGGTGATCTCGCAGGCGTCGGCCAGCAGCCACTCGGCCTGCGGCACCCGCTCCACCGAGATGGCGGTCGGGGCCTTGTCGACCAGGAGCACCTCGTGGCCGTTCTCGAGCAGCTCGCCCGCGATGGAACGTCCCACCGCGCCTGCCCCGGCGATCGCGACTCTCATGCGTGTGCCTCCTCGGGCCCCTCGGCGAAGGCCGCTTCCACCTTGTCGATCTCGTCCGTGCGCATCATCACGTGGACGAGGTCGCCCTCCTGGAGGACCGTCGACGACGTGGGCAGCATGGCCTCGCCCAAGCGGGTGAGGAAGGCGACCCGGACGCCCGTCTCCTCCTGGAGCTTGCTGACCTTGTGCCCGATCCAGGCGGCGGAGGTGTGCACCTCGGCGAGCTGGACGCCGCCGCTCGGGTCGCGCCACAGCGGCTCGGCGCCCGAGGGCAGGAGCCGGCGCAGCATCTGGTCGGCGGTCCACCGTACGGTGGCGACTGTCGGGATGCCGAGGCGCTGGTAGACCTCGGCGCGCTTGGGGTCGTAGATGCGGGCGGCGACGTTCTCGACTCCGAACATCTCGCGGGCCACCCGGGCGGCGATGATGTTGGAATTGTCACCGCTGCTGACGGCGGCGAAGGCGCCCGCGTCCTCGATCCCGGCTTCCCGGAGGGTGTCCTGGTCGAAGCCGACCCCGGTGACGCGGCGCCCGCCGAATCCGGCTCCCAGCCGCCGGAACGCGGTGGGGTCCTGGTCGACGACGGCGACTGTATGCCCCTGCTGTTCCAGGGTCTGGGCGAGGGCTGAGCCCACTCTTCCGCAGCCCATGATGACGATGTGCACGGCCGTCCTTCCGGCTGTCAGCGGCTCGCTGGTTCCCAGCCTCATTGCATGCTCTGGCTTAACAGGGTCTCAGACCATGGCCCAAGCTACACACGGGCGGTCACCAGTGTGACCTCTTGTGGTGCAGTCGGGGTCCAGTCGGGGTCTAGTCGGGGAGGAATTGCGGCGGGATTGCAGTGTGAAGGGGTGGGGGGTTCGTCAGCCTGATTTCGACCGCATACGATCCTCTGCGTGTCCAAACTGACCGACGTGCCCAAACGGATCCTGATCGGCCGGGCGCTGCGCAGCGACCGCCTCGGAGAAACACTCCTCCCCAAGCGGATCGCCCTCCCCGTCTTCGCCTCCGACCCGCTCTCCTCCGTGGCATATGCCCCCGGCGAGGTCCTGCTGGTCCTTTCGATCGCGGGTGTGTCGGCGTACCACTTCAGCCCATGGATCGCCGTCGCGGTCGTCGTGCTGATGTTCACCGTGGTGGCCTCCTACCGGCAGAACGTCCACGCCTATCCGAGCGGCGGCGGCGACTACGAGGTCGCCAACACCAACCTCGGGCCAAAGGCCGGTCTCACCGTGGCGAGCGCCCTGCTCGTCGACTACGTCCTGACCGTCGCGGTCTCGATCGCCTCGGGAGTCGAGAATCTCGGCTCGGCCGTGGACTTCGTCGTGGAGCACAAGGTGCTCTCGGCCATCGTCATGATCCTTCTCCTCACGCTGATGAATCTGCGCGGCGTGAAGGAGTCCGGAAAACTCTTCGCCATTCCGACGTACGTGTTCGTCGCGGGCGTGTTCATCATGATCGCCTGGGGTGCGTGGCGGGGAATCGTCCTCGACGACACCATGAAGGCCCCCACGGCCGATTTGGAGATCAAGGCCGAACACCAGGGACTGGCCGGCTTCGCGCTGGTCTTCCTGCTGCTCAGGGCGTTCTCCTCGGGCTGTGCCGCACTCACCGGCGTCGAGGCGATCAGCAACGGCGTCCCCGCGTTCCGCAAGCCCAAGAGCAAGAACGCGGCGACCACCCTCGCCCTCATGGGCGGCTTGGCCGTCACCATGTTCTGCGGCATCATCGGCCTGGCCATGGCCACCAACGTGCGGATGGCCGAGAAGCCGGCCACCGACCTGCTGCAGAACGGCACCCCGGTCGGTGACGGATACGTCCAGAACCCCGTGATCTCGCAGGTCGCCGAGGCCGTCTTCGGCAACGGCAGCTTCCTCTTCGTGGTCCTGGCGACCGCCACCGCGCTCGTCCTGTTCCTGGCCGCCAACACGGCGTACAACGGCTTCCCGCTGCTCGGCTCGATCCTGGCCCAGGACCGCTACCTGCCGCGCCAGCTGCACACCCGCGGCGACCGCCTCGCCTTCTCCAACGGCATCGTGCTGCTGGCGGGCGCGGCCATCCTGCTCGTCTGGATCTACGACGCGGACTCGACCAAGCTGATCCAGCTCTACATCGTCGGCGTCTTCGTCTCCTTCACCCTGAGCCAGATCGGCATGGTCCGGCACTGGAACCGGCACCTGAAGACCGAGCAGGACCAGGCGGTGCGCCGCAAGATGTTCCGCTCGCGGGCCATCAACGCCTTCGGCGCCTTCTTCACCGGCCTGGTCCTGGTCGTCGTCCTCGCCACCAAGTTCACGCACGGCGCGTGGGTCGCCCTGCTCGGCATGGTGATCTTCTACGGCACGATGACCGCGATCCGGAAGCACTACGACCGGGTCGCCTCCGAGATCGCCGCCGCCGAGGGCCCCTCCGAGGACAGCATCCGCCCCTCGCGGGTCCACTCCATCGTCCTGGTCTCCAAGGTCCACAAGCCCACCCTGCGGGCCCTGGCCTTCGCCAAGCTGACCCGCTCGGACACCCTGGAGGCGCTGAGCATCAGCGTTGACCCGGTGGAGACCAAGGCCCTCAAGGACGAGTGGGAGCGGCGCGGGATCAACGTCCCGCTCAAGATCCTCGACTCGCCCTACCGCGAGATCACCCGCCCGGTGGTGGAGTACGTCAAGGGCCTGCGCAGCGAGAACCCGCGCGACGCGGTCAGCGTCTACATCCCCGAGTACGTCGTCGGACGCTGGTACGAGCACGTCCTGCACAACCAGAGCGCGCTGCGCCTCAAGGGCCGGCTGCTCTTCACCCCCGGTGTGATGGTCACCTCGGTGCCCTACCAGCTGGAGTCCTCGGAGATCGCGAAGAAGCGGGCCAAGAAGCGCCAGGAGTGGAACGCCCCGGGCGCGGTGCGCCGTGGTCCCGTGAACACCCCGCGCGCCCCCAAGGACCCCGCCGCGAAGGGCTGACCACCTGCTGGTGAACGGCCGGACGAGATCCACGTAAACTGGTGGGTCGGCTGTCCGGCCGTTCAATCTTTCTTTCCCATTCCACTTGGAGTCTCCCCACCATGACCGAGCAGAACGAGAAGCAGTCACTGGTCGGGGAGGAGTACGAGGTCGAGGTCGGCCCCGTGGCACACGGCGGTCACTGCATCGCCCGGACCGCCGACGGCCGGGTGCTGTTCGTCCGCCACACCCTCCCGGGGGAGAAGGTGATCGCGAAGGTCACCGAGGGCGACGTGGACTCCCGCTACCTGCGCGCCGACGCGATCACGGTCCTCACGGCCTCCAAGGACCGCGTCGAGGCCCCGTGCCCGTACGCCGGTCCCGGCAAGTGCGGCGGCTGCGACTGGCAGCACGCCAAGCCCGGCGCCCAGCGCCGGCTCAAGGGCGAGGTCGTCGCCGAGCAGCTGAAGCGGCTCGCCGGGCTCACCCCGGAGGAGGCCGGCTGGGACGGCACCGTCATGCCGGCCGAGGGTGACAAGCTGCCGGCGGGCCAGGTCCCGCAGTGGCGCACCCGCGTCCAGTACGCGATCGACGAGACCGGTCGCGCGGGCCTCCGCAAGCACCGCTCGCACGACATCGAACTGATCGACCACTGCATGATCGCGGCCCCGGGCGTCAGCGAGCTGGGCATCGAACAGCAGGACTGGCCCCAGATGGCCACGGTCGAGGCGATCGCCGCGACCGGCTCCCAGGACCGCCAGGTCGTCCTCACCCCCCGCCCCGGCGGCCGCCTCCCCCTCGTCGAGCTGGACAAGCCGGTCTCGGTCCTCCGGGTCGAGGAGAAGGACGGCGGGGTCCACCGCGTCCACGGCCGCCCCTTCGTCCGCGAGCGCGCGGACGGCCGCACCTACCGGGTCGGCATGGGCGGCTTCTGGCAGGTCCACCCGCAGGCCGCCGACACCCTGATCAAGGCGGTCATGCAGGGCCTGATGCCGCGCAAGGGCGAGATGGCCCTCGACCTCTACTGCGGCGTCGGCATCTTCGCGGGCGCCCTGGCGGAGCGCCTCGGCGAAACGGGCGCTGTCCTCGGCATCGAGTCGACGAAGCGCGCTGTCGAAGACGCCCGCCACAACCTGGCGGACTTCCCCCGCGTACGCATCGAGCAGGGCAAGGTCGAGACGGTCCTCCCGAAGACCGGCATCACCGAATGCGACCTGGTCGTCCTGGACCCGCCCCGCGCGGGCGCCGGCAAGCAGACGGTCCGCCACATCGCGGGCCTCTCCGCCCGCCGCATCGCCTACGTGGCCTGCGACCCGGCGGCCCTCGCCCGCGACCTGGGCTACTTCAAGGAGAACGGCTACAAGGTCCGCACCCTGCGCGTCTTCGACCTGTTCCCGATGACCCACCACGTGGAGTGCGTGGCGATCCTTGAACCGGCCGTGAAAAGCTCCTGACCAGCGACTTTGCCGATGTGCATTATGTGCGCAATGAGCGTTACGGGCGTTATCTTGACGCTGATCTGACGCTCGTGACGCTCGTTTGACGCTCGCCCGGCCTATTTTCTGACGGTGCATCAGCGACGGGATGCCGCCTCTCCGGCGTGGCAGCACAGCTGTATGGGGAGGCGGCTTCTGTGCGCCGTGAAGGGCTGAGGGGTGTCCCGGGGCGGCGTTGGCCGAGCTCTTTCCGTTCTCACGCTCTGTAGCGGAGGCCGTAGGGTCTGCCGCCTCTCCGATCTCCTCCGCAGACCATGTACGGGCAGCGGTGAGCCTCGCCGATGGCGGTCGGGACGGGGGCACTGATGGTGTCCCGTGGAGTGGTGTAGCTGATCTTGGCTGGGATGTGCGCCGTCCTGGTGCTCCCGCGTGCATCGGCTGTGGGTGAATACTCCTTGA
>NZ_JBICYR010000039.1:0-50912 GCF_043201175.1 Streptomyces sp. NPDC048337
GGGCCCGGCGCCCCCGCGGCCTCCATTTCTCCCCCCGCGCCCGCGCGGGGGCCCCGCCCGCCCCCCCCCCCCCCCCCGCCGCCCCCCCCCCCCCGGGGGGGCCCCCCCCCTCTCTCGTACCCGCGTCCGTACGACCGGACCGGGAACGCCGAAGGGCCCCGCCCCTCCGCCGGAGCGGGGGGACGGGGCCCTTCAGTACAACTTGGTGCTCGCTTCAGCGAGCTACCAGGTCAGAGCACGAATACTTACTTCGTGATCTTGGTGACCTGGCCGGCGCCCACGGTACGACCACCCTCACGGATGGCGAACTTCAGGCCCTCCTCCATGGCGACCGGCTGGATCAGCGCGACCGTCATCTCGGTGTTGTCGCCCGGCATGACCATCTCCGTGCCGGCCGGCAGGGTGACGACACCCGTGACGTCCGTGGTACGGAAGTAGAACTGCGGACGGTAGTTGTTGAAGAAGGGGGTGTGACGGCCACCCTCGTCCTTCGACAGGATGTAGGCCTGGGCCTCGAACTCGGTGTGCGGGGTGACCGAACCGGGCTTGATGATGACCTGGCCGCGCTCGACGTCCTCGCGCTTGATGCCACGGAGGAGCAGACCGACGTTCTCGCCCGCCTGGCCCTCGTCGAGCAGCTTGCGGAACATCTCGATACCGGTGACCGTGGTGGTGGTCTTCTCTTCCTTGATACCGATGATGTCGACGGTCTCGTTGACCTTCAGGACACCACGCTCGATACGGCCGGTGACGACCGTACCGCGACCGGTGATCGTGAAGACGTCCTCGACGGGCATGAGGAACGGCATCTCGGTGTCACGCGGCGGGGTCGGGATGGCCTCGTCGACGGCGTCCATGAGGCCGATGAGCTTGTCGCCCCACTCCTTGTCGCCCTCGAGCGCCTTCAGCGCGGAGACGCGGACGACCGGCAGGTCGTCGCCCGGGAAGTCGTACTCGGAGAGGAGCTCACGGACCTCGAGCTCGACGAGCTCCAGGATCTCCTCGTCGTCCACCATGTCGGCCTTGTTCAGGGCGACGACGATGTACGGAACGCCGACCTGGCGGGCCAGGAGCACGTGCTCCTTGGTCTGCGGCATCGGGCCGTCGGTGGCGGCGACCACGAGGATCGCGCCGTCCATCTGCGCGGCACCGGTGATCATGTTCTTGATGTAGTCCGCGTGACCCGGGCAGTCGACGTGGGCGTAGTGACGCGCCTCGGTCTGGTACTCGACGTGCGCGATGGAGATGGTGATACCGCGCTGGCGCTCCTCAGGAGCCTTGTCGATCTGATCGAAGGCCGAAGCCGCGTTCAGGTCCGGGTACTTGTCGTGCAGCACCTTGGTAATGGCGGCCGTGAGGGTCGTCTTACCGTGGTCAATGTGACCGATGGTGCCGATGTTGACGTGCGGCTTAGTCCGCTCGAACTTCGCCTTCGCCACGGGGTTCCTCCTGAGAGTGGTTCTGTACGCCTTACAGATCGGCGCCAGGTGATCTTTGCTGGAAAGCCGGCCGGTCCCCGGGGCAACGGGAGTGGCTCCTGTTGCCCCAGAGGCTGCCGGTGACAAGCCTAAAGCGTGTACTCGGAAGAGTTACTCGCCCTTGGCCTTCGCGATGATCTCCTCAGCGACGTTCCGGGGAACCTCGGCGTAGGAGTCGAACTGCATCGAGTAGCTGGCGCGACCCGAGGTCTTGCTGCGGAGGTCTCCGACGTAGCCGAACATCTCCGAAAGAGGCACGAGGCCCTTCACGACGCGAGCGCCGTGACGCTCCTCCATGGCCTGGATCTGGCCACGGCGGGAGTTGATGTCGCCGATGACGTCACCCATGTAGTCCTCGGGCGTGGTGACCTCGACGGCCATCATCGGCTCAAGGAGCACGGGAGAAGCCTTGCGCGCGGCCTCCTTGAAGGCCTGCGAACCGGCGATCTTGAACGCGAGCTCGGAGGAGTCGACCTCGTGGTAGCCACCGTCGAGAAGCGTGACGCGGACGCCCGTCATCTCGTAGCCGGCCAGGATGCCGAACTGCATGGCCTCCTGCGCACCGGCGTCCACCGAAGGGATGTACTCCTTCGGCACGCGGCCACCGGTGACCTTGTTCACGAACTCGTACGCCGGACCGTCGGTCTCGGTGATGGGCTCGATCGCGATCTGCACCTTGGCGAACTGACCGGTACCACCGGTCTGCTTCTTGTGGGTGTAGTCGTGACGCTCGACGGCCTTGCGGATCGTCTCGCGGTAGGCCACCTGCGGCTTGCCGACGTTGGCCTCGACCTTGAACTCGCGCTTCATACGGTCGACCAGCACCTCGAGGTGCAGCTCGCCCATACCGCCGAGGATGGTCTGGCCGGTCTCCTCGTCCGAGTGAACGTGGAAGGAGGGGTCCTCCTCCGCGAGACGCTGGATGGCGACACCCAGCTTCTCCTGGTCACCCTTGGACTTGGGCTCGATGGCGACCTGGATGACCGGAGCCGGGAAGTCCATGGACTCCAGGATCACGGGCTGCTTGTCGTCGCACAGCGTCTCACCGGTGGTGGTCTGCTTCAGGCCCATCACGGCGACGATGTCGCCGGCGCCCACCGAGTCGATCTCCTCACGCTTGTTCGCGTGCATGCGGTAGATCTTGCCGATGCGCTCCTTCTTGCCCTTGACGGAGTTCAGCACCGCAGTGCCGGCCTCCAGGCGGCCCGAGTAAACCCGGACGAAGGTGAGCTTGCCCAGGTGCGGGTCGCTCATGATCTTGAACGCGAGCGCGGCGAGGGGCTCCTCGTCCGACGGCTTGCGCTTCACGACCGTCTCGGCGTCGCGGACGTCGTGGCCCTCGATGGCCTCGATGTCCAGCGGCGACGGGAGGTAGCGGACGACGGCGTCGAGCAGGGGCTGAACACCCTTGTTCTTGAACGCCGTGCCACAGAACACCGCGGTGATCGTGGGCTCGCCCTTGCCCTTGCCGGAGCCGAGGATGATGCGACGGACGGCGGCGTGCAGCTGCTCGACGGAGGGCTCGTTGCCCTCCAGGAACAGCTCCATGATCTCGTCGTCGTTCTCGGCGACGGTCTCGACCAGCTTGCCGCGCCACTCTTCAGCGGCCTCGGCGTGCGTGGCCGGGATGTCGACGATGTCGTACATCTCGCCCTTGGTCGCCTCGGCGGACCAGACGAACGCCTTCATCGTGACGAGGTCGACGACACCCTGGAAGTCGGCCTCGGCACCGATGGGGAGCTGCATGACGATCGGAACCGCACCGAGGCGGTCCTTGATCATGTCGACGCAGCGGTGGAACTCGGCGCCGGTGCGGTCGAGCTTGTTGACGAAGCAGATGCGCGGCACGCCGTAGCGGTCCGCCTGACGCCAAACGGTCTCGGACTGCGGCTCAACGCCGGCCACACCGTCGAAGACGGTGACGGCGCCGTCGAGGACGCGGAGCGAACGCTCCACCTCGACGGTGAAGTCGACGTGACCCGGGGTGTCGATGATGTTGATGGTGTGGTCAACATCCTCGAGCGGCCAGTGGCAGGTCGTCGCGGCAGACGTGATGGTGATACCACGCTCCTGCTCCTGCTCCATCCAGTCCATCGTGGCGGCGCCGTCGTGGACCTCACCGATCTTGTACGACACACCGGTGTAGAACAGGATGCGCTCGGTGGTGGTCGTCTTGCCCGCGTCGATGTGGGCCATGATGCCGATGTTGCGCACCTTGGCCAGGTCAAGCGAAGTGGTAGCCATAAGGCTTCGGTCTTCTCTCGGTCTCGATGTGGGGTGGGACTACCAGCGGTAGTGCGCGAAGGCCTTGTTGGACTCGGCCATCTTGTGCGTGTCCTCGCGCTTCTTGACGGCAGCGCCAAGACCGTTGGAGGCGTCGAGCAGCTCGTTCATGAGGCGCTCGGTCATGGTCTTCTCACGGCGGGCGCGGGAGTAACCCACGAGCCAGCGGAGGGCCAGGGTCGACTGGCGACCCGGCTTGACCTCGACGGGGACCTGGTAGGTCGCGCCACCGACACGGCGGGACTTGACCTCGAGGGACGGCTTGACGTTCTCGAGCGCGCGCTTCAGCGTGATGACCGGGTCGTTGCCGGTCTTCTCGCGGAGGCCTTCCATGGCGCCGTAAACGATGCGCTCGGCAGTGGAGCGCTTGCCGTTCAGGAGGATCTTGTTGATGAGCGAGGTCACCAGAGGAGATGCGTAGACCGGGTCGATGATGACCGGGCGCTTCGGGGCGGGGCCCTTACGAGGCATTCTTACTTCTCCTTCTTGGCGCCGTAGCGGCTGCGGGCCTGCTTGCGGTTCTTGACAGCCTGGGTGTCAAGCGCACCGCGGATGATCTTGTAGCGAACACCCGGCAGGTCCTTCACACGGCCACCACGCACGAGCACGATCGAGTGCTCCTGCAGGTTGTGTCCCTCACCCGGAATGTAAGCGGTGACCTCGATGCCAGAGGTCAGACGCACACGCGCGACCTTACGCAGCGCCGAGTTCGGCTTCTTCGGGGTGGTCGTGAACACTCGCGTGCAGACGCCGCGACGCTGGGGCGAGGCCTCGAGCGCGGGAGTCTTTGTCTTCTCGACCTTGTCCTGCCGGCCCTTACGGACCAGCTGCTGGATCGTAGGCACTACTTCTCCGGTTTCTGTGTGCCGTGTAGTGAAGCTAACCTGGAACTTTGCCGACCCACGCGGTCGGGTGTGTCGGATCCGGCGGACCTCCGCGCAAGCACGGAAACGCATGGATCTCGGTGGCCGACTCGCTCACGTGCGGTTGATGGACACGCACGGGAGCCTAGGCACACCCCAGGCACAAGGTCAGAGCGTACCTACCTCACAGAGGTAGGTCAAAACAAATGCCCAGCACGAAAACACACCGGGCGCAAGTGGTAGCAGGGCGATCGGCGGCCCTCCAGCCCCACCGGCGTTTGACGCGCGGGGTCCTGGGCGGAGCCCCGGCAACGGCGCCGCACCCGAGCACCCCCGGCGACCTACACTGTCGGCTTGCCCGGGCGCGGGCGCGAGAAGGCCGACAGCAGGGAGCAGGACATTGGGGACCGTGGCACCGGAGCAGACCACAGTCGACGCTCCTCCCCCCGAGCAGGCCCGGCCGGCCCCCCGCCGGGCCTCTCGACTGTACGGGCCCCTGCTGGCCTTCCTCATCACCGCGGCAGCGTTCTGCGCGGCCTGGGTGGCCCGCGGCACCTTCCCCTTCGGGAACACCGGCCGGGCCATCAACGACCAGGCCAACCAGTACGTGCCCTTCCACCGCGCGCTCTGGGACCTGGTCCACGGGCAGGCCGCCGGCGACGTGCTCTTCAGCTGGCGCGGCGGCTTCGGCCAGCAGTTCCTGTCCGACTACTACACGTACCTCGGCAACCCCTTCTCGTGGCTGGCCGTCCTCGTCCCGCGCGCCCACGTCGACCTCGCCGTCTTCGCGATCACCCCGATCACGATGGGCACCGCCGCCGCCGTGATGACGGTGTACCTCGGCAAGCTGCACCCCGGCCCGTGGTGGCAGCGCGGGGTCCTCGGCGCCACGTACGGCCTGTGCGGATGGGCGCTGAGCGACGCCTCGTACATCCCCATGTGGCTGTGGGGCCTGGTCGCCCTCCCGCTGCTCGGCATCGCCGTGGAATGGTGCCTGGAGCAGCGCCGCTGGCCGGGTGTGGCCCTGCTGGTCGCCCTCGCCTGGTTCGGGAACTTCTACACCGCGATGATGGCCACGATGGCCGCCTGCGTACTACTGGCCATCCGCCTGGTCACCCGCGACATGACCGGCCGGCTGGGGGTCCCCCCGGACGGAGTCTGGGGGAGCCTGCGCGCCGTGTGGCGGGCGGCGACGGCCGCCGGGACCGGGATCCTGCTCACCCTCCCGCTCCTCCTGCCGTCGTTCCTGTCCAGCGGCGCCGCGCAGCCCACCAAGGCCGCCGCCTTCGACCCCGTACGCATCGAGGTCTTCCTGGCGGGCATGCTCCCGGCCACCCACCTGTGGGGCGGCCGCCCGCGCCTGTACGTGGCCTCGCTCGGCCTGATCCTGGCCGGCAGCTTCCTCCTCAACGGCTCGATCGCGAAGCGGACCCGCCTGGTGTGGGCCGCGGCGATCCTGCTCGTGGCCGTCTCGTTCCAGTTCCCGCCCACCCAGTACGTATGGCACGGGCTGGCGGTTCCGAACGGAAACCCGTACCGCGAGGCCTTCGTCTTCAGCGGGATGGTGGTGATCGTCGCCTGGCTGGCGCTGGCCCACCGCCCGCGCCCGCCGCACCTGGCCCTGGCCGCCGCGCTGCTGGTCGCGGCCACCTTCGTACTGCGCCACACCAACGACTTCGGCGGCTGGACCTGGCCCGCCGTGCTCGGCGGCGGCGCGGTCTCCCTGCTCGCGCTCCTCCTGCTGTCCCTGGGCGAGAAGCGCCGCCACCTGATCCCCATCGCGGCCGTCCTGATGATCGGTGTCGTCTTCGCCGAGTCCGCGGTCGCCGCGGCCAACGCGGACGCCCGCCGGGCCCGCGAGCGCTGGGCGAAGCCGGCCCCCACCTCGAACCAGTCGATCAACAACCACTTCGAGGCCGTCCGCGACGTGGACGGCTGGCCCGCGTACCGGACCGACTCGGGCGCGCCGCAGACCTCGTACAACGACGCCCTGGCCCTCCGGGCGGAGGGGCCGCAGTACTACAGCAGCTACCTCCCCGAGGCCACGTACAAAGCCCTGGAGCCCCTCGGCTACGGCTTCAAGAACGACGGCCGGACCTTCTTCGGCGCCGACAACCCCGTGCTCGACGCGATCTTCTCGATCGGCGCCCGGGTCCGCCCCGGAACCACCCCGAACAGCTGGACGGGCTCGAAGTTCCCCGCGCCCCCGCTGGTCACGGTCCGCACCCAGGACTTCGTGTCCCCCAACCCTGCGGCGAGCGTCTGGGCCCGCCAGGAGAACGTCCTGGGCGCCACCGTCTACCAGGTCCCGCGGGTCACCCGCGGCGGCACCGCCACGGAACAGACCTACGAGGCCCGCTGCACCCCCGGCTCCGAGGCCTACTGGTACTCCCCGACCCTCTACGGCACCCTCGCCTCGGGCGGCACGGAGAAGCCCCTGGAGGACCTGATGACGGGGGTCACCCCCCTGGGCAAGGTCCCCGCGTCGGGCCGCGTCGACGTCACGGTCAAGACCCGCACCCAGGGCGCCACGGCCGGCGACACCCCCCTGGGCTGCCTGGACCGCACGGCCCTGGACCAGGCGGTGACCCACCTGACCGCCACGGGCGCCACCGAGGTCAAGGCCGGCGGCCACACCATCGAGGCCACCCTCCCCCGGGGCACCACGGGCACGGCCGTCCTGGCCATGACGGACATCCCCGGCTGGCAGTGCTCGGCCCCGGTCAAGAGCTTCCACGGCCTGGTCTCCCTGGACCTCCCCCAGGGCACGGACAAGGTCTCCTGCACCTTCACCCCCAAGGGCTTCGCCCCGGGCCTGACCGCCGCCGCCCTGGCCCTCCTGACCCTGCTCTCGGTCACGGTCGCCGCCCGCCGCCGCAGGCGCTGACCCGCTCCGGCCCGTACGACGAAGAAACCCCCCGCCGCTCCTCTCGGAGCGACGGGGGGTTTCTTCTTACGAGCTCTTAGCCGTTGTACGGGCCGTAGTCGTAGTCCTCCAGCGGGACAGCCTGGCCGGAGCCGGTGCCGAAGGGCGAGTAGTCGATGTCGTCGTAGCCGACGGCCGAGTACATCGCGGCCTTCGCCTCCTCGGTGGGCTCCACCCGGATGTTGCGGTAGCGGGCGAGGCCCGTACCGGCCGGGATGAGCTTACCGATGATGACGTTCTCCTTGAGGCCGATGAGGCTGTCGGACTTGGCGTTGATCGCCGCGTCCGTCAGGACTCGGGTCGTCTCCTGGAAGGAGGCGGCCGACAGCCAGGATTCCGTCGCCAGCGAGGCCTTGGTGATACCCATCAGCTGCGGACGGCCGGAGGCGGGGTGACCGCCTTCGGTGACCACACGACGGTTCTCGGTCTCGAACTTCGACCGCTCGACCAGCTCACCCGGCAGGAGCTCCGCGTCGCCGGACTCGATGATCGTCACGCGGCGCAGCATCTGCCGGATGATGATCTCGATGTGCTTGTCGTGGATCGACACGCCCTGCGAGTTGTAGACCTTCTGGACTTCGCCGACCAGGTGGACCTGGACGGCACGCTGGCCGAGGATGCGCAGCACGTCGTGCGGGTTGGTGGCACCCATGGTGAGCTTCTGGCCCACCTCGACGTGGTCGCCCTCGTGCACGATGACCTTGGCGCGCTTCGAGATCGGGTACGCCGTCTCGTCGCTGCCGTCGTCGGGCGTGATGACGATCTTCTTCGTCTTCTCGGTCTCCTCGATCCGCACGCGGCCGGCGGCCTCGGAGATCGGGGCGACACCCTTCGGGGTACGGGCCTCGAAGAGCTCGACGACACGCGGCAGACCCTGCGTGATGTCGTCACCGGCCACACCACCGGTGTGGAAGGTACGCATCGTCAGCTGGGTACCGGGCTCACCGATGGACTGGGCGGCGATGATGCCGACCGCCTCACCGATGTCGACCAGCTTGCCGGTGGCGAGCGAGCGTCCGTAGCAGAAGGCACAGGTGCCGACCGCGGACTCACAGGTCAGGACCGAGCGGGTCTTGACCTCCTCGACGCCGTTGGCGACCAGGGCGTCGATCAGGACGTCACCGAGGTCGACGTTGGCCGGCGCGATGACCTTGCCGCCGATGACGACGTCCTCGGCCAGCATGCGGGCGTAGATCGAGGTCTCGACGTCGTCGGCCTTGCGCAGCACGCCGTCCTCGCCGCGAACGGCGATCTTCAGCTTCAGGCCGCGCTCGGTGCCGCAGTCCTCCTCGCGGATGATCACGTCCTGCGAGACGTCCACCAGACGACGGGTCAGGTAACCCGAGTCGGCGGTACGCAGGGCGGTGTCCGCCAGACCCTTACGGGCACCGTGCGTGGAGATGAAGTACTCCAGAACGGTGAGGCCCTCACGGAAGGACGCCTTGATCGGACGCGGGATGGTCTCGTTCTTCGCGTTCGACACCAGACCACGCATACCGGCGATCTGTCGCATCTGCATCATGTTTCCTCGGGCACCCGAGTCAACCATCATGAAGATGGGGTTCGTCTTGGGGAAGTTCGCGTTCATCGCCTCGGCGACCTCGTTGGTCGCCTTGGTCCAGATCGCGATGAGCTCCTGCGTGCGCTCGTCCTTGGTGATCAGACCGCGCTCGTACTGCTTCTGGACCTTCTCGTCCTGCGCCTCGTAGCCCGCGACGATGGCCTTCTTGGCCTCGGGCACGACGACGTCGGAGATGGCCACGGTGACGCCCGAACGGGTCGCCCAGTGGAAGCCGGCCGCCTTCAGGTTGTCGAGCGTCGCCGCCACGATGACCTTGGGGTAGCGCTCCGCCAGGTCGTTGACGATCTCGGAGAGCTGCTTCTTGCCCACCGAGTAGTCGACGAACGGGTAGTCCTCGGGCAGCAGCTCGTTGAAGAGCGCGCGGCCCAGGGTGGTGCGCAGACGGAAGCTGTCGCCCGGCTGGAACTCCTGCTCGCCCTCCTCGGCGACCGGCGGCACCCAGCCGCGCGGCGGGATGGTGCCCACCGGGAAGCGGATGTCGACGGACGACTGCAGCGCGAGCTCACCGGCGTCGAACGCCATGATCGCCTCGGCGGTCGAGCCGAACGCGCGGCCCTCACCCTTGACGTCACGGAGCTCACCGTCGGTGGTCAGGAAGAACAGACCCAGGACCATGTCCTGCGTCGGCATCGTGACCGGACGGCCGTCGGCCGGCTTGAGGATGTTGTTCGAGGACAGCATCAGGATGCGGGCCTCGGCCTGCGCCTCCGCGGAGAGCGGCAGGTGCACGGCCATCTGGTCACCGTCGAAGTCCGCGTTGAAGGCGGTGCAGACGAGCGGGTGGATCTGGATGGCCTTGCCTTCGACCAGCTGGGGCTCGAAGGCCTGGATGCCGAGGCGGTGCAGCGTGGGCGCACGGTTCAGCAGAACCGGGTGCTCGGCGATGACCTCTTCGAGCACGTCGTACACGACCGTGCGGCCGCGCTCGACCATGCGCTTCGCCGACTTGATGTTCTGCGCGTGGTTCAGGTCGACCAGGCGCTTCATCACGAACGGCTTGAAGAGCTCCAGCGCCATGGCCTTGGGCAGACCACACTGGTGCAGCTTCAGCTGGGGACCGACGACGATCACGGAACGCGCGGAGTAGTCCACACGCTTACCGAGAAGGTTCTGACGGAATCGACCCTGCTTGCCCTTCAGCATGTCGCTGAGGGACTTCAGGGGACGGTTGCCGGGACCGGTCACCGGACGACCACGACGACCGTTGTCGAAGAGGGCGTCCACGGCCTCCTGAAGCATGCGCTTCTCGTTGTTCACGATGATCTCGGGGGCACCGAGGTCGAGGAGACGCTTCAGACGGTTGTTGCGGTTGATCACACGGCGGTACAGGTCGTTCAGGTCGGAGGTCGCGAAGCGGCCACCGTCCAGCTGCACCATCGGACGGAGGTCCGGCGGGATGACCGGCACGCAGTCCAGAACCATGCCCTTGGGGCTGTTGCTGGTCTGCAGGAACGCGGAGACGACCTTGAGGCGCTTGAGCGCACGGGTCTTCTTCTGGCCCTTGCCGGTACGGATGATCTCGCGGAGGCGCTCGGCCTCCTCCTCCAGGTCGAAGGACTCCAGGCGCTTCTGCAGCGCCGCGGCACCCATCGAACCGTCGAAGTACGTACCGAAGCGGTCGCGCAGCTCGCGGTAGAGCAGCTCGTCGCCCTCGAGGTCCTGGACCTTGAGGTTCTTGAAGCGGTTCCACACCTCGTCGAGGCGGTCGATCTCGCGCTGGGCGCGGTCACGGAGCTGCTTCATCTCGCGCTCGGCGCCTTCGCGCACCTTGCGGCGCACGTCGGCCTTGGCGCCCTCGGCCTCCAGCTCGGCCAGGTCGGTCTCGAGCTTCTTGGCACGGCCTTCGAGGTCCGCGTCACGGCGGTTCTCGATCTGCTGGCGCTCGACGGAGACGTGGGCCTCCAGCGACGGGAGGTCGCGGGTGCGGCGCTCGTCGTCCACGAACGTGATCATGTACGCGGCGAAGTAGATGACCTTCTCGAGGTCCTTCGGCGCGAGGTCCAGCAGGTAGCCCAGGCGCGACGGGACGCCCTTGAAGTACCAGATGTGGGTGACGGGAGCGGCAAGCTCGATGTGGCCCATGCGCTCACGGCGCACCTTGGCGCGCGTGACCTCGACGCCACAACGCTCACAGATGATGCCCTTGAAGCGGACACGCTTGTACTTGCCGCAGTAGCACTCCCAGTCCCGGGTAGGACCGAAGATCTTCTCGCAGAAGAGTCCGTCCTTCTCGGGCTTGAGGGTGCGGTAGTTGATGGTCTCCGGCTTCTTGACCTCGCCGTGCGACCAGGTTCGGATGTCGTCCGCGGTGGCAAGGCCGATCCGCAGCTCGTCGAAGAAGTTGACGTCGAGCACTGTGCGTCAATCCCTCTTTCGGGGTCGAGTCTCAATCATGGTCTGAACGGTCCCGGGGATGACGGGGGGCTCTGGTGCGAGCCCCCCGTCAGGCCCGTCAGACCTCTTCGACGCTGCTCGGCTCGCGCCGGGACAGGTCGATACCGAGCTCCTCCGCCGCGCGGAAGACGTCCTCGTCGGTGTCGCGCATCTCGATGGACATGCCGTCCGAGGACAGCACCTCCACGTTGAGGCAGAGCGACTGCATTTCCTTGATGAGCACCTTGAAGGACTCGGGAATGCCCGGCTCGGGGATGTTCTCGCCCTTGACGATGGCCTCGTAGACCTTCACGCGGCCGGTCACGTCGTCGGACTTGATCGTCAGGAGTTCCTGGAGGGCGTACGCGGCGCCATAAGCCTCAAGCGCCCACACCTCCATCTCACCGAAGCGCTGACCACCGAACTGCGCCTTACCACCCAGCGGCTGCTGCGTGATCATCGAGTACGGACCGGTCGAACGGGCGTGGAGCTTGTCGTCGACCAGGTGGTGCAGCTTGAGGATGTACATGTACCCGACCGAGATCGGGTCCGGGAACGGCTCGCCGGAGCGGCCGTCGAACAGGCGCGCCTTACCGGTCGGGAGCACCATGCGCTCGCCGTCGCGGTTCGGGATGGTGTGCTGGAGCAGGCCGGCCAGCTCGTCCTCGCGGGCGCCGTCGAACACCGGGGTGGCGACGTTGGTACCGGGCTCGACCTTGTCGGCGCCGATCGCCTGGAGGCGCTGCGCCCACTCGTCCGCCAGACCGGAGACGTCCCAGCCGCGGCTGGCGAGCCAGCCGAGGTGGATCTCCAGGACCTGTCCCGGGTTCATTCGGGACGGAACACCCAGCGGGTTCAGGATGATGTCGACCGGCGTGCCGTCCTCAAGGAAGGGCATGTCCTCGATCGGAAGGATCTTGGAGATGACACCCTTGTTGCCGTGACGGCCGGCGAGCTTGTCACCGTCGGTGATCTTGCGCTTCTGGGCCACGTAGACGCGGACCAGCTGGTTCACGCCCGGAGGAAGCTCGTCGCCCTCCTCGCGGTCGAAGACGCGGACACCGATGACCTTGCCGATCTCACCGTGAGGCACCTTGAGCGAGGTGTCACGCACCTCGCGGGCCTTCTCACCGAAGATCGCGCGGAGCAGACGCTCCTCGGGGGTCAGCTCGGTCTCACCCTTGGGCGTGACCTTGCCGACCAGGATGTCACCGGCGACGACGTCCGCACCGATGCGGATGATGCCGCGCTCGTCGAGGTCCGCGAGGACCTCCTCGGAGACGTTCGGGATGTCCCGGGTGATCTCCTCGGGGCCGAGCTTGGTGTCACGGGCGTCGACCTCGTGCTCCTCGATGTGGATCGAGGAGAGGACGTCGTCCTGCACGAGGCGCTGCGACAGGATGATCGCGTCCTCGTAGTTGTGGCCTTCCCACGGCATGAACGCGACGAGCAGGTTCTTGCCGAGGGCCATCTCGCCCTCTTCGGTCGCCGGGCCGTCGGCGAGGACCTGGGCCTCGACGATCCGGTCACCCTCGTTGACGATGACCTTCTGGTTGACCGAGGTGCCCTGGTTCGAGCGGGAGAACTTCGACACGCGGTACGTGGTGTACGTGCCGTCGTCGTTGGCGACGGTGATGTAGTCGGCCGAGACCTCCTGGACGACACCGTCCTTCTCCGCCTTGATCGAGTCACCGGCGTCGACGGCGCAGCGGTACTCCATGCCGGTGCCGACGAGCGGCGCCTCCGCCTTGATGAGCGGAACGGCCTGGCGCATCATGTTCGCGCCCATGAGGGCACGGTTGGCGTCGTCGTGCTCGAGGAAGGGGATCATCGCGGTCGCGACGGACACCATCTGGCGCGGCGAGACGTCCATGTAGTCGACGTCGCCGCCGGCGATGTAGTCGATCTCGCCGCCACGACGGCGCACGAGGACGCGGTTCTCGGTGAAGCGCATCTCATCGTTCAGGGCGGCGTTCGCCTGGGCGATGACGAAGCGGTCTTCCTCGTCGGCCGTGAGGTAGTCGACCTCGTCGGTGACGACACCGTCGACGACCTTGCGGTACGGGGTCTCGATGAAGCCGAACGGGTTGATCCGGCCGTAGGAGGCCAGCGAGCCGATCAGACCGATGTTCGGGCCTTCAGGCGTCTCGATCGGGCACATGCGGCCGTAGTGCGACGGGTGAACGTCACGGACCTCGAAGCCGGCCCGCTCACGGGACAGACCACCCGGGCCGAGGGCGTTGAGACGACGCTTGTGCGTCAGGCCCGACAGCGGGTTGTTCTGGTCCATGAACTGCGACAGCTGGCTGGTGCCGAAGAACTCCTTGATGGAGGCGACGACCGGCCGGATGTTGATCAGGGTCTGCGGCGTGATCGCCTCGACGTCCTGGGTGGTCATGCGCTCGCGCACGACGCGCTCCATACGGGCGAGACCCGTACGGACCTGGTTCTGGATCAGCTCGCCGACGTTGCGGATACGACGGTTGCCGAAGTGGTCGATGTCGTCGGTCTCGACGACGATCTCCCGGCCCGACTCGCCGACCGTCTCGGTCTCACCGGCGTGCAGCTTGACCAGGTACTTGATGGTCGCGATGACGTCGTCGGTGGTGAGCACACCGGCGTCGAGCGGCTCGTCGGCGC
Organism: Streptomyces sp. NPDC048337; assembly: GCF_043201175.1. NCBI lineage: Bacteria > Bacillati > Actinomycetota > Actinomycetes > Kitasatosporales > Streptomycetaceae > Streptomyces > Streptomyces sp. NPDC048337. The sequence goes on from NZ_JBICYR010000039.1 coordinate 14,146, forward strand.
CGAGCTTCTTGTTCACCTTGTAGCGGCCGACCTTCGCGAGGTCGTAGCGCTTCGGGTTGAAGTAGAGGTTCTCGAGCAGCGTCTGAGCGGCCTCGCGGGTCGGCGGCTCGCCCGGGCGCAGCTTGCGGTAGATGTCGAGCAGCGCGTCGTCCTGACCCTGGGTGTGGTCCTTCTCCAGGGTGGCGCGCATGGACTCGTACTCGCCGAACTCCTCGAGGATCTGCTCGGTGGTCCAGCCGAGAGCCTTCAGGAGGACGGTGACGGACTGCTTGCGCTTGCGGTCGATGCGGACACCGACCATGTCGCGCTTGTCGACCTCCATCTCCAGCCAGGCACCCCGGGACGGGATGATCTTGGCGGAGAAGATGTCCTTGTCGGACGTCTTGTCGATGGAGGAGTCGAAGTAGACACCGGGGGAACGGACAAGCTGCGACACGACGACACGCTCGGTGCCGTTGATGACGAAGGTGCCCTTGTTGGTCATGAGCGGGAAGTCGCCCATGAAGACCGTCTGAGACTTGATCTCTCCGGTCTCGTTGTTCGTGAACTCGGCCGTGACGAACAGCGGAGCCGCGTACGTGAAGTCGCGCTCCTTGCACTCGTCGACGGAGTTCTTCGCCGGCTCGAAACGGTGGTCGCGGAAGGTCAGCGACATCGACCCGGAGAAGTCCTCGATCGGCGAGATCTCCTCGAAGATCTCTTCCAGACCGGACTTGGTGGGGACGTCCTGTCCACTCTCAAGCGCCGACTCGACGCGAGACTTCCAGGCTGCGTTGCCGAGAAGCCAGTCAAAGCTCTCGGTCTGCAGCGCCAGGAGGTTCGGAACCTCGAGCGGCTCCTTGATCTTTGCAAAGGAGATGCGCAGCGGGGCGGTGCTGGCACCGGTGTTCGTATTGGTCGAGGCGTTGCGCGAGGCGGCCAAGAGGGGGTCCTTCCGAGGGCTCGGACTCACTACGCGCGTACCGGTCCCAGCCGACACAGAAGACAGACGCTCCCGTTCTGGACGAAAGACCAGGTCAGGGCGGATCAATCAGGTGTGCTCGAGCGTGGGCATGACCCTGGCGACGGGCAGGGGTCAGCTAACAGGCAGCGCAAAGGGTCAGTGTAGCCACTTGGCTCACTGATGTCCAGACCAGGTTTCCGGAAACCGGCAACAGGCCTTCCCCAACTCGTTCAAGCAACACAGAGCGCGTATCAGTACTGCCCTCTTCGTAGCCGATCCATGCCTCGGATCTCGGATCGAGGTGGTCGAGCTTGCGACGGGTCTGAGAATTGCGCGCCCCGTCCCGTTCGTCAAGGCCCCATGCTCCGAGCGGATCATCTTCCGACCCTGGTTCGAGGCAACGAAGATCACCATACTCTCCAACGAGAGCAGGGCAAATCAGGCACTGCGGGTACGCCAAAGGGCGACCACCCTTACGAGTGATCGCCCCTGGTTGGAGCCTCAGAGAGGCCCCAGAGGTGTTACTTGACCTCGACGGTGGCGCCGGCACCCTTGAGGGCCTCGGCGGCCTTGTCAGCGGCCTCCTTGTTGACCTTCTCCAGGACCGGCTTCGGGGCGCCGTCCACGAGGTCCTTGGCCTCCTTCAGACCCAGGGAGGTCAGCTCGCGCACGACCTTGATGACCTGGATCTTCTTGTCGCCGGCGCCGGCGAGGATGACGTCGAACTCGTCCTTCTCCTCCGGGGCCTCGGGGGCGGCGCCACCGGCGGCGGGACCGGCAACGGCGACGGCCGCGGCGGCGGTGACGTCGAACTTCTCCTCGAAGGCCTTCACGAACTCGGAGAGCTCGATGAGGGTCATCTCCTCGAACTGGGCGAGGAGGTCGTCCTGAGAGAGCTTCGCCATGATGGGCGATCCTTCCACTAATTCGGCAGGTGCCGGATGTATATAGAGGCGGGCGTAACGGCCCGCTACGACCCACGCACTAGGCGGCGTGGATCAATGCGCGAGCCGAATTACTCGGCACCGCCCTGCTCGGCGAGCTTGACGCGAAGCGCTTCCGCGGTGCGGACGAACTTCGACGGCAGCGCCTGGAAGAGCGAGGCAGCCTGAGACTGCTTGCCCTTGAACGCGCCGGCCAGCTTGCTGAGCAGAACCTCGCGGGACTCGAGGTCCGCAAGCTTCTTGATGTCGTCGGCGGAGAGAGCCTTACCGTCAAGGACACCGGCCTTGATGATGAGGTTCGGGTTCTCCTTGGCGAAGTCACGCAGGGCCTTCGCCGACTCCACCGGGTCACCGGTGATGAAGGCGACCGCGGTCGGACCAGCGAAGTGCTCGTCCAGCGCGGTGATCCCGGCCTGGTTGGCCGCAATCTTGGTCAGCGTGTTCTTCACCACGGCGTACTGGGCGTTCTCACCAAGGGAGCGACGCAGCGTCTTGAGCTGCGCGACGGTGAGACCCCGGTACTCGGTCAGCACGGCGGCGTTGGAGCTCTGGAACGCGTCCGTGAGCTCGGCCACCGATGCAGCCTTGTTGGGCGTCGGCATAGTGCGTTCGCCTCCTTCCGGGTGATGAGGACCGCTCAGAAGGGGCTGAACAAAACGAAACGCCCCGGCGCAAGCGCACGGGGCTTAGGCTCGACCGAATCACTCCGGGAGCTACTCCACGAACACCTGCGCAGGACGTCCGCACTCAGCGGATCCTTCGGCCACCGCCCCCTTGCGGGCACGGCAACGACCAGCGGTCTTTGGCTTCTGGTGAACCATACGTGAAGCGGCCGAGCCAAGGCAAATCGCCCCCTTCGGGGCCCCTCAGGAGCGCTTCAGACCGCCCAGACCAGCATCCTTCAGCGTCTGGTCGGCCTCGTCCAGCTTCCGGTCGGTCTCTTTGAGGCTCTGGTCGATGCCCTTCATGACCTCGTCGAAGTCGGCCACCTGGTCCGCGGGCGGCGCCACGACCGGGGCGGCCGTGCCGTAGCCGGAGAACTTGGCCGAGATCTTCGTCGTGCCCTTGTCGATCGTGCGCGCCGAGTCGACGCGGACGGGGTAGCCGTCCTTGCCGATCCACAGGTCCACGTCCAGGCTCGTGACGTCCTTGACCGCCTGGCGGAGGTACTGGCGGTTCGCCTCCTCCATCGCCTTGGTGGACTCGTCCGCCTTGAGCAGGTCGGCGTTGGTGAAGCTGCCCTTGTAGTGCCGGGCCGCGGCGCCGTCGATCTGCTCCTCGCCGACGAGCGTGAGCTTCTCCTGGCCCAGGAGCAGGGCGAGGTACTCGGCCGGGTCGTCGTTGAGGCGGTAGCGGGGCTTCCCGTCCTTGTTCAGGTTCATCTTCATCCAGGACTTGCCCTGCACGGGCTTGTCGCTGTGGGTGTAGATGTCGTCGCCGATCATGATCTGGTTGCCCGCGTCCGGGCCCGTGGCGTCGATGCCGGTGGCGGCCGGGTACCAGCCCTTCGTCCCGGTGAGCCGGTCCGCCTTGCCGTCGCTGCCGGTGATGGTCATGTCCATCGTGGCGAACTTGGCCGGCACCGTCTTCAGGTACGCCGCCTTGATCGCGTCCGCGGGCGTCGGGGCCTTGGCGCCCGCCGCCTTGTCCCCCGCGTCCTCGCCCCCGGCGGCCGTGGCTCCGCCACAGGCCGAGAGACCGCCCACGAGCAGTGCGACGCCTGCCGCGGCGACGCCGGCCCGCATCCGGACAGCCTTGTTCATCTGTACTCCCCCATGCATGGATCTGTGTGTATCGGTGGTGCGGGACGATCAGGCGGTGCCGGAGCCCTCGCCGGAGTCCTTCAGCATCTCGGCCAGGTCCACGACCTGGTCGGACGGCGGAGCGGTGACGTCGACCGGCTTGTTGAACTCCACGAACTTGATGGTGAGGTCCATCGGGCCCTTGGTGCCCTGGCCGCGGGTGCGGACCTGCTTCGTCTGGTCGTTCTCGTCGATCCAGATGTCCATGGTCATGTCCTTGACGCCCTGGGCCTCCAGCGCCTTCAGGTTCTTCTCCCGGCGCTCCTTGGCCTCGGGCGTGCCCGTGGCGGACTGGGCCCGCATCTGGTCCAGCGTGATGGTGCCGGTCAGGTGCGTGGTCTTCTGGCCGTCGATGGTCTCTTCGCCGACCTTCTTCAGGTCCTTCGAGGCGCTCAGGTCGGAGGCCTTGTCACCCGGGTTCTCGCCCTGCTGGGCACTGCCGAGCGAGTTCAGCTGCTCGGCCGCCTTCGGGTCCATGGACTTGAGGTCGAACTTCAGCCACTTGCCCTCGGAACCCACATAAAGGGCGCCGTCGACGAGGCGGATCTCCGCGCCCTCGCCCGGCATCTCGGGCGAGGCCATCTTCATGGACATGGCCACGTCCGGCTTGAGCCGCATGGCGGCCTCGCCGGAGACGGTCTGCCCGGAGGTCGAGCCCGACATGGTGTAGCGGAGGGAGGTGATCTCCTCCGACTTCTTCTTCGTCTTCTCCAGGTAGGCCGCCGGCGCGACCTCGACCGGCTTCTCAGCTGCCTTTGAGGGCGCCGCGGCGGCGCCGCTGTCCTTCTTGGCGTCCTTGCCGTTCTCGCACGCCGTGGCCCCGCCCACGAGCAGTACGGCGGCCAGCGCGGCGCCGACGGTCTTCTTCCGGTACGCAGACACGGAGGTCCCCCACCCCTTGATTGATCGACTACTGGAGCCGACCATACGTTCCCCTGCCACGTATCTGCGCGGCCATTACGCCCCCATCGAGGGATATGTGGCCCTAAACACGCAAAACGGGCCCCTCGCCACCCCGTGAGGAGGCGAGGGGCCCGTTCAGCCACTCAGAGTGGCTGCGAGGCCTTGAGGCTCAGGGAGCCGTCAGGGGAACTCAGACCGCGGCCGGGTCTTCCTCGACGAGGAGGTTCCGGGTGCGGTTCGGGTCCAGCTGGATGCCGGGGCCCATGGTGGTGCTCAGGGCGGCCTTCTTGATGTAGCGGCCCTTCGCGGCGGACGGCTTCAGACGGAGGATCTCGTCCAGGGCCGCGCCGTAGTTCTCGACCAGCTTGTCATCGGAGAAGGAGACCTTGCCGATGATGAAGTGCAGGTTCGAGTGCTTGTCGACGCGGAACTCGATCTTGCCACCCTTGATCTCGGTGACAGCCTTGGCGACGTCCATCGTGACGGTGCCGGTCTTCGGGTTCGGCATCAGACCACGCGGACCGAGCACGCGGCCGAGGCGGCCGACCTTGCCCATGAGGTCCGGGGTGGCGACAACGGCGTCGAACTCGTTGAGGCGGTTGCCCTTGGCGATCTCGTTGATCAGCTCGTCGTCGCCGACAATGTCGGCGCCGGCGGCTTCCGCGGCCGCAGCACGGTCACCGGTCGCGAAGACCAGGACCCGGGCGGTCTTGCCGGTGCCGTGCGGGAGGTTCACGGTGCCGCGGACCATCTGGTCGGCCTTGCGCGGGTCGACACCCAGGCGGAAGGCGACCTCGACGGTGCCGTCGAACTTGGTCGTGGAGGTCTCCTTGGCGAGACGGACGGCCTCGAGCGGGGCGTACAGCTTCTCCCGGTCGACCTTGGCGTCCGCAGCGCGGAGAGTCTTGCTGCGCTTCACTTCTGCTCCTGTGTTGTTTCTTCAGGCGTGGAGTCGTGGTGCGGACCAGCGCTGGCCCTACCACTGGTGGTGCTGGAGGTGGCTGGATCAGCCTTCGACGGTGATGCCCATCGAACGCGCGGTGCCGGAAATGATCTTCACGGCGGCGTCGATGTCGTTGGCGTTCAGGTCGGGCATCTTCAGCTCGGCGATCTCGCGGACCTGGGCGCCGGTGAGCTTGGCGACCTTGGTCTTGTGGGGCTCGCCGGAGCCCTTCTCCACGCCCGCGTGCTTCAGGATGAGGCGCGCGGCCGGCGGAGTCTTGGTGATGAAGGTGAAGGAACGGTCCTCGTAGACCGTGATCTCCACCGGCACGACCATGCCACGCTGCGACTCGGTCGCGGCGTTGTAGGCCTTGCAGAACTCCATGATGTTGACGCCGTGCTGACCGAGCGCGGGGCCGACCGGCGGAGCCGGGTTGGCCGCACCGGCCTTGATCTGGAGCTTGATAAGCCCCGTGACCTTCTTCTTCTTGGGAGGCATTGCTCTCTCCGGGTCCTAGTGAGAGTTTTCAGCCGCACATCCGGTCATCCGGATGGAGGCATACCGCACCACGATAACGGGTATCGGAGCGGGGCTAAAAACCGAGCAGGTCAGACCGCCCTTGGGGGGCGGTCTGACCTGTCCGGAAGCTGAGTCTCAGAAGAGGTGGATCAGTTCTTCTGGATCTGGTCGAAGCTGAGCTCGACCGGGGTCTCGCGACCGAAGATCTCGACGAGGCCCTTGACCTTCTTCGAGTCCGGGTTGATCTCGTTGATCGTCGCCTGCAGCGTCGCGAACGGGCCGTCGGTGACGGTGACCGAGTCGCCGACCTCGAAGTCCAGGACCTCGATGGTGCGCTTGACGGCGGGCGCGGGCAGACCGGCGGCCTCCGCGGCGGCCTTCTCGGCCTTCTCCTTGGCCTCCGGCGCGAGCATCTTGACGATCTCGTCCAGGGTCAGCGGGTACGGGTCGTACGCGTTGCCGACGAAGCCGGTGACGCCAGGCGTGTTGCGGACGACGCCCCAGGACTCGTTCGTCAGATCCATGCGGACGAGAACGTAACCGGGCAGCTTGTTCTGCCGGACGTTCTTGCGCTCGCCGTTCTTGATCTGGACGATCTCTTCCTCGGGCACCTCGGCCTGGTAGATGAACTCCTCGACGTTCAGCGAGACGGCGCGCTGCTCCAGGTTGGCCTTCACGCGCTTCTCGTAGCCGGCGTAGGTGTGGATCACGTACCACTCGCCGGGGAGGAGGCGCAGCTCGTCGCGCAGGGCCTGGATGGGGTCGACGGGCTCGGCGGGCTCGACCTCGGTGGCCTCTTCGGCCGCCTCGTCGGCCGCGGCCTCGAGCTCGGCGTCGCCCTCGACCTCGGCGTCGTCGGCAACCGGCTCTTCCTCGGCGTCGTCCTCGACCTCAGCCTCGAGGTCGCCCTCTTCCTCGACGTGCAGCGCGGCCTCTTCGGCGGCGACACCCGCCTTGGCGTCGGCGCGCTCGGCCTCGTCAGGGTCCACAGCGTCCGCCGCCTCGACGATGTCGAGCGCGTCCTCGACGGACTCGACGGAGTCGTGGCTCGCGTTCAGGTTCGGGTCAGACACGGTGGCTGCTTCTTCCTGGATACAAAAGGTGGTGGAACATGCGAAAACGGGCGGCACCCATCAAGGCGCCGCCCTCCGCGGGGATCAGCCGAAGACGAACTTGATGGCTTCCTGGAACCCATAGTCAATCACGGTCACCAGACCGATCATGATGACGACGAAGACAATCACCACGGTGGTGTACGTCGTGAGCTGGTTGCGAGTGGGCCATACAACCTTGCGGAGTTCCGCGACGATCTGGCGGTAGAACAGCGCGAGCCGACCCAGAGGGCCCTTCTTGCCGCGCTTGCCGCCCTTGCGGGCCTTCTTCTCGCGCGTCTCGTCCTCGGCGTCAGGCATGTCGATGGAGCCCAGGGCGTCCGTCACGTCTCTCACCTGAATCCGGGTCGTGGCCGTAGCGCGCCCGGTTGCGCCGCACGGCGTTGCATCGAAGTACGTACCTGCGCACACACATCCGAGGAGGAGTGTGGAGCAGGGCCGGAGGGACTCGAACCCCCAACCGCTGGTTTTGGAGACCAGTGCTCTACCAATTGAGCTACGACCCTTTGCGTCCCCCAACCTACCGCATCCGGGCGAGTGCACGGAGTGCTCACGCTTTGCAGCGGCTGGCGAGGTCCAACGACAGGTGAGTGTACGTGAACCGGGCCCTGACGTCGAACAGAACCCGTCCCGGCCGTGAACCGGTATCCCCCGGTCCGCTAACTGAAACGGTGTGCGGCGCTTCTGGGCCGTCTGGGACGATTGCTCGCATGACCTCTGCAACGCCTTCCTCCGAGCGCCGCGTCTCCGTCCGTATCGGCGCCATTTCCGAGTCCGCCACCCTCGCCGTCGACGCCAAGGCCAAGGCCCTCAAGGCCGCCGGGCGCCCGGTGATCGGCTTCGGCGCGGGCGAGCCCGACTTCCCGACCCCGGACTACATCGTCGAGGCCGCGGTCGAGGCCTGCCGCAACCCGAAGTACCACCGCTACACGCCCGCCGGCGGCCTGCCCGAGCTCAAGGCCGCGATCGCCGCGAAGACCCTGCGCGACTCCGGCTACGAGGTCGACGCGTCGCAGGTCCTGGTCACCAACGGTGGCAAGCAGGCGATCTACGAGGCTTTCGCGGCCATCCTGGACCCGGGCGACGAGGTCATCGTCCCGGCCCCGTACTGGACCACGTACCCGGAGTCGATCCGCCTCGCCGGCGGTGTCCCGGTCGAGGTCGTCGCCGACGAGACCACCGGTTACCGCGTCTCCGTCGAGCAGCTCGAGGCGGCCCGTACCGAGCGCACCAAGGTCGTCCTCTTCGTCTCCCCGTCCAACCCGACGGGCGCCGTCTACAGCGAGGCCGACGCCGAGGCGATCGGCCGCTGGGCCGCGGAGAAGGGCCTGTGGGTCCTCACCGACGAGATCTACGAGCACCTCGTCTACGGCGACGCGAAGTTCGTCTCCCTCCCGGCGATCGTCCCCGAGCTGGCCGACAAGTGCATCGTCGTCAACGGCGTCGCCAAGACGTACGCGATGACCGGCTGGCGCGTGGGCTGGATCATCGGCCCCCGCGACGTCGTGAAGGCCGCGACCAACCTGCAGTCGCACGCCACCTCCAACGTCTCCAACGTGGCCCAGGTCGCGGCGCTCGCCGCCGTCTCCGGCAACCTGGACGCCGTCCACGAGATGCGCACCGCCTTCGACCGCCGCCGCCAGACCATCGTGCGGATGCTGAACGAGATCGACGGCGTGGTCTGCCCGACCCCCGAGGGCGCGTTCTACGTGTACCCGTCGGTCAAGGGCCTCCTCGGCAAGGAGATCCGCGGCAAGCGGCCGCAGACCTCCGTCGAGCTCGCGGCCCTGATCCTCGACGAGGTCGAGGTCGCGGTCGTCCCGGGCGAGGCCTTCGGCACCCCCGGCTACCTCCGCCTCTCGTACGCCCTGGGCGACGAGGACCTGGTGGAGGGCGTGTCCCGCATCCAGAAGCTCCTGGCCGAGGCCAAGGCCTGACGCGGCCCGCAGCACCATCCCTGAGCGGCGTCTCCCCCACGGGGGGTGGCGCCGCTCAGGCGTGTCCGGGCCGGGGGAGCTGCCGCTGCGCGGGGCTTCCCGGTCTCCGCCCGGACCCGCGCCTCAAACGCCGGCGGGGCTGAAATTGCCCTACGGGCAACTCGCCCGCGCTGGGGCAGAGCCCCGGGAGGCTCCACGCAGCGGGCCGCTCCCCCGCCCCGACCCCGCGCTCACGTTCGGGCAAGCCCCCGATAGGTAAAATCCCCTCCCGCCGAGCGCAGCGGTACGGCAGGATCGCTGAATGGAGCACCTCCGCGATCTCACGCTTCTGCCAAAGGCCCACCTGCACCTGCACTTCACCGGCTCGATGCGCCCATCGACCCTCCTGGAGCTGGCCGACAAGTACGGCGTCCGCCTCCCGGACGCCCTCACCGCCGGCGAGCCCCCCAAGCTCCGCGCCACCGACGAGCGCGGCTGGTTCCGCTTCCAGAGGCTCTACGACGCCGCCCGCTCCTGCCTCCGCGAGCCCGAGGACATCCGTCGCCTCGTGCGCGAGGCCGCGGAGGAGGACGTACGAGACGGCAGCGGCTGGCTGGAGATCCAGGTGGATCCCACCTCCTACGCCCCCCTCCTCGGCGGGATGATCCCGGCCGTCGAGATCATCCTCGACGCCGTCGACTCCGCGTCCCGCGAGACCGGCCTCGGGATGCGCGTGCTGATCGCCGCCAACCGCATGAAGCACCCGCTCGACGCCCGTACCCTGGCCCGCCTCGCCGTCCGCTACGCCGACCGCGGCATCGTCGGCTTCGGCCTCTCCAACGACGAGCGCCGCGGCATGGCCCGCGACTTCGACCGGGCCTTCGCCATCGCCCGCGAGGGCGGGCTCCTCGCCGCCCCGCACGGCGGCGAGCTCACCGGCCCCTCCTCCGTCCGCGACTGCCTCGACGATCTGCACGCCTCCCGCATCGGGCACGGCGTCCGGGCCGCCGAGGACCCGCGCCTCCTCAAGCGCCTCGCGGACCGGCAGGTCACCTGCGAGGTCTGCCCCGCCTCCAACGTCGCCCTCGGCGTCTACCAGCGCCCCGAGGACGTCCCGCTGCGCACCCTCTTCGAGGCCGGGGTGCCCATGGCACTCGGCGCCGACGACCCGCTGCTCTTCGGCTCCCGGCTCGCGGCGCAGTACGAGATCGCCCGCCGCCACCACGCCTTCACGGACGCGGAGCTCGCCGAGCTGGCCCGCCAGTCGGTGCGCGGTTCGGCCGCGCCCGCCGACGTACAGGAGAAGTTGCTGGCCGGGATCGACCACTGGCTCACCTCGTGAGCCGCAGGTCCCCCTCGTAGCAGTCGGCGCGCACCCGGCCCCCGTCGGGGAAGCCGATCTCCAAGTGGGTGCGGCCCTGCTCGGGCAGCGCGAACTCGGCGACCGAGGCCACGGTCTCGCCGAGGTGCCGCAGGAAGGGGTGGTCGCCGAGGTCCTCACCGACCTCGATGCGGCCCCACTCCCCCATGTCGTACGGCTCGTGCGGCGCGGAGGACTCGACGATGAGGCACTGGTCGGACCCGGTGGTGATGCGGATGGAGTCGCCGACGCTGTCGATCAGCCAGACGTCGAGGGGAGCCTCGGAGCGCTCGCCGTCGCTGATGTGCCAGGACGCGACGACTCGGCTGAGCGTGCGCCCCACGAGGCGGGTGGGGTCCGTACCGGCCCCGTGCAGGGGACAGAGCATGGGCGGCCGGGGCTCCTCAGATGCTGACGCCGACCGTCACCGGCTCGTTGACCAGGGTGACGCCGAAGGCCGCGTGGACGCCCGCGACGACCTCGCGGGCCAGGGCGAGGAGGTCCTCGGTGGTGGCCTCGCCGCGGTTGGTGAGGGCGAGGGTGTGCTTGGTGGAGATGCGCGCGGGGCCGGTGCCGTAGCCCTTGGTGAAACCGGCCTTGTCGATCAGCCAGGCGGCGCTGGTCTTCGTACGGCCGTCGCCCGCGGGGTAGGCGGGCGGGGTGGTCTCGGTGCCGAGGCGGTCCTGGACGCGGGCGAGGAAGGCGGCGTAGGCCTCGTCGGTCAGGATCGGGTTGTGGAAGAAGGAGCCGGCCGACCAGGTGTCGTGGTCGGCGGGGTCGAGGACCATGCCCTTGCCGGCGCGCAGCCGCAGCACGGTCTCGCGGGCGGTGGCGGCCGGGACCCGGTCGCCGGCCTCGACGCCGAGGGCGCGGGCGGTCTCGGGGTACTTGATCGGCGCGGAGAGCCCGCCGGCGTCCTCCAGGTCGAAGCGGACGCGCAGGACGACGTAGCGCTCGGGCTCGTGCTTGAAGAGGCTGTTCCGGTACGAGAACCCGCACTCGGCGGCGCTCAGCGTGACGGTCTCGCGGCGGACGCGGTCGTAGGCGACGACCTCGGTGATGGTGTCGCAGACCTCCTGGCCGTACGCACCGACGTTCTGGATCGGGGTGGCGCCGGCCGAGCCGGGGATTCCGGCGAGGCACTCGATCCCGGCGAGCCCGGCCTCGACGGTGCGGGCGACGGCGTCGGACCAGTTCTCGCCGGCGGCGAGCTCCAGGGTGGTGCCGTCGAGGGTGAAGCCCGTGGTCGCGATGCGCAGGGCGGTGCCGGCGAAGCCCTGGTCGCCGATGACCAGGTTGCTGCCGCCGCCGATGACCAGGAGCGGGGTGCCGCTCTCGTCCGCGGCGCGGACGGTGGCGACCACCTCGGCGTCGGTGGTCGCGGTGACCAGCCGGGCGGCGGGGCCACCGAGGCGGAAGGTGGTCAGCGGGGCGAGGGGGGCGTCGTGGAGTTCCTGCACGTGGACAAGAGTACGGTCCGTGCCGCTCGCATCCCGGCGGGGCCACGGACCGTACTCGCCCGAGGGGCTCAGTAGCTCGTCTTCTCCTCGGCCAGGCGGCGCTCGGCCTCGGCCCAGGTAATGGGCAGTTCGGAGGCCCGTACGGTCCAGAAGGTGAAGGCCGATTCCTTCATGTAGGCGCTGGCCGCGCGGGAGCTGGAGCGGTGGGGCTCGCTGCCCGCGAAACGGTAGAGCGCGTCCCGGTCCTGCCAGGCGGAGAGGGTCAGGAAGGTCCGGCCGAGGACGCGTGCCCGCAGGGCGACGCCGTGGGCGCCGGGGGCCTTGCGGATCTGGCCGATGATGCCGGGGGCCTTGAGGAAGAACTTGACGGCCCCGGGGAGGGTGGCGGTCTCGAAGCGGGAGGCCATGACGTAGACCTCGGCGTCGGGGGCGGCCTGGGTGGGGGTGGACCACGGGATGTCGGGCATGGCTGGCTCCTCCGTCGTTCGTTCGTACGGACTATGAGGATGGTAAGGGTCTTAGTCGCCTTTTGGGTAGTACATTTACCGGATGGCGGGGATCTTGTCCGGGGTCCCGGCAGGGGCGGGGGCCGGCTCGGCGTGGGCCGGCTCGGCGGCGGCCTTGGACCGGCGGGGCAGCAGCAACGCGAGCCCGGCGGCCAGGGCGACCGCGGCGGCGCCGATCCACAGGGCGGGGATCGTGCCGTCGGTGAAGGCCCGCGGGGACTCGTAGCCGCCCTGGGCGGAGAAGACCGAGGCCAGGACGGCCACACCGAGGGCTCCGCCGACCTCGCGCAGCGCGCTGTTGGCGCCGGAGGCCCTGCCCTGGTCGGCGGGGGTCACGGTGGACATCACGGCGTTGGCGGCGGGGGCGAAGTAGAGGGCCATGCCGATGCCGCTGAGGATCAGCGCGGGCAGCTGGGCCGCGTACGAGACGTCCGGTTCGAGGATCATCGCGAACCAGCCGAGGCCGAGGGCCTGGAGCGCCAGCCCGGTGGCGACGACGGGGCGGCCGCCGATCCGGTCGGAGAGGATCCCGGCTACCGGGGCGACGAGCATCGGCATGCCGGTCCAGGGGAGCATGCGCAGCCCGGCCTCGGTGGGCGAGTAGCCGGTGACGCCCTGGAGGAACTGGGCGAGCAGGAAGATCGAGCCGAACATGCCGAGGTACATCAGCAGGCTGGCCGCGTTGATCCCGAGGAAGCCGCGGTTGCGGAAGAGCCGCATGGGGAGCATGGGGTTGGCGTTGTTGAAGCCGTGGTGGATGAAGCCGCCGACGAGGGCGCTGCCCGCGATCAGACCGGTCAGCACGGGGGCGCTGGTCCAGCCCTCGGAGTTCGCGTTGACCAGGCCGTAGACGATCCCGAAGAGGCCGCCGCTGATGAGCAGGGTGCCGGGGATGTCGAGGCGCGCGCCGGGGGCCGTGGACTCGGCGAGGCGCAGCCGGGCGAGGGGTATCAGCGCCAGTCCGATCGGGACGTTCAGCCAGAAGATCCACTGCCAGGAGATGTGCTCGGTGAGGCTGCCGCCGATCAGGGGACCGCTGGCGACGGCGAGGCCGGTGACGGCGCCGTAGATGCCGAGGGCCATACCGCGCCGGGCGGCGGGGACGGCGGCGGTGAGCAGGGTCAGGGTGAGCGGCATCATGATCGCGGCGCCGACGCCCTGCACGGCGCGGGCGGCGATCAGCGCGTCGATCCCGGGCGAGAGGGCGGCCGCGGCGGAGGCGCCGGTGAAGACGGTGAGCCCGGCGATGAACAGCCGCCGGCGCCCGAACCGGTCACCGAGGGCGGCGCCGAGCATGAGGAGGACGGCGAAGGTGAGCGTGTACGCGTTCACCGTCCACTCCAGGTCCTCGAGCTTGCCGCCGAGATCCGCGCGGATGGCGGGCAGGGCGGTGGTGACGACGAGGTTGTCGAGGGCGGCCATGAAGCTGGCGACGCCGGTGAGGACGAGGGCCCAGACGGCGGGCCCGCGGAGCTTGGTCTGGTCCGGATCCTGCGTGTTCACGGTTGTCTTCACGATTCCCCCTGAGGATTGTTAGTTATTGCTGACTAACTTTCGCGCGCATGAGTGGGCCGCCGGACAGGCGGCGCGCCCTCACTTCTCCAGGCGGCCCTTGCTCTGGGCCTCGGGGTAGAGCCCCTCCCAGACCCGGTGCTCGGGCGGGAAGCCCATGGCGGCGAGGGTGTTGATCAACATCCCGTACGCCATGAAGGTCGTGGTCTCCTTCGCGTCGCCGCCGAAGGGCACGTGGACCGTGTCCCACAGCTCCATCCAGCCCTTGCGGACGAGCTCGCCGAGCTCGTGGTCCCCGGCCGCTTCGGCGGCGGCGACGGTGACGTACATCTGGAGCTGCATCTGGAGCTTGTCGGGATCCTCGGCGATGAGCCGGGTGTAGGCGTTCGCCATGGCCTTCGTGGCCTCCTCGCCCTGCAGCCCTTCGCCGGCCTCGGCGAAGACCTCGCGGGTGTCGCGCATGCACCGCTCGGCGGCGGCGAGGAACATGGCCTGCTTGTTCGGGAACAGCCGGAAGAGGTACGGCTGCGAGACGCCCACCCGCTCGGCGATCGCCGCGGTGGAGGTCCCGTAGTAGCCACCGCGGGCGAACTCGTGCATCGCCGCGCGGATGACGCTCTCGCGCCGCTCTTCTGCGCTCATCCTTGCCATGCGTTCTAAGTTAGTACTCAATCACTAACTACGCAAGGGGCTCGGCTGCGCGGTGGAGTTCCGGGGTGGGCGGGGCGCGAACGCCCCGCCCCCGCCCTCACGCGAGTTCGACCACCGCGCGCTTACGCGAGCTCGACCACCGCGCGGGACATGCCCAGCACCTTCTGGCCGGCGCTCATGGCCGTCAGGTCGACGCGGACGCGGTTGTCGTCCAGCTTGGCGGCAACCTTGGCCGTCACCTCGATCAGGCCGCCCCGGTCGTCGTTCGGGACCACGACCGGCTTGGTGAAGCGCACGCCGTACTCGACCACCGCGCCCGGGTCGCCGGCCCAGTCGGTGACCACGCGGATCGCCTCGGCCATGGTGAACATGCCGTGCGCGATCACGTCCGGCAGGCCCACCTCCTTGGCGAACTTCTCGTTCCAGTGGATCGGGTTGAAGTCGCCCGAGGCACCGGCGTAGCGGACGAGCGTGGCGCGCGTCACGGGGAAGGACGCCGCCGGCAGCTCCGTGCCGACCTCGACGTCCGCGTACTTGATCTGCGCTGCCATGTCAGGCCTCCTCGGGGGCGCGGGAGACGAGCTTCGTCCAGGCCGTCACCACGTGCTCGCCGGACGCGTCGTGGACCTCGCCGCGGATGTCGATGATGTCGTTGCCGGCCATCGACTTCACGGCCTCGATGGTGGAGGTCACCGAGAGCCGGTCACCCGCACGCACGGGGCGGGAGTACGCGAACTTCTGGTCACCGTGCACGACGCGGCTGTAGTCCAGCCCCAGCTGCGGGTCCGCGACGACCTGCCCGGCGGCCGCGAAAGTGATCGCGAACACGAAAGTCGGCGGAGCGATCACATCGGGGTGGCCGAAGGACTTGGCGGCTTCGGGGTCGGTGTAGACGGGATTGGCGTCACCCACCGCCACCGCGAATTCGCGGATCTTCTCCCGGCCGACCTCGTACGGATCGGTGGGCGGGTAGCTCCGCCCCACGAAGGACTGGTCGAGAGCCATGACTCACTACCTCCTGCTGAAGGAACACAAATGACACAAAGACAGGTGCAGACAGGTGCGCTGACCCACCAGCCGTGGAAACGACACGAGGCCGTCCCCCATTGAAGGGGACGACCTCATGACGGTGCCTATATTCGAGACTTCGCTGGGGTCAGCGGGTCTCGCGGTGCGCGGTGTGCGAGTTGCAGCGCGGGCAGTGCTTCTTCATCTCAAGACGGTCCGGGTTGTTACGCCGGTTCTTCTTGGTGATGTAGTTCCGCTCCTTGCACTCCACGCAGGCCAGCGTGATCTTCGGGCGGACGTCGGTGGCAGCCACGTGAGTGCTCCTTGACGGACTATGGGACGGATGAACGCATAAAAGAGTAGCCGATCGGGAGACCGACCCCGCAATCGGCTACTGTGTGTAGCGGCGACCGGACTTGAACCGGTGACACAGCGATTATGAGCCGCTTGCTCTACCGACTGAGCTACGCCGCTTTGATGTGATCGACTCCCCACCCGAGGGTGGGGGGCCTCTCTCACCAGAGCCCCAATGCGGAATCGAACCGCAGACCTTCTCCTTACCATGGAGACGCTCTACCGACTGAGCTATTGGGGCGAGCGATGAAGACATTACACGGTTGCCCGCCGATCGCCCAAATCCTTTGCGGGGACAGGGCTCCGAGGGGGTTCGGAAGCCTTTCTTGATCAGCGCGGCCAAGGCTCCCCGCCCGCTTCCGGGCCGTTTTGTGTGCGGGCTCACACCGCCCCGGGGCGGGCGACGCCCGGCCGTGCGGCGCACGCGCGAGCGCCGAGGCGCGTGGGCACCACACCGGTACGACTATTGCGCTCTTCCGTGAAGCGGGCTTCCCCGCGCCCTAGGCTCTGAGCACGCTGCGTGATCTTGGGCCGCAGGCCGCGGCCGGGGGCCCAGGAACCGCCCGAGCCACCGCAGGAGCGCGATGTCCGACAGCCAGCCGCAGCAGCCGTTCCACTCCCCGCGCAGCGGCCGCGGCGAGGGCGGCGGGCACGGACCCGCACACGGCCCCTCACACCTCCGCGGAGCCGGCGCAGGCCAAGGCCCCGGTTCCGCCCACGGCCCGGGCAACGCGGCCGCCGCCGAGGCCACCACCCTGCTGCTCGCCGGGGCCCGCCTCACGGACGGCCGTACCGTCGACGTCCGCCTCAGCGGCGGCCGGATCCAGGCCGTCGGCACCGCCGGCAGCCTCCCGGCCCCCGCGCTGTCCCGGGTGGACCTCGGCGGCTACCTGCTCCTGCCGGCCCCCGCCGAGCCCCACGCCCACGGGGACACCGCCCTGACCGCCGACGGCGAGGGGCCCGTCTCGTACACCCCCGACGAGGTCCAGCGCCGGGCCACCGAGGCCGCCCTGCTCCAGCTCGGCCACGGCGCCACCGCCGTACGCTCACACGTCCGCATCGGCGACGTGCACGGCCTCGGCCCCATGGAGGCCGTCCTCCAGGCCCGCCGCTCCCTGCGCGGACTCACCGACCTCACCACCGTGGCCGTCCCCCGGCTGCTGACCGGGGTGGCCGGCGCGGACGGGCTCGCCATGCTGCGCGACGCGGTCAAGATGGGCGCCTCCGTCATCGGCGGCTGCCCCGACCTCGACCCCGACCCCACAGGCTTCCTCGAAGCCGTCCTGGAACTCGCCGACGAGCACGGCTGCCCCGTGGACCTGCACACGGACGGTGACGACCCCGCCCGCCTGGCCCGGCTCGCGGCGATGGCCGGCGGGCTCCGCCCGGGGGTGACCATCGGCCCCTGCGGCGGGCTCTCCCGGCTGCCGCTGGACGCGGCGACCCGCGCCGCCGACCAGCTGGCGGCGGCCGGCGTACGGGTGACCTGCCTGCCCCAGGGCGACTGCGCGGCCCTGGAACGCCGCGGCCTGCGCACCGCCCCCGTACGGCTGCTGCGCGCCGCCGGGGTCCGGGTCTCGGCGGGCAGCGGGGCGCTGCGGGACGCCGGGAACCCGGTCGGCCGCGGCGACCCCCTGGAGGCCGCCTACCTGCTGGCCTCCCAGGGCGGGCTCCGGGCCGGCGAGGCCTACGAGTCGATCAGCAGCGCCGCCCGCGAGGCCATGGGCCTGCCGGAGGTCCGCGTGGAGGCCGGCTTCCCCGCGGAACTGCTCGCCGTGCGCGGGGATCGGATCGCGGGGGTGCTGTCCCTCGCGTACAGCCGCATCGTGATCCACCGCGGGCGGGTGGTAGCCCGTACGAGTGCCGTACGGGAGTACTGCGACTCGGCCGTGGCAGTGGCCCTGGACCTGCCCCGGCAGGGCCGTACGGAGCCTGGTCCCTGAGGTTCCCCGTGCGTTCGCGGGCGGGGGCGCCCGGCTCGTCGTACGGTCGGGTCATGCGCATCGTCATCGCGGGTGGACACGGTCAGATCGCGCTGCGGCTGGAGCGCCTGCTCTCCGCGCGCGGGTACGAGGTCGCGGGCATCATCCGCGACCCGGCACAGGGCGACGGCCTCAGGGAGGCGGGCGCCGAACCGGTGCTGTGCGATCTGGAGTCGGCCTCGGTGGAACATGTGGCGGGGATCCTGCAGGGCGCCGACGTGGCCGTTTTCGCGGCGGGCGCCGGCCCCGGCAGCGGCATCGGACGCAAGGACACCGTGGACCGGGGCGCGGCGGTGCTGTTCGCCGACGCGGCCGAACGGGCGCGCGTACGCCGCTTCCTGATGGTCTCTTCGATGGGCGCGGACGCGCACCACGAGGGCGACGAGGTCTTCGACGCCTATCTGCGGGCGAAGGGCGAGGCCGACGACCACGTCCGCACCCGCCTGGGCCTGGAGTGGACGGTCCTGCGCCCCGGTGGGCTGATCGACGACGCGGGGACGGGCCTGGTCCGCCTGGAGGCTCGGACGGGCCGCGGGTCCGTCCCGCGCGACGACGTGGCGGCGGTGCTGGCCGAGCTGGTCGAGACCCCGGCCACGGCGGGCCTGACGCTGGAGCTGACCTCCGGTTCGACCCCGGTCCCGGTGGCCGTCAAGGACGTGGCGGGCAACTGACGGGCCGTCGGCCGCGGTGCCGGTCGCGTCAGAACCCGGCGCTGACCTTGTCGTCGGACCGTCCGACCGAGTCCTGCCGGTACTGGTCCTCGTAGGCCTCCCGGATCCGCTCGATGCGCGTGTTGCGCGCGTCGGCCTCCTTCTCCGGGTACAGCAGCACCACCTCGTACGAGGTCTCGTGGACGACCTTGCCGTCCTGGCCCCGCCATTGGCCGTACCCGTCGTGCAGGGTCAGCCCCTCCGGGAACGCCGGGGTGATCTCGCGGTCCAGGAACCGCATGAACTCCTGCTCCCCGACCGCGCCCCGGCCGTCGATGCGTTCCGTGCCGAAATAGAGCCGGGTCTCCTGGTACGGCTCCCCCACGCTCGGGTGGAGCGCGGCTCCCACCAGAGCCGGAATCCCGGCGCCGAGCAGGGCCATGAGCACCCCGCCGCCTACTTTCCCCCGCGTGTCAGATGTCCACTTCACCCCCGGAGAACGAACAGGAGACGCCGACGATGCGGTCGATGACGGGCCCGGACGTCGAACGGGCGGCAGCCGAAGCGGTGTCGGCCCTTGCCCCGCACACCGGGCTGGACTGGCAAGTGCCGGCCGGTTCCCTCGACTGGTCCTGCTGGACGACGGCGGCCCACATCGCGCACGACCTCACGGCCTACGCCGCCCAGGTGGCCTCCCGGGCCCCGTCGGCGTACCTGCCCCTGGACCTGCGGGTGCGCCCCGGCACTCCCCCGGCCGAGGTACTGACGGTGGTGTCGGCGAGCGCCCGCCTGCTGCGCGCGGCGATCACAGCCGCGGATCCCGGGGACCGGGCCTGGCACTGGGGGCCCTGCGATCCGGGCGGTTTCGCGGCGATGGGCGTGGCGGAGCTGCTGCTCCACACGTACGACATCGCCCAGGGCCTCGCCCTCCCCTGGCGTCCCCCGCCCGGCCTGTGCGCGCCGGTCCTGGCCCGCCTCTTCCCGGACTCCCCGCAGGGCCCGCCCACGGAGGCCCTCCTCTGGTCGGCGGGCCGCCTGTCCCTCCCGGACCGCCCCGCCGCACCTCATGGTCCTGGCAGGCGTCTCTCCCGGAGCCCGCGACCATGCGAGAAGACCCCCGCTACAAGTAACGGGGGTCTCACATCGCGTGGCGGCGCCAGGATTCGAACCTGGGTAGGCTAAGCCGACGGATTTACAGTCCGCTCCCATTGGCCACTCGGGCACACCGCCATGGGATGTCGCCGGTGAGGCCGCTTTGGGGCGGTGCTCTGTGGCAACGACGTAAACGATACCTGATGACCGGGGGTGCTCCGCCACCGGATTGATCAGCACCGCGGGTGGGTGCGGTGGCTAGGCTTTGCGAAGCGTGCCGGGGACGTCCGGCCGCGCCCTCCGGGGCGATCACCTTCGACTTCAAGGAGCCACAGCACATGGCCGACTCCAGTTTCGACATCGTCTCGAAGGTCGAGCGGCAGGAGGTCGACAACGCCCTCAACCAGGCCGCCAAGGAACTCTCCCAGCGCTACGACTTCAAGGGCACCGGCGCCACGATCGCCTGGTCCGGCGAGAAGATCCTCATGGAGGCGAACTCCGAGGAGCGCGTCAAGGCCGTCCTCGACGTCTTCGAGACCAAGCTGGTCAAGCGCGGGATCTCGCTGAAGGCGCTGGACGCCGGCGAGCCGCAGCTGTCCGGCAAGGAGTACAAGATCTTCGCCACGATCGAGGAGGGCATCTCCCAGGAGAACGCCAAGAAGGTCGCGAAGATCATCCGGGACGAGGGCCCCAAGGGCGTCAAGGCCCAGGTCCAGGGCGACGAGCTGCGCGTCAGCTCCAAGAGCCGTGACGACCTGCAGGCGGTCCAGGCGCTGCTCAAGGGCAAGGACCTGGACTTCGCGATCCAGTTCGTGAACTACCGCTGACCCAGGTCCGCGATCTGCCCGCACGCCAGCCCGGCGGTCTTCACCGACCGCCGGGCCGCGGCGTTCCGGGGCGCGGGCGTGTGTGCGGGGCGTGAGCGGCGCGTGCGCCACCGCGGGCCTCTGTGCGCACTGGGCGGGGACGGGTGCGCCCACCAGGCTGGGTGGCATCCATCACCGCTTGGCAGGGGGGTTCTCGCATGCCTGGGGCCGGCACGTTTCGCGCAGACTTCGGGGCGTCGGTCGTCGTCGCGCTGGTCGCCTTGCCCCTCTGTGTGGGGGTGGCCGTCGCCTCCGGGGTGCCGGCCGAGCTGGGGATCGTCACCGGGGTGGTCGGCGGGCTGGTCACCGGCTGGTTCCGGGGCAGCTCGCTCCAGGTGAGCGGACCCGCGGCCGGGCTCACCGTGCTGGTGTACGAGGCGGTGCGGTCGTACGGCCTGCCCGCGCTCGGGGTGCTGGTGCTGGCCGCGGGGGCGGTGCAGCTGGGCATGGGGGTGCTCCGGCTCGGGCGGTGGTTCCGGGCGATCTCCGTGGCCGTCGTGCACGGGATGCTGGCGGGGATCGGGCTGGTCCTGATCTCCGGGCAGCTGTACGCCCTGGGCGGCGTGGAGGCTCCGGGACAGACCCTGGCGAAGCTGGGCGGTGTCCATACGCTCGGAACACAGGCCGACTGGGCCGCGGTCGCGCTCGGGGCCGGGACCATCGCCGTCATGGCGGCCTGGCGCCGGATGCCGGAGCGGCTGCGCCTGGTACCCGGGGCACTGGCCGGGGTGGCGGCCGCCACCGCTGTCGCGGCCCTGCTGCGGCTGCCCGTCGAGAAGGTGCGGGTGACGGGGGTGCTGGATGCCGTGTCCCCGCCCGGCTGGGGCGACTTCGGCACGCTGGCCTCCGCCGGGGCGATCGGGACGGTGATCGCGCTGGCGCTGATCGCCTCCGCCGAGACGCTGTTCAGCGCTGCCGCCGTGGACCGCATGCACGACGGACCGAGGACCGAATACGACCGGGAGCTCATCGCCCAGGGCGTGGGCAACAGTGTGTGTGGGCTGCTCGGGGCGCTGCCGATGACCGCCGTGATCGTGCGCAGCGCCGCCAATGTGGAGGCCGGGGCCCGCACCCGGTCCGCCCGGGTGCTGCACGGCGGCTGGCTGCTGCTGTTCGCAGTGGCCTTCCCGCAGGCGCTGGAGATCGTTCCGCTGGCCGCGCTGGCCGGGGTGCTGCTGCACGCGGGCTGGAAGCTGCTGCCGGCCCGGGCGGTCGCCTCGCTGTGGCGGACGCACCGGGGCGAGGCCGTGGTGCTGCTGGCCACGGCCGGAGCGATCGTGGCCACCAACCTCTTCGAGGGCGTGCTGGTCGGGCTGGGGCTCGCCATCGCGAAGGCGGCCTGGGAGACCTCCCACGTGCACATCGAGGAGGTGTGGGAGGGCGAGGAGCTGTGCGTCCGGGTCGTGGGGAACGCCAGCTTCCTGCGGCTGCCCAAGCTGCTCGATGCCCTGGACGCCTTGGAGGCGGTGCCGCGCGGGCGGGTGATCCGGCTCGATCTGAGCGGGCTGCGGCATCTCGACCACGCCTGCCTGACGGCCCTGGAGGGGTGGGAGCGCACACGGATGCCACTCCCCGGCAAGGAAGGCGTCAGCTAGGGCGGCTACCCTCCGCGCGTGGAACAGCAACTGAAGCGGACCCTCGGAGTTTTCGACGCCGTGGTCGTCGGACTGGGCGCGATGGTCGGCGCCGGCATCTTCGCCGCCCTGGCCCCGGCGGCGCGGGCGGCGGGCGGTGCGCTCCTCGCGGCGCTGGCGCTGGCGGCTCTCGTCGCCTACTGCAACGCGCACTCTTCGGCGCGGCTCGCCGCCCGGTACCCGTCCTCCGGCGGCACCTACGTCTACGGGCGCGAGCGGCTCGGGCCCTTCTGGGGCTATCTGGCCGGCTGGGGATTCGTGATCGGCAAGACGGCCTCCTGCGCGGCGATGGCACTGACCGTCGGCGCGTACGTCTGGCCCGGGCAGCAGCATGCCGTGGCCGTCGCGGCGGTGGTGGCCCTGACCGCCGCGAGCTACGGCGGTGTGCAGAAGTCCGCCCGGCTCGCCCGGCTGATCGTGGCGGCGGTGCTGGCGGTGCTGGCCGTGGTGGTGGTCGTGTCCCTGTCGTCCGACGCGGCCGAGGCGGGGCGGCTCGGCGGCTCGGACGGGTCCGCCGTCGGACTGTTGCAGGGCGCGGGCCTGCTGTTCTTCGCCTTCGCGGGCTATGCCCGGATCACCACCCTGGGCGAGGAGGTGCGCGACCCGGAGCGGACGATCCCGAGGGCGGTGCCGCTCGCGCTGGGGATCGCGCTGCTGGTGTACGCCGCCGTGGCGGTGGCGGCTCTGTCGGTGCTCGGCTCCGGCGGGCTGGCGGAGTCGGCGGCACCGCTGGCCGACGCGGTGCGGGCGGCCGGCGTGCCCGAACTGGCCCCGGTCGTCCGGGTGGGTGCGGCCCTCGCCGCGCTGGGCTCGCTGCTGGCCCTCGTACTCGGTGTTTCACGGACCGCCTTGGCGATGGCCCGGGACGGCCATCTCCCCCGCGCGCTGGCCGCCGTACATCCGCGTCATCAGGTGCCGCACCATGCCGAGCTGGCAGTGGGCGCGGTCGTGGCGGTGCTCGCGGCCACCGCCGATCTGCGGGGCGCGATCGGTTTCTCCTCCTTCGGAGTGCTGGCCTACTACGCGATCGCGAACGCTTCCGCGTGGACTCTCGATTCAGGTGTCAAGGGTCGGGCCGTGGCAGCGGTCGGGCTGTCCGGATGTGTGGTGCTGGCCTGCGCGCTGCCCCTCGCCTCGGCGGTCGCGGGCGCCGTGGTGCTGGCGCTGGGCGCGCTGGCCTACGGGGTGCGCGGGCGGCTCAGATCCGGGATCTGAACTCCTCCCAGGGAGTGAATTCCAGGTCGGACTCCTCCCCCAGGCCGGACTCGAAACAGAACCAGGCGGTGCCGTCCAGCCAGCCGCGCAGCCAGCCGGCCAGGCTCGGGGTGTCGATGGACCAGGCGAGGTCCGGCTCCCCGAGACTCGGGTCGAACATCAGCACTTGGGCTGTTTCCGAGCGGCAGTCGACGCAGATGTACGTGGTGCAGCCGAAGTCGGCTATCGGCAGCACGCCCTCCGGCCAGCGCCATGCCGAGGCGCGCTGCGCCTCATACATCCCCACGGCCTGACCCAGCGGCAGCAGCCCGCACTCGGGGCCGAATCCGCCGTCCGCGATGCGCGTGTAGAGCGCGGCGAGCAGCGGGGGCAGGGCGAAGCCGAGTATGAGCTCGGCCCGGGCCCGCTCCCCGGCGGCCAGCGGCGCCGGCAGGGGCTTTCCTCGCCCCTGCGCGGAGTTGCGCACGCGGTCTGCGACTTGCTCCAGCAACTGCTCGGTCTCGTTCATGCGTTCATGGTGACCGACCCCACTGACATTCGCCCCGGCCTGTGGAAAACCCGGCCGGCCTCGATGTGCCGACGGGGCGGCGGAGAGGTTCTCCGCCGCCCCGCACAGGGCCTGCAACTGCCTACCGAGAGGCGAACGGGGCGTCCGTCGGGACGATTTCGCGGCCCAGGGGAAGCAAGGAGAGCGGGACCATCTTGAAGTTGGCGATGCCGAACGGGATGCCGATGATCGTGATGCAGAGCGCGATGCCGGTGAAGATGTGGCCCAGCGCGAGCCACCAGCCGGCCAGGATCAGCCACAGGACGTTGCCGATGGCGGATCCCGCGCCCGCGTCGCGCCGCTCGACCGTGGTGTAGCCGAAGGGCCAGAGGGCGTAGACCGCGATGCGGAAGGCGGCTATCCCGAAGGGGATGCCGATGATGGTGATGCAGAGGATCAGACCCGCGAGGCAGTAGCCGAGGAACAGCCAGATGCCGCTGAGTACGAGCCAGATGAGGTTGAGGATGGTCTTCACTGCCTACGGCCTGCCATCTGTTCGAGCCGGGCGATGCGCTCGGCCATGGGGGGGTGTGTCGAGAACATCTTGGACAATCCTTCGCCGGGGCGGAAGGGGTTGGCGATCATCATGTGGCTCGCCGTCTCCAGCCGGGGCTCGGGGGGCAGCGGAAGCTGCTTGGTGCCCGCGTCGAGCTTGCGCAGGGCGCTGGCCAGGGCCAGCGGGTCCCCCGTCAGCTGGGCGCCGGAGGCGTCTGCCTCGTACTCGCGCGAGCGGCTGATGGCCAGCTGGATCACGGAGGCGGCCAGCGGGCCGAGGATCAGTATCAGCAGCATGCCGAGGATGCCCGGGCCCTCGTCGTCGTTCGAGCGGCCGATCGGGATGAGCCAGGCGAAGTTCACCAGGAACATGATCACCGATGCGAGGGCGCCGGCCACCGACGAGATCAGGATGTCGCGGTTGTAGACGTGGCTGAGCTCGTGGCCGATGACCCCGCGCAGCTCGCGCTCGTCGAGGATGCGCAGGATGCCCTCGGTGCAGCAGACCGCGGCGTTGCGCGGGTTGCGGCCGGTGGCGAAGGCGTTGGGCGCCTCGGTGGGCGAGATGTAGAGCCGTGGCATGGGCTGGCGCGCGGACGTGGAGAGCTCGCGCACCATGCGGTAGAGCGCGGGAGCCTCGAACTCGCTGACGGGGCGGGCGCGCATCGCGCGTAGAGCCAGCTTGTCGCTGTTCCAGTACGCGTACGCATTCGTCCCCAGGGCCACGAGGACGGCCACGATCAGGCCGCCCCGGCCGAAGGAGCTTCCTATGACGATGATGAGTGCGGACAGCCCGCCGAGGAGTACGGCGGTCTTGAGCCCGTTGTGCCGGCGGTGCACGGTACGCCCTCCAGGTGGTGCGGCAGGGGAGCCCGTCATGGTTGTGAGGGTCTACGGTCCAGTGGACCCTCCCTTCCTGGTCAACGCGAGGTGGGTGCGTCTGGTTCCCAGGGCGCGCGGAAGCCGCCGCCCCGGCGGCCGGGGCGGCGGGCCCACCGGGGGCGTTACTCCGTACGGGTTAACGGCGGCGTACGGGCTACTGCGGGAAGAGGCTGCCCGCGGCGAAGCGCAGGACCAGCTGCGGGGCGCCCGAGAGGACGACGGCCGTGACCGCGGTGAGGACGATCGCCGCCGTGACCGGCCAGGGGGCCTTCGTACGGGCGTCCGGAGCGGTCTCGGCCGCGGTCTCGGCCCCCTCCGGCGCGCGGAAGAGGAGCGCCGTCCACCGCAGGTAGTAGTAGAGGGCGATGACGACGTTGACCGCCATGACCACGGCGAGCCAGCCCAGGCCCGCGTCGACCGCGGAGCGGAAGACGGTGACCTTGGCGAAGAGGCCGATGATGCCCGGGGGCAGGCCGGCCAGGCAGAGCAGGAAGAAGGCCAGCGAGAGGGCGGCCACCGGGCGCTCGGCGTAAAGGCCCCGGTAGTCGCTGATCCGGTGCAGCGGCTTCGTACGGGCGACCAGCGCGGCCACGGCGAAGGCGCCGAGGTTCACGGCGGCGTACATGAGGGCGTACGCGACGGTGGAGCCGATCTGGTCGCGCTCCGCGTACGCGGCGGCGGCGATCGGGACCAGCAGGTAGCCCGCCTGGCCGACCGAGGACCAGGCGAGCAGCCGTACGGCGCTGTTCGGGCGGTCGGCGGACTGGCGCAGCGCGGCGGCGTTGCCGAGGGTCATGGTGAGCGCGGCGAGGACTGCGAGGGCCGGGCCCCAGATCTCGGAGTACGCCGGGAAGGCGATCACCGTGACGAGGATGAGGCCGGTGAAGCCGACGGCCTTGCCGATCACCGAGAGGTAGCCGGCGATGGGCAGGGGGGCGCCGACGTAGGTGTCGGGGACCCAGAAGTGGAAGGGGACGGCCGCGGTCTTGAAGGCGAAGCCGACGAGGGTGAGCGCGACGCCCGCCATGGCGAGGGTGTCGAGCTGCCCGGGGACGTCCTCGAGGCGGTCGGCGACCTGGCTGAGGTGCAGGGAGCCGGTGGCGCCGTAGACGAAGCTGACGCCCATCAGCGACACGGCGGTGGCGGTGACGGAGGACAGGAAGAACTTGAGGGCGGCCTCGGAGGAGAGCCGGTCGCCGCGGCGCATGCCGACGAGGGCGAAGGCGGGCAGCGAGGCGACTTCGAGCGCCACGATCAGGGTGGCGAGGTCGCGGGAGGCGGGCAGCAGGGCCGCGCCGGCGGCGGAGGAGAGCAGCAGGAACCAGTACTCGCCGGCCGGCATGCGCGCGTCGCGGACGGCGGTGACCGACAGCAGGGCGGTGACCAGCGCGCCGCCCAGGACGAGGAACTGGACGACGAGCGCGAAGTGGTCGGCGGTGTAGCTGCACGCGGCCGGGTCGCCGGTCAGGCAGAAGGTGGTGCGGTCGCCGGCGCGCAGCGGAAGCAGGACGGCGGTCGCGGCGGCCAGGCCGGCCACGGAGATCCACCCGAGGACGGACTTGGAGCGCTCGGGTACGAAGAGGTCGGCGAGCAGCACGACCAGGCCGACGGTGGCGGTGATCACCACGGGTGCGATGGCGAGCCAGTCGACGGACTGGATCAGGCTGGGGGTCTCGGCGGCGGCGAGGGCCGTGAGGGCCGTCATGCGTTGCCTCCTGCGAGGAGCTTCTGGACGGCCGGATCGGTGAGGCCGAGGAGGACCGCGGGCCACAGGCCGGCGAGGACGGTGAGGGCGGCGAGCGGGGTCCAGGCGGCGAACTCGTAGCGCTGGATGTCCGCGAGGGCGAGCTCGGGGCCTGCCTTCGGGTCGCCCATGCAGACGCGCCGGACGACGATCAGCAGGTAGGCGGCGGTGAGCAGGGTGCCGAAGGCGCCCATCGTCATGTAGGTGAGGAAGGCGGGGCGGGAGAGGCCCTCGGCGGGGTCGAAGGCACCGAAGAGGGCCAGCATCTCGCCCCAGAAGCCGGCCAGGCCGGGCAGGCCCAGGGAGGCGACGGCGGCGAAGGCGAGGAGGGCGCCGAGGCGGGGGGCGCGGCCGTAGAGGGCGGCGCCGGTGGCTCCGGCGAGGGTGTCGAGGTCGGCGGTGCCGTAGCGGTCCTTGAGGGCGCCGACCAGGAAGAAGAGGAGGCCGGTGATCAGGCCGTGGGCGATGTTGGCGAAGAGCGCGCCGTTGACGCCGGTGGGGGTCATGGAGGCGATGCCGAGGAGCACGAAGCCCATGTGGCCGACGGAGGAGTACGCGATCAGGCGCTTGAGGTCGCCCTTGTTCCCCTTGCGGGCCAGGGAGAGGCAGGCGAGGGACCCGTAGACGATGCCGATGGCGGCGAGGGCGCCCAGGTAGGGGGCGAAGGTGACCATGCCGTCGGGGGTGACGGGGAGCAGGATGCGGACGAACCCGTAGGTGCCCATCTTGAGCAGGACACCGGCCAGCAGGACGGAGCCGACGGTGGGCGCGGCGGTGTGGGCGTCCGGCAGCCAGCTGTGCAGCGGCCACATCGGGGTCTTCACGGCGAGGCCGACGCCGATGGCGAGGACGGCCAGGAGCTGGGTGGTGTGGGTCAGTTCGCGCCCGTTGTCAGAGGCGAGTGCCACCATGTCGAAAGTGCCGCTGTTCAGTCCGATCAGCAGCAGACCGAGCAGCATGACCACGGAGCCGAGGAGCGTGTAGAGGATGAACTTCCAGGCGGCGGCCTGCCGCTGAGCACCGCCCCAGCGGGCGATGAGGAAGTACATCGGGATGAGGACCATCTCGAAGGCGAGGAAGAACAGCAGCAGGTCGAGGACGGCGAAGGTCGCGAGGGTGCCGGACTCGAGGACGAGCAGCAGCGCGACGAAGGCCTTCGGGGAGGGGCCTGCGGGGAGCTTGAAGTAGCTGTAGAGCGCGCAGAGGAAGAACAGCAGCGCGGTCATCAGGAGGAGGGGGAGCGAGATGCCGTCGATGCCGAGGTGGATCCGGACGTTCAGCGCCTGGATCCAGCTGATGTCCGTCGTCGCCTGGAAGCGGGACGGGGCGTCGTGGTCGAAGCCCAGGGTGAGGGCGATGGCCGCGGCGAGGACGACACCGGTGACGGTCACGCCATGGCGGAGCACGGCCTGTTCGGGGCCGCGGCCCTTGAGCCCGGGCGGGGGCGGCAGGAGGGCCGCGGCCGCGCCGAGGAGCGGGGCGACCACGATGAACGCCAGAAGGAACTGCATCACGGACGGGCTGATATCAATCACGGCTGACTCACGGCTCACGATCCGGCGTTGACGTTGGCGAGGACGGCGGTGGCGATCGCCAGGACCACGGCGCCGGCGAGCAGGGCGCTCAGGTAGCTCTGCACGTTGCCGGTCTGGGCGCGGCGGACGAGGCTGCCGAGCAGCTTGGGGCTGGCGCCCGCGCCGCTGACGTACGTGTCCACGACCTCGCGGTCCAGGAAGCGGACCAGGCCGGCGGCCGCCCGGACGGGGCGCACGAAGAGCCGGTCGTAGACGGCGTCGAGGTGGAAGCCGACCGCCGCGTGGCGGTGCAGGGGGCCGAGGAGCGCCTTGCCGGGGTCGGCGGCGGGGCCGGCCGGGACGGCGGGGTGGTCGTGGGTGACCTCGGCGACCTCGGGGGTCTCGGCCTCGGATTCGGCGACCGTGGCGGCGACGGCGGCGGCTGCCGCGCGGCCGTTGGCGGGCGCGGCGGCGGCCGCGAAGGCCGCGGCGCGGACGGTGGCGCGCTGCCAGAGGGCGTAGGTGAGCATGGCGCCGATGGCCGCGGCTCCGGTGCCGAGGATCGAGGTGGTGAGGGTCGGGGTGAGCTGTCCGCCGTCGAACCAGTCGGCGAGGGGGCCCGCCGCGAGGCCGAAGCCGATGGACGGGATCGCCAGCAGCCACAGCACGCCGGTCATGGCGACGGGTTCCTTGCCGTGGTCGGGGGCGGGGGCGCCCGTTCCGCGGAAGGCCATCAGCCACAGGCGGGTGGCGTAGGCGGCGGTGAGCAGGGCTGTCAGCACGCCGGCGACCAGGACGATCCAGCCGGCGGTGCTGGGCGCGAGCTCCGAGTGACCAGTGGCGGTGTGCTCGGCGGCGACGAGGACGGCTTCCTTGGAGAAGAAGCCGGCGAAGGGCGGGATGGCGGCGAGCGCGAGGAGCGCGATCGTCATCGTCCAGAAGGCGTCGGGGATGCGCTTGGCCAGGCCGTCCATACGGGACATGGCGGCCAGGGAGTTCGTACCGGCGGCGTGGATGATGACGCCCGCGCCGAGGAACAGCAGCGCCTTGAAGGCGCCGTGGGACAGGAGGTGGAAGACGGCGGCGCCGCGGTCGCCGACGGCCAGGGCCCCGGTCATGTAGCCGAGCTGGCCGACCGTGGAGTAGGCGAGCACGCGCTTGATGTCGTCCTGGGCCAGGGCGGCGAGGGCGGAGCCGACCATCGTGACGGCCGCCATGACGGCCATGACCACCAGCGCGGCGCGGGAGGCCTCGAAGACGGGAAGGAGTCGGGCGATGAAGTAGACACCGGCGGCGACCATCGTCGCGGCGTGGATCAGCGCGGAGACCGGGGTCGGGCCCGCCATGGCGTCGGGGAGCCAGGTGTGCAGCGGGAACTGCGCGGACTTGCCCGCGACTCCGGCGAGCAGGAGGAGCGCGATCAGCGTGGGGTGGTCGAGCCCGCCCCTTTCGACGGTGTCCAGGATCTTGGTGATCCGGAAGGAGTTGGCGTCGGCGGCGAGCGCGAACAGGCCGATGAGGAAGGGGACGTCACCGAGCTTGGTGACGAGGAAGGCCTTCAGGGAGGCGGAGCGGGCCGCTTCGGTCTCCCAGTAGTGGCCGACCAGGAAGTACGAGCAGATGCCCATGATCTCCCAGCCGACCAGCAGCACCATCAGGTCGCCGGAGTAGACGACGAGCAGCATGGCGGAGGTGAACAGTGAGACCAGAGCGGCATACGACGGGTAGCGCGGGTCCTCGCGGAGGTACGCCGTCGAGTAGAGCTGTACGCAGGTGGCGACGACACCGACCAGGACGGCGACCAGCACGGCGAAGCCGTCCAGGTGGAGCGAGAACTCGATCGGGACGGAGCCGGTCGGGGTCAGCTCGGTGGCGGTGTCGATCGCCTTGCCGCCGCCGTGGCGGACGGCGACGAGCACGGCCAGTACGGCGGCGCCCAGCGTCGGCAGGATGGCGAGCGGCCGGACGAATCCGGGGGCTCCGCGCCCGAAGAGAAGTCCCGCGACCGCGCCCAGGAAGGGCAGGAGGGGGACGAGGACAGCGAGGGTCGTGGTGCTCACGCGGCGACCTCCGGCCGGGCGGTGCCGG
Organism: Streptomyces sp. NPDC048337; assembly: GCF_043201175.1. Taxonomy (NCBI): domain Bacteria; kingdom Bacillati; phylum Actinomycetota; class Actinomycetes; order Kitasatosporales; family Streptomycetaceae; genus Streptomyces; species Streptomyces sp. NPDC048337. The sequence goes on from NZ_JBICYR010000039.1 coordinate 44,788, forward strand.
TGCTGTTGCTGGGGTTCTGGTCGGGCTCGTGGCCCTCGGCGGTGTCGCGCAGGCGGTCCACGTCCGAGGTGCCGCGGTTGCGGTACACCATCAGCACGATCGCCAGACCGATGCCGATCTCGGCGGCGGCGATGGCGATGGTGAAGAGGGTGAGGGCCTGGCCGGCGTGCAGGGTGTCGCGCAGCCAGACGTCGAAGGCCACCAGGTTGAGGTTGACGGCGTTGAGCATCAGCTCGACGGACATCAGGACCAGGATGGCGTTGCGGCGGGCGAGTACTCCGTACAGGCCCGTGCAGAAGAGGAGCGCCGCGAGCACGGCGGGGTAGGCGAGGTGCATCAGCGCTGGCCCTTCTTCGCGCCGGCGACACCGTCTTCGGCGGGGCTGTTCCTACGCGACAGCACGATGGCGCCGATCAGGGCCGCGAGGAGGAGGACGGAGAGCGCCTCGAAGGGCAGCACCCAGTGCTGGAAGAGGATCTCGCCGGAGACCTTGGTGGAGCCCTGGACGGGGCCGTCGAGGTCGATCCAGGTCGTGCGGAATGCGTCGACGACGACCCAGACGAGCGCGACGGCCGCGACGCCGGCGACACCGGCCGCGACCCAGCGGTTGCCGGAGTCGGCGTCCGGGGAGCGGCCGATGGGCGCCTTGGTGAGCATCAGCCCGAAGAGGAGGAGGACGACCACGGAACCGAGGTAGATCAAGACCTGGACCCAGGCGATGAACTCCGCGGTCAGCAGCAGGTACTCGACGGCGATGCCGCCGAGCGTGACGACCAGCCAGAGGGCGGCGTGCACGAGCTGCTTGGTGCTGACCGTGACGAGGGCCGCGCCGAGGGTGGCGAGGCCGACGAGGACGAAGGCGATCTCGACGCCGGTCGGGGAGAGGAACCCGTTGCCGTTGCCTCCGGCGGTTGCGGCGAGGTGGGCTGCGTACATCATGCGGCACCTCCCGCCGGGGTCTCCGGGGTACCGGTTCCCGTGCCCGTTCCCGTGCCCGTTCCCGTGCCGGGCGCATCGCCGGGGCCGGGCTCGGCGGCCGGGCCGGTGCCCGTGCCGGTACGGCCGGTGCCGGGGGTGCCCGTGCCGCCGGTGCCCGTGCCGCCGGTGCCCGTGCCGGGGGTGCCGGTGCCGGGAGCGGTGGGGGCGGCTTCGGGTGCGGCGGCGGCCGCGGCGGCTTCGGCCTTTTCCACTGCCTTGCGGGCGGCGGCGAGTTCCTTGGGTTCTTCGGCGGCCGGGTCCAGGGCGGGCGGGGCCGGGACGGTCCACATCCACTCGCGGAGCTTGTCCCGCTCGTGGGTCAGCTCGTGGATGTCGGTCTCCGCGTACTCGAACTCCGGCGACCAGAAGAGAGCGTCGAAGGGGCACACCTCGATGCAGATACCGCAGTACATGCAGAGGGAGAAGTCGATGGCGAAGCGGTCGAGGACGTTGCGGCTGCGCTCTCGGCCACCGGGGGTGGCAGCCGGGACCGTCTCCTTGTGGGAGTCGATGTAGATGCACCAGTCGGGGCACTCACGGGCGCACAGCATGCAGACCGTGCAGTTCTCCTCGAACAGGCCGATGACCCCGCGGGAGCGGGGCGGGAGGGAGGGCTGGACCTCGGGGTACTGGGCGGTGTGCGAGCGCTTCGTCATCGTGCGCAGCGTCACGGCCAGGCCCTTGGCGAGGCCGGATCCGGGGATGGGCATCAGTTGATCGCCACCTTCACGATGCCGGTGAGCGCGATCTGGGCGAGCGCGAGCGGGATGAGTGTGGTCCAGGCGAGCTTCTGGAGCTGGTCCTCGCGCAGCCGCGGGTAGCTCACGCGGAGCCAGATCACGACGAAGGCGAGGATCGCGGTCTTGAGCAGGGTCCAGACCCAGCCGAGGCCGTCGGCGCCGAAGGGGCCCTGCCAGCCGCCGAGGAAGAGGACGGTGGTGAGGGCGCAGAGGACGACGATGCCGGCGTACTCGGCGAGCAGGAACAGCGCGAAGCGGAGTCCCGTGTACTCGGTGTACGCGCCGAAGATGATCTCGGAGTCGGCTACGGGCATGTCGAAGGGGGGCCGCTGGAGTTCGGCGAGGCCTGCGGTGAAGAAGACCAGGGCGCCGACGATCTGCCAGGGCAGCCACCACCACTGGAAGGACTCGACGATGCCGGGGAGGGAGACCGTACCGGCCGCCATGGCCACGGAGGCGGCGGCGAGCAGCATGGGGAGCTCGTAGGCGAGCAGCTGGGCGGCCGTGCGCAGGCCGCCGAGCAGGGAGAACTTGTTCGCGGAGGCCCAGCCGGCCATCAGGGAGCCGAGGACTCCGACACCCATGACGGCGAGCACGAAGAACAGGCCCGCGTCGATGACCTGGCCGACCGCGCCCTTGCCCGGGCCGATCGGGATGGCGAGGAGGACGAGGAGGTACGGGAGCAGGGCGACGGCGGGGGCGAGCTGGAAGATCCGGCGGTCGGCGTTGGCCGGGACGATGTCTTCCTTCTGCGCGAACTTGACGCCGTCGGCGACGAGCTGGGCCCAGCCGTGGAAGCCGCCGGCGTACATGGGGCCGAGGCGGCCCTGCATGTGGGCCATCACCTTGTGCTCGGTCTGCCCGACGACGAGCGGGAGCACGAGGAAGACGGCGAAGACGACGATCAGCCGCAGGGCGACGTCGAGGACGTCGTTCACGCGTCGCCTCCGTTGTCAGGGGTGGGGTGGTCGGTCTTGGTCTCGGGGTCCGGCTGAGGGTCCGGTCGCTCCGCCTCCGCCTCCGGCGCGGGGGCGGGGGGCTCCTCGAAGGCGGGCTTCGGGTCGTGCCGTTCCGCCTCCGGCGCGGGGGCGGGGGCGGGGGCCGGGGGCTCCTCGAAGGCGGGCTTCGGGTCGTGCCAGGGTGCGTCCGCGCCGCGGGGGCGGGGCTCCCGCCTCGCGGGCGCGGGCTTCTCCGGCGCCGCCGCGCCCGGAGCGGGCGTCTGGCTCGCCGAGCCGTCCGCCGCCGGGGTCTCCGCCGGCTCGGCCGGAGCGGCCGCCTGGCTGACGGAGCCGTCCGCCACCGAGCGGGTACGGCGGACCGGGCGGACCGGGGCCTCGGCGTCGGGGGTGGGCGGTGTCTCCGCCGGCTCGGTCGCCTGGCTGGCGGAGCCGTCCGCCACCGAGCGGGTACGGCGGACCGGGCGGACCGGGGCCTCGGCGTCCGAGCCCTCCGCTGCCGCGCGGGTGCGGCGGACCGGGGCGCCCTCGCGCGGGGTGCGGGCGGCCGCGCCCGCCGCGCCGGCGGCGCGCGGGGTGCGGGCCGGGCGGGCGGGGGCCGGCGGGAGCTGGCCCTTCATCGGGCCCCAGTCGTTGGGGTCCGGGACGCCCGGCGGAAGCATCTGGCGGCGCTTCGGCGCGTCCGGGTCGTGGGCCTCGCCCGGCTCCTTGGCACCGGGCCACGCCTTGGCGACGCGCGCGGCCAGGACGAAGTCCTTGCGCAGCGGGTGGCCCTCGAAGTTCTCCGGGAGCAGCAGGTGAACGAGGTGCGGGTGGTCCGTGAAGGTCACGCCGAACATCTCGTACGTCTCGCGTTCGTGCCACTCCGCTCCCGCGTACACGGCGACCGCCGACGGCAGGGAGGGAGCGGCGTGCGGGACGGTCGTGCGCAGCAGCAGGCGCCGTACGCGGTGGTTCTCCAGCGAGACGACGTGCGCGCAGATCCGGAAGCCGGTGCCCGGCTCGTCGACCGCGCTCAGCCAGTCGAAGTACGTGCAGCCCAGCTTGTCCCGGGCGATCTCCAGGGAGGAGATCCACGAGCCGACGGGCACGTCCACCGTCAGGACGTCGTACGAGACCTCGGCCACGGCCTCTTCGCCGAAGACCGTGGCGACCGCGTCGGGGAGGGAGTCGTAGAGGTTCATGCGCCGGCCCCGGGGGGTGTGACCAGGCCGCTCGTCAGCTGTGCCACCGACGGACCGGCCGTGTAGCGGTCCGCCAGCGACTCGCGGGCGATCTTCTCCTGGAGCTTGAGGATGCCCTGGAGCAGCGCTTCCGGGCGCGGCGGGCAGCCGGGCACGTAGACGTCGACGGGGATGATCTGGTCGACGCCCTTGGTCACCGAGTACGAGTCCCAGTACGGGCCGCCGCAGTTGGAGCAGGCGCCGAAGGAGATGACGTACTTGGGCTCGGGCATCTGCTCGTAGAGCCGCTTCACGGCGGGGGCCATCTTGTCGGTGACCGTGCCCGAGACGATCATCAGGTCGGCCTGGCGCGGCCCGGGCGCGAAGGGGATGACGCCGAGGCGGATGAAGTCGTGCCGGGCCATCGACGCGGCGATGAACTCGATCGCGCAGCAGGCGAGTCCGAAGTTGAAGACCCACAGGCTGTACCGGCGGCCCCAGTTCAGGACCACCTTCATGGGTTCGGGAGCCAGGCGGGAGAGGACTCCCAGGCGCTTGGGCTCCGGGAGCAGCTCCGGCTGAGGTGTCACGTCCATTCGAGGACGCCCTTCTTGTACGCGTAGAGCAGGCCGACGGCCAGGAAGCCCAGGAAGATGAACATCTCCACCAGGGTCGTGGCGCCGTAACCGGCGGCGGCGAACACCGTCGCCCACGGGAAGAGGAAGATCGAGTCGACGGCGAAGATGACGTAGAGGAACGCGTAGACGTAGTAGCGGACCTGGGTGTGCGCCCAGCCCTCGCCGACCGGGTCGACGCCGCATTCGTACGTCAGGAGCTTCTCGTGGGTCGGGACCTCGGGCCGCAGCAGGCGGCCGGCGCCGAAGGCCACGGCCACGAAGAACACACCGAGGGCGGCCAGCAGGCCGACGACCGAATAGCTTCGGAAGTAGTCCGCCGCGAGCACGGTTACGGTCGATACCGTCGGTTCAGGCACGTCCGTTCCTCGCTCCTCGGTCAGTGTCGACGATCTGTGTCACGCGGGAGTCTAGGGCCTGCTCACACGGGGTGGGGTTATCCCCCGTTCACAGGACCCCGCCCACCCCATGGCATCGGCGGCCCGGCCTTGGCAGGCTGTGCCGCATGAGCATGAGCCAGGGCATCCCCGACAACGACCGGCCGCCCCCCGTCCGACCCGTCTTCAGCGCCGTGACGTGGAGGGAGATCGCCCATCTGGTGAGCAACCTGCCCGTGGCGATCGTCGGTTTCGTTTACGCGGTTGTCATGGTTTCCGGCACGGGCGGTCTGTCCGTGACCGCCGTCGGACTTCCGCTGCTCGCATGTGGTCTCTATCTGTCTCGGCAGTTGGGACGACTGGAGCGGGCGCGCGCCCGGGCGCTGCTGGGCGTACGGGTGGAGGAGCCCAGTCCGATTCCCGGCCCGAAGCGGGCCGGCGGGTTCTTCCCCTGGCTGTGGACGAGCATCAAGGATCCGGTCGGCTGGCGGACGGTGCTGTACCAGCTGGTCCGGCTGCCGTGGGGGGTCTTCACCTTCACGGTAGTCCTTGCCGGCCTGTTCGTGCTGTGGCCGGTGCTGCCGTACGTGGTGCGGCTGCTGGCGAACGCGGACCGCGCGATGGTACGGGGGCTGCTGTCGCCCTCCGACGAGCTGGAGCGGCGGATCGCCGAGCTGGAGTCCGACCGGGGGGTCGTGGTCGACACCGCGGCGGCTGACCTGCGGCGGATCGAGCGGGATCTGCACGACGGGGCGCAGGCGCGGCTGGTGGCGCTGGCCATGGGGCTGGGCCTGGCGAAGGAGAAGCTGCTGGAGGACCCGGAGGGCGCGGCGGCGATGGTCGACGAGGCCCATGGGGAGGTGAAGCTGGCGCTCCAGGAGCTGCGGGATCTGGCGCGCGGGATCCATCCGGCGGTGCTGACCGACCGGGGGCTGGACGCGGCGCTGTCGTCGGTGGCCTCGCGGTGCGTGGTGCCGGTGAAGGTGGCGGTGGACCTGCCGGCGCGGCCGGCGGAGGCGATCGAGGGGATCGCGTACTTCGTGGTGTCCGAGCTGCTGCAGAACGTGAGCAAGCACGCGGGGCCGGGGGCGCGTGGCGCGAGCGTGGAGGTGTGGCGGGCGGGGGAGCGGCTGCTGATCCGGGTGGCCGATGACGGGCGGGGCGGGGCCAGTGCCTCCGGCGGGAGCGGGCTGGCGGGGCTCGGGGAGCGGCTGGACGCCGTGGATGGGGTGCTGGTGGTGGACTCCCCCGCCGGCGGGGGGACCACGGTGACCGC
>NZ_JBICYR010000040.1:0-15118 GCF_043201175.1 Streptomyces sp. NPDC048337
GCGATTAACGTCGCACGACGGGTTCGGGAGGAGGTCGCTGGGAAAAGGACCAGCCCCACAGGCTGGCACCTCGCCCGGCGGCCCACCTCACGGTGGCCAAGTGGCCGGCTACGGCAGTGCGGCCGTGAGGGCGGCCAGGGTCGGGGCCCACGCGCTGTCCGACGGGGTCCCGTAGCCGACCACCAGCGCCTCGCGCGGCGGGAGGTCCGCGTCCGGGTGGCGGAAGCCGGAGAGGCCGTTCAGGGCCAGGTCGTGCCAGGCCGCCGACTGGATCACCGAGCGCTCCGTCCCCGCCGGGAGGTCCAGCACCGCGTGCAGGCCCGCCGCGATCCCGGAGACGGCCACCCGCCCGGCCAGGGCCGCGACGAGCTCGTCGCGGCGGCGCCGGTACCGCAGCCGCATGCTCCGCACGTGCCGGTCGTACGCCCCGGAGGTGATGAACTCCGCGAGCGTGAGCTGGTCCAGCGCGCTGGAGGTCCAGTCGCTCGCGCCCTTCACCGCCAGGACCTCGTCGAGCAGCCCCGGCGGGACCACCATCCAGCCCATGCGCAGCCCCGGGGCGAGGGACTTGCTCGCCGTGCCGAGGTAGACCACCCGGTCGGGGTCCAGCCCCTGCAGCGCGCCCACCGGCTGGCGGTCGTAGCGGAACTCCCCGTCGTAGTCGTCCTCCAGGACCAGCCCGCCCGTGATCCGGGCCCAGTCGACCACCGCCGCCCGCCGGGCGGGGGTCAGCGCGGCCCCGGTCGGGAACTGGTGCGCCGGGGTCAGGAGCACCGCGCCCACCGCCCCGGTCAGCTCCTGCGTACGGGCGCCCTCCGCGTCCACCCCCAGCGGCCGCGTCCGCAGCCCGGCCCGCGCGAGCAGGTCCCGGTGGATGTCCAGGCTGTACCCCTCCACCGCCATCTCCCGTACCCGCCGCGCCCGCAGCAGCCGGGCCAGCAGCCCCAGCGCGTGGACGAAGCCCGAGCACAGCACGATCCGGTCCGGGTCCACGTACACCCCGCGGGCCCGCGCCAGGTACCCGGTCAGCGCCTCCCGCAGCTCCGGTCGGCCGCGCCCGTCGGCGGAGTACCCGAAGGCCTCGTTCGGCGCGTCGGTCAGCGCCCGCCGGGCCGCCGACAGCCAGGCCGCGCGCGGGAATCCGCCCACGTCGGGGGAGCCGGGGATCAGGCTGTACGCGGCCCCCCTGCGGGTGGGGTGCCGTACCCGGGCGGCCGCCGCGGGCTTGCGCGGCCGGGCCCGTTCCGCGACGCGCGTACCGGAGCCCTGGCGGGCCGTCAGCCAGCCCTCGGCGACGAGCTCGGTGTAGGCCTCCGCGACCGTGTTGCGGGCGATCCCCAGGTCGGCGGCGAGCGAGCGGGAGGACGGCAGCCTGGTCCCGGCGGCCAGCCGCCCGCTGCGCGCGGCCTCGCGCAGCGCTTCGGTGAGCCCGGCCCGCAGACCGCGGCCGGCGGACAGGTCCAGATGCAGGTCGGCGCCGAAAGTGGCCCAGGATTCCGTCATGGATATGGACCATATCGGCGGGCCGTCCCGTTCGTACGGTGGAGCCATGAGCAACCACACGCACACCACGGAACTCGCCACCGAACACGCCCCCCGCATGCAGATGGCCAAGGTCGCCCCCGAGGTCTACAAGGCCGTGCTCGGCCTGGAGATCGCGGCGAAGAAGGGCCTGGACCCGGTCCTCGTCGAACTCGTCAAGATCCGCGCCTCGCAGATCAACCACTGCGCCTTCTGCCTGGACATGCACACCAAGGACGCGCTCGCCGCGGGCGAGAGCACCGAGCGCATCGTGCTGCTCGGCGCCTGGGAGGAGTCGCGGCACTTCTACACGGAGAAGGAGCTGGCGGCGATCGAGCTGACCGAGGCCGTCACCGTCCTGACGGACGGCTTCGTTCCGGACGCGGTGTACGAGAAGGCCGCGAAGCACTTCGAGGAGAAGGAGCTGGCCCAGCTGATCGCCGTCATCGCGACGATCAACGTCTGGAACCGGATCGGTGTCACGACCCGCCTCACGCCGGGCCACTACACCCCGGGCATGTACAAGTAGTCCTGAGCGGCCCTCAGCCCCCCGGGCGGAAGGCCCCCAGCGCCGCCGCGAGGTGTTCCTGGGTCCTGGGCCATTCGGCGGCCGGGCCCGCCACCAGGACGGCCCACTTGTTGCCGTCCTCGGCGAAGAGGACCCGCTCGACACCGCGCCGGCGGCCGTTCGACTCCGCGCTGTCGTACTCGTAGACGAGCTCGGCCGCCCCGGCGCCTCCCGGGACCTCGCCGACGCGGACCTCGGAGTAGTTCGGGGTGCGCGCCCGCAGGTCCTTGGAGGCGCCCTGGACCGCGTCGAGCGGGCTGAGCTCCGGCTCGACGACCCTGAACACCTGGATCAGGGCCGTGCGGTCCGGGGAGCGGTAGAACACGCCGGTGCCGTTCTCCTCGCGGTTCCAGCCCTCGGGGACGGCGATCCTGAAGCCGTTGGGGTCGGTCAGCGTCGTGTGGCCGGCGGCCGCGCTCGCACTCGTACTGGTACTCGGGCTCGGTGACGGCGAGGCGGACTTCGTCGGCGTACGCGATGACGTCGGGCCGGTGGCGGTGGCCGTGGCGCTGGGCGTCATCGTCCCGTGCGCCTCGCGGACCGGCTCGTCGTCCCGCATGACGAACCACACGGCCGCCGCGCCCAGGACGACGGCCGCGACCGCCACCCCGGCCGTCGCCGGGGTCAGCCAGGGTGCACGCGCACGGGGGTCGTGTGGCGGGCCGGGCGGACCCGGCACCGGCGGCGGCCCGGGCGGCAGCGGCGGCGGCACGGGCGCAGGACCCGGACCCGGCACCGGACCCGGACCGGGCACGGGAGCCGGTCCCAGAGCCGGGTCCGGGGCAGGAGCCGGACCGGGCGCCGGGGCAGGAGCCGGACCGGGCTCCGGGGCCGGGGCCTGTGGGTCCCACTCCCAGCGTTGCGACCGCGGATCCCAGCGGGGTGCGCCCGACGGAGCCACGGGTCAGCCTCCCAGCGTGGTGAGGAGCTGGCCCAGTGCGGTCGCCGCGCTCACCGACTCGACCAGCGGAGCCCACCGCTCCAGCGCGCCCCGCAGCCGGGTGAGCATTCCCGGCCGGATCGCGTCCGCGTCCTCCAGGTCGCCCGCGACCTCGTCCAGCTCGGCGTCGAGCGCCGACCGGTCGGCGCCGCGGGGCAGCCGTACGAGCGCGGCGCGCAGCTCCCGTACGGCCTCCAGCAGCTCCTCCGCGCCGGGTGCGCCCGCCCCCGTACCGCCGTGGTGGACGGTGTTGGTGTGGTTGCTGCCGCCGATGCTGAAGGCGCTGCCGTGGACGTCGCCCAGCTGTACCGTGGGGTCCTCGTCGTTACTTCCCACCGCTGCTCCCCTTGTTGGCCGTACCGCCCTTGACGGTGTTGTGGTGACCGGTGCCGCCGACGCTGAACGCGCTGTCGTGGACCGACTGGATGAAGACCCCGCCCTCGGCGACGGTGACGGCGCGCTGCGCGAACTCCTCCGTGTGCCAGCCCGCGTCGTGCAGGGCGACCGTAACCCCGCCGACGACCCGGTCCTGAATGGTTTTCAGATACCGGTCGAGGTCCATGAGGTGGAAGAGCGAGCCGTTGTCCTGCGCGGCGAGCTCGCGCACCGACAGGCCGGGCCCCTCCGGGCGGGCTCCGCCGTGGCCGCCGGTGGCGATCCGCCACCAGCTGGCGAGGCCCCGGGCCAGGGTGCCGATGGACGTCGCGAACGATCCCGGCGTGTGCCGCAGGGCCCAGACGGCCTTCCCGAACCGGTTGTTGTTCAGGTAGCGCTGGGCCATGGCGTCGGCGTTGTGGAAGAGGGTGTGGACGGGCAGCAGCACGTGCGGCGCCACCTCCAGCATCATCATCCCGCCCTGCGTGTGGACCCGTACGAAGACGGTGACCACCAGGTTCTCGTCCCAGCCGCCGACCCGGACGCGCAGGAAGTGCCGGCGGCGTTCGCCGCCCTCCTCGATGGCCTCGGCCCGCTGCTGGGGGAACTGCTGCTGGACGAGCTGGGCGGTGTCCCGGTGCGGCAGCCCGCCGGCCGGCAGGAAGACGCACTCGTCGATGACCAGCTCGCGCATCCGGTCCAGTACGGCGGCCTCGGCCTGCGGCGAACCGTGCGGCGAGGGCACCCGCAGGCGCTGGAGCAGCGGCACGATCCGCTCCACGATGTGGGCGTTGGTGACGGGCGTGGGCTTGCGGTCGGGGCCGAGGTCCTCGCGCGGCCGGAGCTCGACCGAGAGGTGCCAGGGCCGGTACGGGTCCCCCGCACCGCAGAACGGGTCGTTGATGTTGTACGTGATCAGCGGCGCGTGCTGCTCGGCCCGGATGCGCTGGCGGACCCGCCCGAACCGCACCCCCTCGGTGCTCTCGGCGGGGTCGCCGGCCCGGTCGGCGTACCGCTGCGGGGAGAGCTCGTTCGCGATGACGCGCGCGACGTGGCCGCGCTGCAGCCCGACGACCGTCACGAGGGCGGCGAACACGGCCAGTACGCCCCACAGGGCCGCCGTTTCGGCCGCGCCGTTGGAGGGCGAGCCGAGGGCGAGGCCCGCGCCGAAGCCGAGCAGGTCGCCGAAGGCACCCCCGAGGGCCAGCCCGAAGCCGACCACCACGAGGACCAGCAGGGCGAGCATCCACCAGGCGTAGATCCGTACGACCACGCCCAGGAAGCGCAGCAGCCCGAGGTCCCGGGCCCGGAGCCAGTCGGCGAGGCTGAGGAGGAGGAAGGGTACGAGGAGGCCCGCGAGGAGGCCGCTGGTGAGCAGGGTCCCCACGAACCAGGCCCCGAGGACGCCGGCCGCCCAGCCGAGTTCGGCGCGGCGGGCGCGGAGCGCGTGGGCGAGGACCCGGGAGGCGTCGAAGCCGTACGAGGGGGCGACGATGCGCTCCTCGTGCACGTACAGCTCGTCGATCACCCGGTCGCGGTATCCGGCGTCGAGGTACGTGCCCGCGCACAGGAGGCGGCCTGCCTCGCTGATGGAGGGGTGTACCGGGGACCGGCCGTCGCGGGGCTCGTCCCCACCGCCGGCAGTGGACTGGCGGGGAATCGGGATGTCGGTCACCGGGCGACCTTATTTGCGCCTTACATTCGCCGACAGGCCCTTTCACGCCAAAGCGCCCCGGTCGTGTTTGACCGGGGCGCTTCGATGTTCGTGCTGATCAGATGAGGCCGATCAGATGAGGCCGAGCTCGCGGACCGCGTCGCGCTCCTCCGACAGCTCCTGCACGGAGGCGTCGATGCGGGTGCGGGAGAACTCGTTGATGTCCAGGCCCTGGACGATCTCGTACTTGCCGTCCTTGCAGGTGACGGGGAAGGAGGAGATCAGGCCCTCCGGGACGCCGTAGGAGCCGTCCGACGGGATGCCCATGGAGGTCCAGTCGCCCGCGGCGGTGCCGTTGACCCACGTGTGGACGTGGTCGATGGCGGCGTTCGCGGCGGAGGCCGCCGAGGACGCGCCACGGGCCTCGATGATCGCGGCGCCACGCTTGGCGACGGTCGGGATGAAGGTGTCGGCGAGCCACACCTCGTCGTTGACGACCTCGGCGGCGTTCTTGCCGGCGATCTCCGCGTGGAAGATGTCCGGGTACTGGGTCGCCGAGTGGTTGCCCCAGATGGTGAGGCGCTTGATGTCGGAGACGGCGGCGCCGGTCTTGGCGGCCAGCTGCGAGATCGCGCGGTTGTGGTCCAGGCGGGTCATCGCGGTGAAGCGCTCGGCCGGTACGTCCGGGGCGGCGGCCTGCGCGATGAGCGCGTTGGTGTTGGCCGGGTTGCCCACGACCAGGACCTTGATGTCGTCCGCGGCGTGCGCGTTGATCGCGGCGCCCTGCGGCTTGAAGATGCCGCCGTTGGCGGAGAGCAGGTCGCCGCGCTCCATGCCCTTGGTGCGCGGGCGGGCGCCCACGAGCAGGGCGACGTTCGCACCCTCGAAGCCCTTGTTCGGGTCGTCGAAGATGTCGATGCCGGCGAGCAGCGGGAAGGCGCAGTCGTCGAGCTCCATGGCGGTGCCCTCGGCGGCCTTCATCCCCTGGGGGATCTCCAGGAGCCGGAGCTTGACCGGCACGTCCGCGCCGAGCAGGTGACCGGAGGCGATGCGGAAGAGCAGCGCGTAGCCGATCTGGCCGGCGGCGCCGGTGACGGTGACATTCACGGGAGTGCGGGTCATGGCCTTCTCCGTTAGACAGCTGGCGGTGGGGCGTCCCTGCCCCGTGCTGGACGGACGCCGCTTCCCTTGAATCTTGATGTGAAGAGACATCCGCGGTCAGGCTATCCGACCCTGGAGGGGCCGAATCCCCGGGTCCGTGTGGCACGTCGCACACGCCGCCGGGGGTTCGAAGGCGAAGGGGCCGCGGACCCCGGCGAATCGGTCGCCGGGACCGCCCTCCGCTAGCGGACGGTGAAGCGGACCGCCGATTCCAGGAACGGGATCTCCAGCCACGGCTTGGGCTCCATCACCAGCGCGAGCAGGGTGATCGCCACGCCCAGCAGCCCGTACGTGACCATGTCCGTGAAGCGGGAGCGCACGGCGAGCATGCCCACCGAGGGCAGTACGCGCCGCAGCACCGAGGCCGCGATCAGCGCCAGCCCGATCACCAGGCAGCCGAACTTCGGGTGTCCGAACGCCGTGGACAGCAGCCCGGCCGCGGTCGCGGTGAGCACGGCGAGCATCGGCCACTGGCGGACGGGCGTGGACACTGCCCCCGGGACGGCGCGGCCGCTGCCCTCGGGGCGGGCGGTGTCTCGGGTGACGGAGGGGAAGCGGCGGGACCGGGGCGCCCCCGCCCCGGCCGGGGCGGTCGCGTCCGCCCCGCCGGTCGCGTCGGGCTCAGCCTGCACTGGTGGTCCGTTCGGCGGCCTCGACGACGTTGACGAGGAGCTGGGCCCGGGTCATCGGGCCGACACCGCCCGGGTTCGGGGAGATCCAGGCGGCCACCTCGGCGACCCCGGGGTGCACGTCGCCGACGATCTTCCCGTTCTCGTCGCGGCTGACGCCCACGTCGAGGACGGCCGCGCCCGGCTTCACGTCCTCCGGCTTGACCAGGTGCGGGACACCGGCCGCCGCGACGACGATGTCCGCCTGGCGCAGCAGCCCGGAGAGGTCGCGCGTACCTGTGTGGCAGAGGGTGACGGTGGCGTTCTCGGACTTGCGGGTCAGCAGCAGGCCGATCGAGCGTCCGACGGTGATGCCGCGGCCGAGGACGACGACGTGCGCGCCGTTGATCTCCACGTCGTGGTGGCGCAGCAGCTCGACGATCCCGTACGGGGTGCAGGGCAGCGGTCCCGGCTCGTTCAGCACCAGCTTGCCGAGCGACATGGGGTGCAGGCCGTCGGCGTCCTTCTCCGGGTCCATCAGCTCCAGGACCCGGTTGGTGTCGATTCCCTTGGGGAGCGGCAGTTGGACGATGTAGCCCGTGCACTCCGGGTTGGCGTTCAGTTCCCGTACGACCTCCTCGATGTCCTCCTGGGAGGCGGTCGCGGGCAGTTCGCGCTGGATGGAGGCGATGCCGACCTCGGCGCAGTCCTTGTGCTTGCCGTTGACGTACCAGCGGCTGCCCGGATCGTCACCGACCAGCAGGGTGCCGAGGCCGGGGGTGGTGCCCCGGGCCTTCAGGGCCGCCACGCGGGCGGTCAGTTCGGACTTGATCGCGGCCGCGGTGGCCTTGCCATCGAGAATCTGGGCGGTCATGGGCCCATCCTCCCGGATGGGGCGGCCCCGATTCCAGTCGCGGGCGCGGACGGGGCGCCCGCCGGTGCGCGCCGTTCCGCGCCGTTCATTGCACTTGCACAACAAGTGACGGGCCCCATCGGAACCAACTGGACAAGCACTTGCGTGTCCGAGGACGATGCCAGGACAGAGTGCCGCGGGCAGTGCCGGGGGGCGGACCGCAAAGATGCTGATTTCCTCCGTGCGTTTGCCGTGCGTCCCCGCACTTCCACGGAGGAACACCCCAAGATGAGCTTCGGCGACCCGAACAACCCGTACGGACAGCAGCCCCAGGGCCAGCCCGGCTACGGCTACCCGCAGCAGGCCCCGCAGGGCGTCCCGCCGCAGGGCGGCTACGCCTACCCGCAGCAGGCCCCGCAGGGCTACCCGGGCGCTCCCATGGGGTACCCGGGCGCTTCGGTCGAGATGCCGGGCGGTGTGAAGGCCGCCCGCGTCATCCTGTTCATCGTCGGCGGTCTGCAGGCCCTGGGCGGCGTGCTGGCGCTGCTCTTCGGAGCGTTCTTCGCCACGATGTTCGCCGACTCCTCCAGCTCCTCGGCGAGTGACGCGGGGACCCTGGCGGGCGGTGTGATCGTCGCCGCCGGCATCATCGGCATCGGGCTTGCGCTGTGGCCGATCCTGACCGCCGCCAAGCTGTCCAAGGGCCGCGGCGGCGTCCGGGCCTCCGGCATCGTCTACGGCTCGCTGATGACCCTCGGCTCCGGGCTCGGCCTGCTCGTGAACCTCGTCGCGCTCGGCAGCGACACGGCGGCGGGCGCCGTCGTGTTCTCGCTGCTCGTGAGCCTGATCGAGTTCGGCCTGGCGCTCTGGGTCCTCATCGGCCTGGCCAACTCGGCCGCCGGCGCGTACTTCCGCCGCCCGCTGTACTAAAGCACGGCATACGGCGAAGGCCGCCACCCGCGGTGCTGCGGATGGCGGCCTTCGCCGTTCTCGGGGCTCAGTGGAAGAAGTGCCGGGTCCCGGTGAAGTACATGGTCACGCCGGCCTTCTTCGCGGCCTCGACGACCAGCTCGTCCCGTACGGAACCACCCGGCTGGACCACGGCCTTGATACCGGCCGCCGTCAGGATCTCCAGCCCGTCCGGGAAGGGGAAGAAGGCGTCGGACGCGGCGTACGAGCCCTGCGCGCGCTCGGCGCCCGCCCGCTCGACGGCAAGCTTCGCCGAGTCGACGCGGTTGACCTGGCCCATGCCGACGCCGACCGAGGCGCCGTCCTTGGCGAGCAGGATCGCGTTGGACTTGACGGCCCGGCAGGCCTTCCACGCGAAGGCGAGCTCGGCGAGCTCCTCGGCGGACAGGGCGTCGCCGGTGGCGAGGGTCCAGTTGGCCGGGTCGTCGCCGTCCGCCTGGAAGACGTCGGACTGCTGGAGCAGCACGCCGCCGGAGATCGGCTTCAGGTCGCCCGGCTGGTGCGGGTGGCCGTCCACCTTCAGGACGCGGATGTTCTTCTTCCTGGCCAGGATCTCGACGGCGCCGTCCTCGTAGGCGGGGGCGGCGATGACCTCGGTGAAGATCTCCGCGACCTGCTCGGCGAGCTCGACGGTCACCGGGCGGTTGACGGCGATGACGCCGCCGAAGGCCGACAGCGGGTCGCAGGCGTGCGCCTTGCGGTGGGCCGCGGCGACGTCCGTCGCGTCCACGGCGATGCCGCACGGGTTGGCGTGCTTGATGATCGCGACGCAGGGCTCTTCGTGGTCGTAGGCGGCCCGGCGGGCGGCCTCGGTGTCCACGTAGTTGTTGAAGGACATCTCCTTGCCGTGCAGCTGCTCGGCGTTGGCGAGGCCGCCCGGCAGACCGTCCGTGTAGAGGGCGGCCGCCTGGTGCGGGTTCTCGCCGTAGCGGAGGGTCGACTTGCGCTCCCAGGCGCCCGCGAGGAACTCGGGCAGGACCGCGCCCTCCTCCGGCGCGTACGCGTTCGTGAACCAGGAGGCCACGGCCACGTCGTACGCGGCGGTGTGCTGGAAGGCCTCGGCCGCGAGCCGCTTGCGGGCGGTGAGGTCGAAGCCGCCGCCCTGCGCGGCCGCGAGGACGTCGGCGTACCGCTCGGGGCTGGTCACGACGGCGACCGACGGGTGGTTCTTGGCGGCGGCGCGGACCATCGACGGACCGCCGATGTCGATCTGCTCCACGCACTCGTCGGGAGTGGCACCCGACTGGACGGTGGCGAGGAAGGGGTAGAGGTTGACGACCACGAGGTCGAAGGGCTCGACGCCCAGCTCGGTGAGCTGGTTGCGGTGGTCCTCCAGGCGCAGGTCGGCGAGGATGCCGGCGTGCACGCGCGGGTGCAGGGTCTTGACCCGGCCGTCCAGGCACTCGGGGAAGCCGGTCAGCTCCTCGACCTTGGTGACGGGCACCCCGGCCGCGGCGATCTTCGAGGCGGTGGAGCCGGTGGAGACGAGCGCGACGCCCGCCTCGTGCAGGCCGCGGGCCAGCTCTTCCAGTCCCGTCTTGTCGTAGACGCTGATGAGAGCACGCCGGATCGGCCGCTGGGTCGTGGTCGGGTCGTTGCTCGCTGCGGTGTCTGCGGCGGTCACTGGATTGTTACCTTTCGTCCCTCAATGCGGTAGCCGTGCCGGGCCAGGCGCCCCACGACGTCGACGAGCAGCTTTCGCTCGACTTCCTTGATGCGCTCATGGAGAGCGGCTTCGTCGTCCTCGTCCCGGACCTCGACCACACCCTGGGCGATGATCGGACCCGTGTCCACGCCGGAGTCCACGAAGTGGACGGTGCAGCCGGTGACCTTCGCGCCGTAGGCGAGCGCGTCCCGTACGCCGTGCGCACCGGGGAAGGCGGGGAGGAGGGCGGGGTGGGTATTGATGAACCGCCCGCCGAAGCGGTCGATGAACGCCTTGCCCACGATCTTCATGAACCCGGCGGACACGACGAGGTCCGGCGCGTGGGCGTCGGTCGCCTCGGTGAGGGCGGTGTCCCACTCCTCACGGCTGCCGTAGGCCTTGACCGGGCACACGAAGGTGGGGATTCCCGCCTTCTCGGCCCGCTCCAGGCCGACGATGTTCTCGCGGTCGGCCCCCACGGCGACGACTTCGGCGCCGAAGCCCTCGGCTCCGCCGGGGTGGGCGTCGATGGCGTCGAGGAGAGCCTGGAGGTTGGTGCCGGAACCGGAGACCAGCACGACCAGGCGGGAGGCGGCCATGGGGGCCCTTTCTCGCGGGAAATACGGTGTTCGTCTTGTGCGGTCATACGAAACTTCGGGGTACCGATATACGGGGAACCATACGAAGCCACCGACCGCCTGCAACGATACCGGCACACCGGACGGCCCCCGAGGGACGGGGGGACGGCCGAGGGGTAGCGTCTGGCGTACAAGCCGCAAGAAGGCCCAACAAGCAGCAACCAGGCCCCACCTGGCCTCAGCTCGCCACGACGTCGCCGTGACGTCCATGACACAGGGGAAGAAACGCACCCGATGCCGGACCGCCGCCAGCCCGACTCCTCCACCGACGACAACCCCTTCGCGGCTCCCCCGGAAGGCCGGCCCGACCAGCCGTGGCAGCCGCGCGGCGGTGGCGACGGCACCGGCGGGAACGGCGGGGCCGACCCGAAGGACACCGAGGGCCGGGGCGGCCCGGCGCGCTGGGACCCGACGGACCCGATCCAGCGCCGCGCCCGGTACGCGCTGCTGGCCGGCATGTGGGGGTTCTTCTTCGGGATCTTCGGCATCCCCTCGGTGGGCCTGCTGCTGGGCGCGCTCGCCCTGTACTGGGGCATCAGCTCCCTCCGCGGCAAGCCGACCCCCGCCGAACCCGGCACCGCCCCCGCCACCACCCCGCCCCCCGGCGGCCTGGCAGCCCTGGGCGAAGCGGCCCGCCCCCAGCGCACGGCGGCGGTGAGCGGCCTGATCACGGCCTCACTGGCGATCCTGCTGGCGATGACCTCGTACGGCTTGCAGCTCGCGTACAAGGACTTCTACGTCTGCCGTGACGACGCCCTGACCCAGTCGGCGGAACTGGAGTGCAACACCCTCCTCCCGAACAACGTGGTGGGCGACATCCTGAAGGTCCGCCAGTAGCTCCCGTCAGCCTCGGCGGGGCATTCCGGCCGCGGGGGCAATCCAGCCCCGCCGGCGTTCGAGGCGCGGGGGCAGATCCAGCCCCGCCGGCGTTTGAGGCGCGGGGGTCCGGGGGCGGAGCCCCCGGCAGCGGCGCCGCACCTACGCGGGCGGCTTCCGGCGAGCCAGCACCCGCACCCCACCCACCGGCGGAGCCAACGGCGGCGGAGGCGGCGCAGCCACCGGCACCTCCAGGCTGAGCCCCCGCACGATGGTCAGCGCCCGCTGCGGCCGGGCCGCGGCCGGAGCCGGGGCCGGGGCCGGAGCCGGGGCCGGGGCCGGAGCCGGGGCCGGGGCCACATCGGGCTCGGCCGGAAGCACCGGCTCGGCCGCCGCCAGGCGAAGCGCCTCCCACCGAAGCTCCCGCACCCCACTGTCGTGCCACCCGTCCGCACCCCCCGGCACGGCCGGCAACCGCATCCGCCACGCGTGCACCCCCACCGCCACCGCCACGGCCGGCACCAGCGTCCACGCGAAGGCCGCCGCCCCGACGGCCCACCACACCGGCCCGAAGTCGGCCAGCGCCCGCGACCCCAGCGGCCCCGACGAAGCCGCCGCGAGCCCCGCCATGACCAGCCCGCACACCAGCGCGCCGAGCGCCGCCGTGAGCGCGGTCTCCCCGTACGCAACCTCCCGCGCCCGCCGTACCGCGAACCACCCCACCGCCAGCCCGGCCGCCACCGGCACCCCGGCGACGGCCCAGGTCAGCAGGTTCCCCGGCCCCTCCGCCGGCAGCGCCGCCAGCAGCGGGAACCGCGGCAGCCGCGGCGAGCCCGCGAAGCCGAACGGGGTGGCGGTCGCCCCGACGCCGAGCGCGAAGCCGGGCCCGAGGGCGTAGGCCGCCCCCCAGACCATGGCGTTCGGGATCAGCGCGACCGCGAGCAGCAGGACCGCGAACCGGCCCGACCACACCCCGGTCAGCGCCAGGAACGACCCCTGCACCTCCGCGCCGTGCCACGCGAGCGAGGCCCCGACGATGAGGACACCACCGCCCAGGAGTACGAGGGCTCCGCCCGCGCCGGCCCGGAGCGCCAGCGCGTAACGGGGGCGCGTGACCGCCCTCCGTACGCCCGCCGGCACCCACGACGGGAAGGGCCCGAGCGGACGTCCCCGGGCCGCCCACACCCCGCCGGCGGCGGCGAGCACGGCGACCATCGGAACGTGCCAGGCCGCGCTCAGCGGATCGGCGGGCATGGGGCCGCCCGCCGCGTACACGGTGGCGAGGGCCCCGACCGCCAGGTACCCGCACAGCACGGCCGAGAAGACGGCGCTGGCGGGCAGCACCTCCTCCCCCTCCTCCTCGGAGGCGCTCCCGAGCCGGGCCGCACGCCGCATGAGCAGTACGGGAAGCGCGACGAGGAGCAGCGGGGTCAGGCCGACGGGCGCGGGCACGCCCGACAGGGTCTCGTACCTCAGCAGCTCCGTCCCGTGGGCGAGCAGCCACAGCCCGGCGGCGAGGTGCAGGGCCCCGCCGGGGCCGCGGTCGGGGTAGGGGGAGCTGATCCACAGCACGATGACGAGCACGGCGAGGAAGCCGAGCCCGAGTCCGGCCGCCACGGCACCGCCCACCACGCAGGCGGCCGCGGCCGGGGAACGGCGCCGACCGGCGGCTCGCGGGGCCGCGGACAACGGGGTCCCGCGTTCGGTCACTTGGGTCACCCCGCCATGGTGCCAACGACACGCGCTATGAGCGGGTAACAGGCGAATGCCCGTGGTGTCGCTCAATATACGTTTATGTACTTTTTCGCCCAGGGCTGCCGGGTCGCGGGGAGTGTGGCATGACAGAAGGCGTCGAGACGAACTCGGGGCTGAGCCTCCCCTCCCCGAAGGAACGCCGCAGACTGCGCGAATCGGCGGATCTGACGTATGAGCAGGTCGCGGCGGCGGTCGGGGTCACCGTGACCACCGTGCGGTCATGGGAGTGGGGCCGTACGGACCCGCGCGGGAGCAAGCGCGAGGCATACGCGACCTTCCTGGCCACCCTGGCAACCCCGCCGGCGGCCGAGCCCGCCGCCGCGCGGGCACCGGCAAGTCAGAGCGCGGAAGCCGAACCTGACACCCCGGAACCCGAGCCCGTTGCCGAGACCCCGCACGCCGCCGCGCCCAGAACGGCCCTCGGCATCGCACGCCCCTTCGCGGGTCGGCCCGCGGGCGCCGGGCAATCGGCCCCGCTGGAGGCAGATCCAGCCCCGCCGGCGATCGACGCGCCGCCGGAGGCAAATCCAGCCCCGCCGGCGTTTGAGGCGCTGGGGGTCCCCCCAGCGGTAGCTGGGGGAGGGCCCGGGGGCAGAGCCCCCGCAGCGGCGCCGCAAACCGCGTCGGGCGGGGCGGCCGCAGAGCAGGGCGGGGCCGGGGGCGGCCAGTCCGCAGAGGCCTTCGACGCCCTGTACGGGCACGCCGCACCCACCCTCGTCCGCCAGACCTACCTGCTCACGGGCCGACGGGCCCTCGCCCAGGAGGCCGTGGAGCGCGCCTTCCACCAGGCCTGGAGCCACTGGCCCGAGGTGGCCACCGACCCCGACCCCGTGGGCTGGGTGCGCGCGGCCGCGTACGAGTACGCCCTCTCCCCCTGGCACCAGCTCCGCCGCGCCCACCGGCACCCCGACAAGTCCCCCGCCGAGCCCGCCGACCGGATCCTCCTCGAAGCCGTGCTCGCGCTGCCCACCACCCACCGCCGTACCGTCGTCCTCTACGACGGCGTCGGCCTCGACCTGCCCGACACCGCCGCCGAGACGGAGGCCAGCACCCCCACCGCCGGCAGCCGCCTCCTCCACGCGCACGCGGACCTCGCCGTACGGATCCCGGAACTGGCCGACGTACCGCCCGAGAAGCAGTCCGCGCTGCTGCGCGAGCGGATCGCCGCGCTGCGGCCGGCCGTCCGGCTCGAACCGCGCCCGGCAGCCCTCGTACGCACCTCCGGGGAGCGCCGCACCCGGCGGTGGACCCGTGCCGCCGTCGGCCTCACCGCGGTGATCGCGGCCGCGACGGCCTACACCGCCGTGACCGCGCCCACCCACTACGAGCCCCCGAACGCACCCGGCGAGAGCGTCTCCGGCGTGCCCCCGCACAGCGGACCCCAGCGGCTCACCCAGGAGAGCAGGGCGCTCCACGACAAGCTGCGCGCCGACCCGGCCGCCGGCCCGAACCGCCTCGCCCCGCGGAGCGAATGAGGAGCCGACGGGAAACGGGCGTGGGGGGGGGGGCCCCCCCGGGGGGGGGGGCCGCCCCCCGGGGGGGGGGGCCCCGCGGCCGGCCCGCCGCGGGGGGGGGGCGTGGCCGGGTGGAGGGGGGCGCGCCCCCCGGCCCCCCG
>NZ_JBICYR010000040.1:15128-49384 GCF_043201175.1 Streptomyces sp. NPDC048337
TGGCGCCGCGGCCTGCAGGCCCCGGCCCGCCCCGCCCGGCCCGCCGCCCGCCGCCCCCCCCGCGGGCGGCGTTTAGTCGCCCCCCCCCCCCCGGGGGGCCCCCCCCCCCCGCGCCCGGGGCCCCCCCCACGCCCGTGTGCACGTACTACCGCGCGGCGTACCGCCGTGCGGGGTACTACTGCGCGTTCAGGATCGCGCGCGCCAGCTGCGCCGTCTCGGTCGGCGTCTTGCCGACCTTCACGCCCGCGGCCTCCAGGGCTTCCTTCTTGGCCTGTGCGGTGCCAGAAGAACCGGAGACGATGGCGCCCGCGTGGCCCATGGTCTTGCCCTCGGGGGCGGTGAAGCCCGCGACGTAGCCGACGACCGGCTTGGTGACGTTCTTCGCGATGAAGTCCGCCGCACGCTCCTCGGCGTCGCCGCCGATCTCGCCGATCATGACGATCAGCTCGGTGTCGGGGTCGGCCTCGAACGCCTCGAGGGCGTCGATGTGCGTCGTACCGATGACCGGGTCGCCACCGATGCCGACGGCGGAGGTGAAGCCGATGTCGCGCAGCTCGTACATCATCTGGTAGGTCAGCGTGCCGGACTTGGACACGAGACCGATCTTGCCGGGCTTGGTGATGTCGCCCGGGATGATGCCGGCGTTGGACTGGCCGGGGGTGATCAGACCCGGGCAGTTCGGGCCGATGATCCGCGTCTTGTTGCCCTTGGCCGTGGCGTACGCCCAGAAGGCGGCGGAGTCGTGCACCGCGATGCCCTCGGTGATGACGACGGCCAGCGGGATCTCGGCGTCGATGGCCTCGACGACGGCGGCCTTGGCGAAGGCCGGCGGGACGAAGAGGACGGAGACGTTGGCGCCCGTCTTCTCCATCGCCTCGGCGACGGTGCCGAAGACCGGGACCTCGGTGCCGTCGAAGTCGACGGTGGTGCCGGCCTTGCGCGGGTTCACGCCGCCGACGATGTTGGTGCCGTCAGCCAGCATCAGCTTGGTGTGCTTCATGCCCGTGGCACCGGTCATGCCCTGGACGATGACCTTGCTGTCCTTGTTGAGGAAGATAGCCATGTGAGTCTGTGACCTCTGCCCTTACTTCGCAGCCGCGAGCTCGGCGGCCTTGTCGGCCGCGCCGTCCATGGTGTCCACGCGCTGCACCAGCGGGTGGTTGGCGTCCGAGAGGATCTTGCGACCCAGCTCGGCGTTGTTGCCGTCGAGACGGACGACGAGCGGCTTGGTGACCGCCTCGCCCTTCTCCGCCAGCAGGGCCAGCGCCTGGACGATGCCGTTGGCGACCTCGTCGCAGGCGGTGATGCCACCGAAGACGTTGACGAAGACGGACTTGACGTCCGGGTCGCCGAGGATGATCTCGAGACCGTTGGCCATGACGGCGGCGGAGGCGCCACCGCCGATGTCCAGGAAGTTGGCGGGCTTGACGCCGCCGTGGTTCTCGCCGGCGTACGCGACGACGTCGAGGGTGCTCATGACGAGACCCGCGCCGTTGCCGATGATGCCGACCTCACCGTCGAGCTTCACGTAGTTGAGGTTCTTCGCCTTGGCGGCGGCCTCGAGCGGGTTCGCGGCCGCGTGGTCCACGAACTCCTCGTGGCCCGGCTGGCGGAACTCGGCGTTCTCGTCGAGGGAGACCTTGCCGTCGAGCGCGATGACGTCGCCGTTGGCGACCTTCGCGAGCGGGTTGACCTCGACGAGGAGCGCGTCCTCGGCGATGAAGGTCTTCCACAGGGTCACGAGGACCTCGGCGACCTTCTCGGCGACCTCGGCCGGGAACTGAGCCAGGGCGACGATCTCGCGGGCCTTCTCGATGGTCACGCCCTCGTTGGCGTTCACCGGGACCTTGGCGAGCTTCTCGGGGGTCTCCTCGGCGACCTGCTCGATGTCCATGCCACCCGCGACCGAGGCCATCGCCAGGAAGGTGCGGTTGGTGCGGTCGAGGAGGTAGGAGACGTAGTACTCCTCCAGGATCTCCGGCGCGGTCTCGGCGATCATCACCTTGTGGACCGTGTGGCCCTTGATGTCCATGCCGAGGATGTCCGTCGCCCGCGCGACGGCCTCGTCCGGGGTGGCGGCCAGCTTCACGCCGCCGGCCTTGCCGCGGCCGCCGACCTTCACCTGCGCCTTGACGACCGACTTGCCGCCCAGCCGCTCGGTGGCCTCGCGAGCCGCCTCAGGCGTGTCGATGACTTCACCGGCCAGCACCGGTACACCGTGCTTGGCGAAGAGGTCCCTCGCCTGGTACTCGAACAGGTCCACGCGCGTCCGTCCCTTGTCTTTTTAAAGATTCGCAGTGATTCGCGGTTGTCTGCAATCTGCGTGGGCGTGCCGCGAAGGGCAACGTGACGGCGCTGTCACAAGGAAGGCGCACACGGTGACCGTGGACGCGGCATGTCCGTCCCGCAGGTTATCCCCGTGGGACGTAGGTCCCTAAATCGCAGATCACACCTGAGCGGTGATACCTGTCACAGATCGCCTCACGGTTGAACCGGAACTTCGTGCGATCCACCGATTCCCCGTGATCCCCGGACGGCCCCGTCAGGGCCCGGTCACGGCACCGGCAGGGGGCGCTTCTCCAGGGCCGCCGCCATCACCTCCGGGAACAGGTCCGGGGTGCAGGCGAAGGCAGGCGCCCCAAGGGCCGCAAGGGCGGCGGCGTGCTCGTGGTCGTAGGCCGGGGCGCCCTCGTCGGACAGGGCCAGCAGGGTCACGAACTCGACCCCCGCGGCCTTCATGGCGGCGACCCGCTTGAGCATCTCGTTGCGTATGCCGCCCTCGTAGAGATCACTGATCAGGACGACGACGGTGTCGGCGGGCCGGGTGATCTTCGACTGGCAGTAGGCGAGGGCTCGATTGATGTCCGTGCCGCCGCCCAGCTGGGTGCCGAAGAGGACGTCGACCGGGTCGTCGAGCTGGTCGGTGAGGTCCACGACGGCGGTGTCGAAGACGACGAGCCGGGTCGCGATCGAACGCATCGAGGCCAGCACCGCCCCGAACACGGAGGCGTAGACGACGGAGGCCGCCATGGAACCCGACTGGTCGATGCAGAGGATCACCTCCTTCTTCACCGATTGCGCCGCACGGCCGTACCCGATCAGCCGCTCGGGGACGACGGTGCGGTACTCGGGCAGGTAGTTCTTGAGGTTGGCGCGTATCGTCCGGTCCCAGTCGATGTCGTGGTGGCGGGGGCGGCTGATCCGGGCGGACCGGTCGAGGGCGCCGGTGAGGGTCGCCCGGGTCCGCGCCGCGAGCTTCTTCTCCAGCTGCTCGACCACCTTGCGCACGACGGCCCGCGCCGTCTCCTTGGTGGTGTCGGGCATGGCCTTGTTCAGCGAGAGCAGGGTGCCGACCAGGTGGACGTCGGGCTCGACGGCCTCCAGCATCTCCGGTTCGAGCAGCAGGGTGGACAGGCCGAGCCGCTCGATCGCGTCGCGCTGCATGACCTGGACCACCGAGCTGGGGAAGTACGTACGGATGTCCCCGAGCCAGCGGGCCACCTGCGGCGCGGACCCCCCGAGCCCGGCCGACCGCGCCCCCTTCCGCGAACCGCTCCCGCCCCCTCCGTACAGCGCGGCGAGCGCCCCGTCCATGGCGGCGTCCCGCCCGCTCGGCGCCCACCCGGTCCCATCGGCCTCTCCCCCACCGAGCACCATCCGCCACCGCCGCAACCGCTCGCCTCCGGCGCGGTCGGCGGTGTCAGCCCGGCCTCCGCCGTCCGGCTCCGGGCCGGCACCGGCCGGTGCCCCGGCCACGCGCATCCCGCCGACCCCGCGCCCGGCATCGCCCGGCACCACCAGGTTCTCGCCACTGCTCATCTGTCCGTCCCCCTCTACTCGTCGTCCCCGTGGGCCCTCACCGCTGGCCGCTTCCATCCCATGTCCAGCCCCGCCGGGCCATTCCAGCCCCGCCGGCGCTTGAGGCGCGGGGCCCGGGGCGGAGCCCCGATACTTGAGCCGCACGTGCCCACTCAGGCGGGCGAAGCCCAGCCCCGCCAGCGGCAGCGGCGCCGCGCCTTCAGGCCGCCGCGACCCCGCCGGCGGGCGAGAGCAGCATCCGGACCAGGTCCACCACCGCGTCCGCGCGCACCGGATCCAGCTCCGGCCCGAAGCCCGCGGGGGCCGAACCCCCGACCACCGCCGCACCCGGCCCGCCAGGGCCCCGGCGGACCAGTTCCCCCAGCGTCCGCTTCACGCCCGGCTCATACGCCCCGAACGTCCGCCGCAGCAACGGCAGTACGTCGGTGAAGGCCCGCTCCGGCACCCCCACCAGCCAGGCGTCGATCAGCCCGAGCAGCCGCTCGTCGTGGACCAGCAGGGTCCCGCCGCCCGAACCGCCGCCCGCGAAGCCCTCGATCCAGCCCGCCGCGTCGGCCGGCGAGGCCGCCGGGGACAGCGCGAGCCCCATCAGCCGCGCCGTCTCCTCGGCCGGGAGCCGCCCCTCGTCGAGCAGCAGCCGGGCCGCGCGGCCGCGTATCAGGCCCGGCACGGTGTCCCGGCCGGCCAGCGTCCGCAGCACCGCGGACCAGCGGTCCCGCAGCCCCTCATCGGTGTCGGCCAGCAGGCCGACCGCCCCGTGCACCCCGTCCACGTGGCTCCGCAGCTCCGCCGCCGCGTCGGCGTCGAGCCCGGCGGCGCAGGCGGGCGGCAGCGCCACGCATATCCGCTCGGCGAGCCCGGCCGCCACCGTGCCGAGCGCCGCCGCGTCGGTGCCCCGGACGTCCCCGTACCGCAGCGAACGGGCCAGCGCCGGCAGCGCCTTGGCGAGCCGCGCCACATCGGTGTCCAGCGCGGCCCGGTCCGCGAGCGCCCGCAGTACGGCGGGCAGTGCCTCGGAGAGCCCGGCCAGCAGGCACCGCTCGGCGAGCGCCGTGACCTCGCCCAGTTCCTCGGCGCCCGCGGCATCCGCCTCGGCCTTGGCGGTGGCCGCCGCCAGGACGGTGGTGCCCCAGATACCGGCCTCGGCCACCCGCACCGACAGCTCCGGCTCCCAGCACAGCCGCCAGGTCTCCCGGAAGGTGCCGGTGCTGCTCCGGGAGGCGGTCGGCGTGCCCCAGCCGATGCCGAGCAGTCGCAGCCGGTGCAGCAGCAGGGACTTGGCGGCGTCCGTCTCCTTGCGCAGGTCCAGCTCCAGCTCGCGCTCCCGCGCCTCCGGCTTGAGCCGCAGCGAGCGCTGCGTCCGGGTCAGGTCGCGCTGGAGCGGTACGACGGGGGCGCTGTCAGGGACCTCGCCGAGCACGTCACCGACGACCAGGCGGTCCTCTATCAGCGCGAGCGGTATGTCGGAGCCGTCGCACATCACCGCCCGGACGGCCTCCAGGGTCTCCGTGAGCCCGGCCAGCGGCCGCCCCCGCATCGCGGCCAGGGTTTCGGCCAGCCGGACCGCCTCGATGACGTGCGCCGAGGAGACCTGCCGGTCCTCCTCCCGCAGCAGCCCGGCGACCTTGGTCAGCCACCGCTCCACGGGCCGGTCGCGGGCCGAGAAGAGGTGGGCGTACCAGCCGGGCGAGGTGATGCCCGCGCCGTACCCGCCGGCCCGCGCGAGCCTGCGGTGGGTCCAGGGCACCCAGGCGGTCTCCACCTTGACCTTGGGCAGGCCGGTGAGCAGTGCCCTGTCGGCGGCCGCGGTGGTCTTCGCCCGCAGCGCAGGGACGTGCCAGGCCCCGCACACCACGGCGTAGTCGTCGCCGAACTCCCGGCGGGCGGCCCGCATCCGCTGCCGCATGTGCGCCTCGCGGACCAGGTCCCGGGCGTGGCCGCCGTCTCCGTAGGCCTCGCGCAGGGCGCCCATGGCCTCGCCGAGCGCCTCGAACGCGCCGAGCGGGTCCTGCCGTCGGCCGTCGGCGCCCCGGTGCTCGACCACGTCCTCCCACCAGCGCTCGGGGTCGTCGTACCCGGCGGTCTCGGCCAGCACCGCGAGGGGGTCCAGCCGGACCGAATCGGACTCGCCCCCGTCCTCCCGGTCCGCTCCGGCCGCCAGCGAGTGCGCCGCCGGCAGGTCGATGAAGCGGACCGGGACGTCCCGCCCCTGGGCCCAGCGGATGGCGACCCACTCGGGGGAGAACCCTGCCAGCGGCCAGAACGCGGCCCGGCCCGGATCGTCCGCGGCGTGCGCGAGGAGGGCGACGGGCGGCCGCATCCCCGGTTCGGCGGCGAGCGGCAGCAGCGCGTCCCCCTCGGGCGGACCCTCGATCAGCACCGCCTTCGGCTGAGCGGCGTCGAGGGCCGCCCGCACGGCACGGGCCGAGCCGGGCCCGTGGTGCCGCACGCCCAGCAGCAGCGGCTCCTGCGCGGCCGCGCTCATACGGTCACCTCCCGGCAGGCGCGGTAGAAGTCCTTCCAGCCCTCCCGCTCGCGGACCACGGCCTCCAGGTACTCCTGCCAGACCACCTTGTCGGCGGCCGGGTCGCGGACGACGGCGCCGAGGATTCCGGCGGCCACGTCGGAGGGGCGCAGGACGCCGTCCCCGAAGTGGGCGGCCAGGGCCAGGCCGCCGGTGACGACGGAGATGGCCTCGGCCGTGGAGAGGGTGCCGCTGGGCGATTTCACCTTCGTACGGCCGTCGTCGGTGACTCCGTCGCGCAGCTCACGGAAGACGGTGACGACGCGGCGGATCTCCTCCAGGCCCTCGGGCACGGCCGGCAGGTCGAGGGAGCGCCCCATCTGGTCGACGCGGCGGGCGACGATGTCGACCTCGGCGTCGGCGGTGGCGGGCAGCGGCAGGACGACGGTGTTGAAGCGGCGGCGCAGCGCGCTGGAGAGCTCGTTGACCCCGCGGTCGCGGTCGTTGGCGGTGGCGATGAGGTTGAAGCCGCGCACGGCCTGCACCTCTTCGCCGAGCTCCGGTATCGGGAGCGTCTTCTCGGACAGGACGGTGATGAGGGTGTCCTGGACGTCGGCGGGGATGCGGGTGAGCTCCTCGACTCGGGCGGTCATGCCGTCGGCCATGGCCCGCATGACGGGGCTGGGGACGAGGGCTTCGCGGCTGGGGCCGTGGGCGAGGAGCCGGGCGTAGTTCCAGCCGTAGCGGATGGCCTCCTCGGGGGTGCCGGCGGTGCCCTGGACCAGGAGGGTGGAGTCTCCGCTGACGGCGGCGGCGAGGTGTTCGGACACCCAGGTCTTGGCGGTGCCGGGGACGCCGAGCAGGAGCAGGGCGCGGTCGGTGGCCAGGGTGGTGACGGCGACTTCGACGATGCGGCGCGGCCCCACGTACTTGGGCGTGATGACGGTGCCGTCGGGCAGTTCGCCGCCGAGCAGGTAGGTCGCGACGGCCCACGGGGAGAGCTTCCAGCGGGTCGGGCGGGGCCGGTCGTCGGCGGCTTCCAGGGCTTTCAGTTCGTGCGCGAAGGCGTCTTCGGCGTGCGGTCGCAGCGCCTGGGCACCCGTGGTGTTCTCGGTCGTGGTCATGGTCCCCCTCCAATGCTCGGCAGCCGCTCCCGACTGCTGGAATCCACGGTGCACCACGCCACTGACAACGCCCCCTGTTCGCAGTGTTGTTGCAGGTCAGAGCGATTGTCAGTGGCAGTCCGTACGGTGGTTCACATGACTGAGCAGGGGGTCCGCTGGACAGCGGAACAGGTACTGGCTCTGGCTCCTGACGATGCCTCACGCAAGGCGGGAGGCAGACTTGGCGGGGCGGGGCCGTGGTCGCAGATCGGAGGTTCCGCTTCCGGTTCGCTGTGGGGGTTGTGCAAGGGCAGCGGCCGTACGCCGTACCGGACGGTCGTGGACCTGGCCGGGCCGGCGTACAAGTGCTCCTGTCCGAGCCGGAAGTTCCCGTGCAAGCACGCGCTGGGGCTGCTGCTGCTCTGGTCCGCGGAGGGGGTGGGTGAGCCCGGCGAGGCACCGGAGTGGGCCGCGCAGTGGCTGGCGGACCGGGCTGCGAAGGCCGCGCGACCGGCGGCCGGTGCGGGCAGGCCGGCGGATGAGGAGGGGGCGCGGCGGCGGGCCGAGCGGCGGGCGGCCCGGATCGGCGCGGGCGTCACGGAGCTGGAACAGCGGCTGGCCGATCTGCTGCGCGGCGGCCTCGCAGGCCAGGAGCAGGCGGGGTACGCGGCGTGGGAGGAGACCGCCGCCCGGATGGTCGACGCCCAGGCGCCCGGACTGGCTGGGCGCGTAAGGGAGTTGGGGACGATACCCAGTTGCGGCCCCGGCTGGCCCGCCCGGATGCTGGAGGAGGCGGCGCTGCTGCACCTGCTGGACCGGGCCTGGCTGGGGGTGGCCGCGTTGCCGGATCAGCTGGCGGCGACGGTGCGCAGCCGGGTCGGACTGCCGGCCTCCGGGGAGGGGGAGGCCGTACGGGACCGCTGGCTGGTGCTGGCCCAGAGCGACACGGTGTCGCCCGACGGGCGGCTCACCACCCGCCGGATATGGCTGCGCGGGCTGGCGGGGGGCCGGCCGGCGCTGGTGCTGGACTTCGGACCGCCCGGGCGGCCACCGGGGCTGGCGCTGCCGGTGGGGCTGGTGCTGGAGGCGGAAGTCCGCTTCCGGCCCGGGTCGGCGGGGCTGCGGGCGGATCTCGGGGAGAGATTCGCGGCGGCCGTGCCGTGCGCGGAGGTGCCGGCCGGGATGAGCACGGGGGCGGCTCTGGAGGCCTACGGGGCGGCGCTGCGGGAGGACCCCTGGCTGGAGTCCTGGCCGGTGGTGCTGGGCCCGGTGATCCCGATACCGGGAGAGCTCGGCTGGCAGCTGGCGGACGCGGAGGGCACCTCCG
Source organism: Streptomyces sp. NPDC048337 (assembly GCF_043201175.1). Classification (NCBI taxonomy): domain Bacteria; kingdom Bacillati; phylum Actinomycetota; class Actinomycetes; order Kitasatosporales; family Streptomycetaceae; genus Streptomyces; species Streptomyces sp. NPDC048337. The sequence goes on from NZ_JBICYR010000040.1 coordinate 23,842, forward strand.
CCCTGCCGGTGCCCCTCACCGGGGCCGGGAGCCGTTCCCGGCCGGGGCTCTGGCAGCTGGCCGCGGTCTCGGGCGGGGGCCCGGTGACGGTGTTCGGGGAGTGCGGCCACCGCGGCTTCACCCCTCTGACGGCCTGGCAGCCGGACTCACCCGAGCCGGTGGCGCTGGCCTGACGGGCGCCCGCACGGGGACCCGCCGGGGCGATCGAGGAAATCACCGAAGGAAATCGCTGGGGGCCTGGGGGGCCGTATGCCGTCCAGGAGGACGGCGGGGAGGGAGCCACGCGGCGCGGCGCCGTATGGGGAGCGGGGAGCAGACGAGAAGCCGGGGGGCTTTGATGAACGACAACCACGCCAGCTGAGCACGGGTGAGCGGCACATCGACAGCTCCGGTCCCGCGGAGGGGGCGGGACCGGAGCGCGGTATCCAGGGAGGGGAGAGGAATCTGATGGGTAGGGGCGACGAGGTGTACGGGGACTGGGAGGAGCTGGTCGGCGCCGCGCTGCTGGGCACCGAGCGACGGCAGGGCAGCCCGCAGGCCCTGCTGGACGCGGCGGCCGTGCAGACCGTACGGCGGCGGGCCGGACTGCGCCCGGCCGAGGCGGGGCCACGCCCGGAGCCCGCGCCGGTGGATCCGCGGCCGGCGCCGCCGATGGCGGCCCGGCGGCGGCTCGCGCAGCTGCTGGCCGGCCGGACCGCCGCGGGCACCGGCGGCGGGCGGCGCGGGGGAGCCCCGGATCTGACGGAGCTGCTGCCGCAGTGGCTGGCCGCGGCCGGACGGTACGGCTACCGCGCGCCGGCCGCGCTCGTGCCGGCGCTGCTGGACGCGGCCCGGGCCCGTACGGACCTGCGGCCGCAGGCGCTGGCCCTGGCCGGGGCGCGGGGGATGTGGCTGGCGCGGCTGAATCCGGACTGGCGGTTCGCCCTGCGCGGCGGGGTGGGCGGGGCCGGGCAGCTGCCGGAGGTCACGGACCGGGCCGGGGTGGAACGGCTGTGGCAGGAGGGGCTGTTCGCGGAGCGGGTGGCACTGCTGGGGGCCGTACGGGCCCATGACGCGGCGGCCGCGACGGTGCTGCTGGCGACGACCTGGGCCACCGAGCGGGCCGAGGACCGGTTGATGTTCCTCGATTCGCTGCGGGTGGGGCTGTCGGAGGGGGACGAGCCGTTCCTGGAGGCGGCGCTGGGGGACCGCAGCCGCAATGTCCGGACGACGGCCGCCGAGCTGCTGTCCGCGCTGCCGGGCTCGGCGCTGGCGGGGCGGATGGCGGAGCGGGCCCTGGCCTGCGTGGGTCCCGAGGGGGTGACCCCGCCGGCCGAGTGCGACGCGGGGATGCTGCGGGACGGGGTGGTCAAGCGGCCGCCCTCCGGGCGCGGGGAGCGGGCCTGGTGGCTCGGCCAGCTGGTGGAGGCGGCGCCGCTGTCCTGCTGGCGGGACCGGTTCGGGGGGATCGGGCCGGCGGAGCTGGTGGCGCTGCCGGTGGCCGAGGGCGAGGCCTGGCGGGAGGAGCTGCACGCGGCGTGGTGCCGGGCGGCGGTGCGCCAGCGGGACGCGGAGTGGTCGCGGGCCCTGCTCGGCCCGGCGTCCGCGCCGCCCGCGGCGGGCCCGGGGACGGCCTCGCTCGCGGAGCGGGCGAAGCTGCTGGAGATGCTGCCCGATGCGGAACGGGCGGAGTGGGTCGCGGAGTTCATACGGGCCCACGGGCTGTCGGAGGCGTTCCAGCTGCTCGGGGTGTGCGTGGTGCCGTGGGCGGGGGCGCTGGGGCGGGCTGTCGTCGACGCCCTGGAGGCGGCGCGGGAGGCGGGCAGCTACCCGTGGAGCTTCAGCGGGGTGATGGGGCTGGCGGAACGCTGCCTGGATCCTGCGGAGGCCGGGCGCCTGTCGGCGCTGACCGCGGGGGCGGAGGATCCGGCGGCGGACGCGTCGCCGGGTGCCGCGGCGTACTGGGCGGAAGCGTTCGAGCGACTGGTGGCCACCCTTCGCTTGCGCGAGGCGATGCTGTCGGAACTGGCCCCGGCGTAACCCCTCCCGGGCGGGGATGCGGCCACCGCTGCGCGGAGCCGCCCTGGGGCTCCGCCCCGGACCCGCGCCTCAAACGCCGGCGCGGCTGGTTGTGCCCACCCGAGTGCACCGGTGCGGGCACAGGACCGGGGCTCCGCCCCGGACCCCGCTCCTCAAACGCCGGAGGGGCTGGATTTGGCTGGCGTAGGCCTTGAAAGTGCAGGCCGCAGAACAGCCGGGCGGGTTGGATTGCGCGGAACGCAACCCAACCCCGCCGGCGTTTGAGGCGCGGGGTCCGGGGCGGAGCCCCGGGAGGGGCGCCGCGCCTGACAGCGGCGGGGCGAGGCAGGGTGGCGGGCCGCCGGAGGCTACTGGCGGACGTGCGCGCGGACCCAGTCCACGATCGCCGTCGTCGTCGCGCCCGGGGTGAAGATCTCGGCCACGCCCTTCGCCTTCAGGGGGGCGATGTCGTCCTCCGGGATGATGCCGCCGCCGAAGACCTTGATGTCCTCCGCGTCGCGCTCCTTGAGGAGTTCGATGACGCGCACGAACAGCGTGTTGTGCGCGCCGGACAGGATCGAGAGGCCGATCGCGTCGGCGTCCTCCTGAATGGCGGTGTCGACGATCTGCTCGGGGGTCTGGTGGAGGCCGGTGTAGATGACCTCCATACCCGCGTCCCGCAGGGCTCGCGCGATCACCTTGGCGCCGCGGTCGTGGCCGTCGAGACCCGGCTTGGCCACCACCACACGGATCGGACCGGTCACACCCATCGCACTGCCTCCCGAGTGAACGAACGTTAAGTACAGCATCGCGCACGCCACCGTTTCACGGTCAACCAGGAGGGGGAAATCACACGTGGGACGGCATTGCGCCACCGTGCCGCCAGCCGCACGGCACGGTGGCGCGACCGGCCGCAGTCCCAAATGGCTCAGGGGAGGCCGTCGATGGGGCTGTCCATACCCTTGTCCGGCGCCGCGCTGCGGGCGGGGGCGCTCGAGGTGGTCGTTCTCGGCGGGCATCTCCTCCTTTATCCCACCGGGGTGTGCCAGGAGAAGGCCGGCGCCCGTCCCCCCTCCGCGCGGCCGCCCGTCCTGCTGCTCCACGGGTTCTCCGACAACCGGTCCGTCTTCGTCCTGCTGCGCCGCGCCCTCGGAGCGGACGGCCGCCGGCACGTGGAGGCGTACAACTACTCGCCCTTCACCCGCGACCTGCGCGTCACCGCCCGCCACCTCGCCCGGCGTGTCGAGGAGCTGTGCGCGCGCACCGGGCAGGAGCGGGTGGATCTGGTCGGGCACAGCCTGGGCGGGCTGGTCGGCCGGTACTACGTGCAGCGCCTCGGCGGCGACGCCCGCGTCCGCACGCTCGTCACGCTCGGCACCCCGCATTCCGGCACGCTGGTCGCCCCCTTCATGGACGCGCACCCGCTGGTGCGGCAGATGCGGCCCGACTCCGAGGTGCTGGCCGAGCTGGCCGAGCCCGCGCCCGGCTGTGCGACGCGATGCGTGGCGTTCTGGAGCGAGTTCGACATCGTGATGGCCCCGGTCGGGACGGCCCGGATCGAGCATCCGGATCTACGCGTGGAGAACGTGCAGGTCAAGGGCATCGGACACCTCGCCCTGCCCGCGCACCCCACCGTCATCGCGGCAGTCCGCCGCGTCCTCGACGGGCCCGGCCCGGTCGCCGTGGAGTGTTCGGGAGCCGCGTCCGTCGCATAGACGCCGAACCACCGGAAGTCGAACGAATTTCGAACTCAAGGCCAAGGGTGCGTCTTTCGGCGACCGAAAGGCGGCCGAATGCCCGGTTCCCGCGATGTGGAAACCCGTCGAAGATTGTCGTTGTGAGTAACCGCCGGGTACAGTCACGCCACTGCTCTCCTCCGGGGAACCTTTGATTCCACTGGTCCCCGGCCACCCAGGCCCCCACCGCCGAGGCGAAAGAGAAGTTGGTGAACGACCGCCCCTCGCCGGGCCAGTATCCGAATCCCGGGTATGACGGCCTTGCCACCACCACTTTCGCTGGTGACTCGACCTACGTTTCCTACGAAACGCAGGGCAGCTCGGCACCTGGGCTCAACTACGCGGCATACGGCTCCTCCTATGAGACCGGCGCGTACGACACCACCGCGTGGGCCTCGCAGGCCTCGCAGGACACCTACCTCTCCACGATCCCGGCCCAGGCGGGCGCCTGGAACACGCCGGACACGGACTACTCCGGCTACACGCAGTACCAGCAGCCCTCCTTCGGCTACGACACCTCCGCCGAACAGACCGGGCACTGGGCGATGCCGGGCTACCAGACCCTCACGGGCAGCGAGACCGGCGCGTACGACGCCACCGCCTGGAACACCGCCGGCCCCGAGGCCACCGAAACCCCGGCGCAGCAGCCCGAGTACGGCTACGAGTACGGCTACGCGTACCAGCAGCCCGTGGCCGAGGAGCAGCCGCAGCCGCTGCAGTCGCCGCAGGAGTACACGTACGAGGCCTACGCCTACGAGGCCCCTGCCACCGGGACCGACGCGTACGCCGACACCGACACGTACTCCGACCCCGACGCGTACGCCGACCCCGACGCATACGCCGAGACCGCCGTCTTCGAAGAGATCGCGGAAGACGACACGCCCGAGGTGCACGACCTTCCCACCCAGGCGATGCCCGTGACCCCGGCTCCGCGCGCCGCGCGCCGCACCGCCCCCAAGGGCAACGCCAAGGCCGGCAACAGCCGTCGCCGCACCCCGGCGAAGCGTTCCGCCCTGCTGACCGTGGCCGTGCCCTCCGCCTGCGTGATGGGCGTCGCGGGCGTGGCCGCCGCCTCCGTCGGCGGACTCACCGGCACGGACAAGCCCGCCGACGACACCACCACGATGGCCGCGCCCGACCCGGCCTCGGTGAAGCCGGTCGCGGCGAACACCAAGCTCGACACCCAACTGGCCGCGCTCAGCGCCGACGCGGGCGACTTCGCGGACCGCGCGAGCCGTACGCAGGAGCGCATCGACCTGCGCCAGCGCCAGGAAGAGGAAAAGAAGAAGAAGGAGGCGGAGGCCGCGGCCAAGGAGGCGGCCCGCCCCAAGTTCGCGATCCCCGTCGAGCAGCACGGCCTCAGCGCCAGCTTCGGGCAGGCCGGCGGCATGTGGATGTCCGTACACACCGGCATCGACTTCCCGGTCTCCTACGGAACCCCGGTCATGGCCGCCACCGACGGCACCGTGCGCACGCAGTACAACAGCGCCTACGGCAACATGGCCATAGTGACCTCGCCCGACGGCACCGAGACCTGGTACTGCCACCTCAGCAGCACCAAGATCCGGTCCGGCAAGGTCAAGGCGGGCGACGTCATCGCGTACTCCGGCAACTCCGGAAACTCCACCGGCCCGCACCTCCACTTCGAGGTACGGCCCGGTGGCGGATCCGCGATCGACCCCCTGCCGTGGCTCCGCAGCCACGGCCTGGACCCGACCTAGACCCGACCTACGCGTAGCGAGAACTACCGCTTGTGCGCGTGCTGCACGTCCAGGCACAGGGCCCAGACATCGGAGTAGCTGCCCTGGGAGGGCGACCCCCCACTGTGGGTGGCGGCCGTCCAGTACGACGGGTTGGAGCTACCGTCGGCGAACGGGGTACCCGCGGCGTCGCTGGGGAAGCTGCCGTTCAGGTGGGGGCCGCCCGACGTCGCCTTGGTGAAGTCGGTCGCGGCCGCCGGCGTAGGGGTGGATCTTCGGGGCCCCTGTGTGGCGGGCCCCGGCGGGGGGGACTTACAGCTTCTGCACCGGCGCGTAGCGCAGGAGCAGCCGCTTCGGCTTGTCGTCCCCGAAGTCGATGGTGGCCTGCGCGTCGGCGCCCGCGCCCTTGACCTCCATGACGGTGCCGAGCCCGAACTGGTCGTGCGTGACCCGGTCCCCGACCGCCAGGGCGATCACCGGCTTGTCGGCGGCACGGCGCGTCGCGAACCCGGACGGGCCCGACTTCGTGCGCGACGAGGACAGGAACGCCTCGGGCGAGGTGCCGAACGAGGTCCTGCCGCCGCCCGAGCCCGAAGACCCGTAGCCCGAGCCGGAGCTCCGCATCGGACCGGCCGGCCTCTGCGCCGCGCCCGTCCGCTTCCACGTCAGGTACTGGTCCGGGATCTCCTCCAGGAACCGCGACGGCGGGTTGTACGAGGGCGTGCCCCAGGCGCTGCGCATGCTCGACCGGGTCAGGTACAGCCGCTCGCGCGCCCGCGTGATGCCGACGTAGGCGAGGCGGCGCTCCTCCTCGAGCTCCTTGGTCTGGCCCAGCGCCCGCATGTGCGGGAAGACCCCGTCCTCCATGCCGGTCAGGAAGACCACCGGGAACTCCAGGCCCTTGGCGGTGTGCAGGGTCATCAGCGTGATGACGCCGGATCCGTCCTCGTCCTCGTCGGGGATCTGGTCGGAGTCGGCGACGAGCGCCACCTGCTCCAGGAACTCGGCCAGGGTGCCGGAACCGGGCGCCGGGGCGCCGGTCTCGGCCGCCTCGGCGGCCGCCGCCTCCCTCGCCTGCTCGAACTCCAGCGCGACGGCCGCGAGTTCCTGGAGGTTCTCGATGCGCGTCTCGTCCTGCGGGTCGGTCGAGGCCTGGAGCTCGGCGAGGTAGCCGGTACGCTCCAGGACCGCTTCCAGGACCACCGCAGGACCCGCGCCCGATTCGGCGATCGTACGGAGCTCCTCCATCAGCGCGTTGAACCGCTTCACCGCGTTCGTCGAGCGCGCGGCCATGCCGAAGGCCTCGTCCACGCGCCGCAGCGCCTGCGGGAAGGTGATCTTCTCGCGCAGCGCGAGGGCGTCGATCATCGCCTCGGCGCGCTCGCCGATGCCGCGCTTGGGCGTGTTCAGGATCCGGCGGAGCGGGACGTTGTCCTCCGGGTTCGCGAGGACGCGCAGGTACGCGAGGACGTCGCGGACCTCCTTGCGCTCGTAGAAGCGGACGCCGCCGACGACCTTGTAGGGCAGTCCGACGCGGATGAAGATCTCCTCGAACACACGCGACTGGGCGTTGGTCCGGTAGAAGATCGCGACGTCGCCGGCCTTGGCGTCTCCGGCGTCCGTCAGCCGGTCGATCTCGTCGGCGACGAACTGCGCCTCGTCGTGCTCGGTGTCCGCGACGTAGCCGGTGATGACGGCGCCGGTGCCGGCCTCGGTCCACAGGTTCTTGGCGCGGCGGTTCTCGTTGCGCTCGATGACGGCGTTGGCCGCGGAGAGGATCGTCTGGGTGGAGCGGTAGTTCTGCTCCAGCAGGATCGTCGTCGCGTCCTTGTAGTCCTCCTCGAACTGGAGGATGTTGCGGATGGTCGCGCCGCGGAAGGCGTAGATCGACTGGTCGGCGTCACCCACCACGCACAGCTCGGCCGGGGGCAGGTCCGGGTAGCCGGTGCCCACCAGCTCGCGTACGAGCGTGTACTGGGCGTGGTTGGTGTCCTGGTACTCGTCGACCAGGACGTGCCGGAAGCGGCGCCGGTAGTGCTCGGCGACGTCCGGGAACGCCTGGAGCAGGTGGACCGTGGTCATGATGATGTCGTCGAAGTCGAGCGCGTTGGCCTCGCGCAGCCGCCCCTGGTACATGGCGTACGCCTGGGCGAGGGTCTTCTCGAAGCCTCCCCCAGACTCCGTCCGGGAGGTGCCCCCAGCCGCCTGGTCGGCGAAGGCTTCCGCGTCGATCAGCTCGTTCTTCAGGTTGGAGATCTTGGCGTTGAAGGCCTTGGGCGGGAACTTCTTCGGGTCCAGGTCCAGGTCGCGGCAGACGAGCGCCATCAGGCGCTTCGAGTCGGCGGCGTCGTAGATCGAGAACGAGGACGTGAAGCCGAGCCGCTTGGACTCGCGGCGCAGGATACGGACGCACGCGCTGTGGAAGGTGGAGACCCACATGGCGTTGGCGCGCGGGCCGACCAGGCCTTCGACGCGCTCCTTCATCTCGCCGGCGGCCTTGTTGGTGAAGGTGATCGCCAGGATCTGGCCGGGGTGGACGTTCCGCGCGGCCAGCAAGTGGCCGATGCGGTGGGTCAGCACCCGGGTCTTGCCGGAGCCGGCGCCGGCCACGATGAGCAGCGGCGAGCCCGCGTGCACCACGGCCGCGCGCTGCTGCTCGTTCAGCCCGTCGAGGAGCGTCGCCGGGTCGATGACGGGCCGGGGGGCGCCGTCCCGGTAGTACGCGTCCCCGGTCATGGGCACGTCGAACCGGCCGCCGAAGAGATCGTCCGCACCGGGCTCCGGGGCGGCGTGGTCCTCGGGCGGCGGAGGGACCTCGTCGGAGGGGGTGAGGTCCGCCAGGAAACTGTCGTCAAAGAGGCTGCTCATCGCATTCCGAGTCTAGGGGGCGCGACCGACAGGCGGTCCCGCCCCCGGAAAATCAGCGCGGACCGCCACCCGGACCAACCCTTACTCCCGTCGCGGCGCGCCGGGTGCCCCGTACGGGCGGAGCGTACGGGCCGCCGTTAGCCGGGCCCGGGATCGCGGGACTACTGCGGAGTCCCCCGCATTCCCTCCCCCGAAGGAGCCTCCGTGAACGCACACAGCCGTCTGGCCACCCGTACCCTCCTGCCCCTGTGCGGGGCCGCCGCACTCCTCGCCACAGCCACCACGACCGCCTCGCCCCTGGCGGCGGCCCCCGCGGCCGCCGCCGCCGTCCCCGTCGGATGCAGTGAGGTGGCCCTGAGCCAAGCGATCACCATCGCCAACGGCACGGGCGGCACCCTGACGCTCTCGCCGGGCTGTACGTACACCCTCACCACGCCGCTGCCGGCCATCAGCGGCACCATGACGATCGACGGCAACGTCGCCACGATCACCCGGTCGAACAGCGCGCCCGAGTTCGGGATCCTGCGAGTCGCGTCCGGCGGCAACCTGACCATCAGGAGGGTGTTCATCACCAACGGCGCCGCGACCGCCTCCGGCGACTTCGGCGGCGCGATCCACAACGAGGGGACCCTCTCGGTCGGCCAGTCGGTCATCCGGGACAACCGGGCCGATTTCTCCGGGGGCATCGGGGGCAGCAGCGGCACCACCACCACGATCACCAACACCCTGATCAGCCGGAACAAGGCGGCCAGGAACGGCGGCGGCGTCGCCAACGACGGCACCATGACGATCGCCATGTCCACTCTCAGCGACAACACCGCCGTCGGGCAGGGCGGCGGTGTGGCCAACGACGGCACGCTGAAGATCAACCAGAGCGTGCTGCTCAACAACAGCGTCACCGGGACCGACGGCCTGGAGGGGCGCGGCGGCGGCCTCGCGAACTTCGGCGGGGCCGCGACGACCACGCTGAACCGGGCCATCATCACGGGCAACAGGGCCGCCGTCACCGCCGGCGGCGTCTACAACGAGGCCGGCACGGTCGCGTCGACCCTGAGCGTCATCGCGGGCAACACGCCGAACAACTGCGTGACCAGCTCGCCCGCCGTGCAGCAGTGCACGAACTGACCTACGCCTCGCCCAGCACCAGCTCCAGCAGCCCCGGGAAGCGCAGCGCCAGGTCCTCGCGGCGCAGCGCGAGGTAGAGCTTGCGGCCCTGGGGGCGCTGGCAGATCACTCCGCTCTCGCGCAGCACCTTGAGGTGGTGCGTGACGCTCGACCTGGGCAGGTCGGGCACCACCTCACCGCAGAACGCCTCCTCGCCCGAGGCCAGCCTGCGGACGATCTCCAGCCGGACGGGATGTCCGAGCGCCGCCAGGACCTCGACCAGCTCGAGGCGGTCGGCGGTGGGGTGGGGGAGCTCAGCAGCGGCGGCCATGCATCCCACTGTACGCAGATCTCGTACGGTCGATCGGTCACCGCCCGACCGAAATCCGCGGATGGCCGCCCCGTACGCTCGAAGCCATGACCGTCCTCATCAACGCCTTCGTCGGCCTCCACATCATCGGCATCGCCTCGCTCCTCGGCGGCTTCCTGACCCAGATGAAGGCGATGGGCGCGGGCACCGCCCGCTTCGTGCCCGCCATGCTGCACGGCGCGCTCACCATGCTCGTCACCGGCGTCCTGCTCGTCGGCTTCCGCGAGATGGACGGCGCCGCCGTCAACAACATGAAGATCGGCGTGAAGCTCGCGATCCTCTTCGTGATCCTCGCCCTCGTCTACGTCAAGCGCGACGAGGAGCACGTGGAGAAGGCCCTGTTCGGCGCGGTCGGCGGACTGACCGTGGTCAATATCTTCATCGCCGTCCTCTGGCACTGATCCGCATCGGTCTCGAGCGGCCATCCCCGGTCGCATCAGGCCACTTACGATCATCCCGTCATCCGCCCGTTACCTCCGGGTCTACCGTCCTCCTCCAAGCACCGACGGAGGAAGGACGTGAGGCCCTCGTGGCCAGTCATCGAAAGCCCAGGCAGCGCCCGCTCGCCGGCGGCACGGTACGGACCGCCGCCACCACCCTCGCCCTCGCGGGCGCTGCCACCGCGACCGCCTTCGAAGGCACCTCCCAGGCCGACCCCCGCCCCACTCCCTCACAGGTCGAGTCGGAGGTGGACCGGCTCTACGAGGAGGCCGAGGCCTCGACCGAGCGGTACAACGGGGCGAAGCAGAAGGCCGACGAGGCCGAGCGGGCACTGGACGACCTGCGCGACGAGACCGCCCGCAAGACCGACCAGCTCAACAGCGCCCGCGGCGCCCTCGGTTCACTGGCCGCCACCCAGTACCGCAGCGGGGGGAGCCTCGGCACCGCGGTCACGCTCGCGACCGCCGCCGATCCGCAGGAGTACCTCTCCCAGGCCTCCTTCATCACCCGCGCCGGCGACCGCAACGCCGCCGGCATCAGCACCGTGCGACGCCGGCTCGACGAGGTCGGGAGGCTGCGGGAGCAGGCCACCGGACGACTCGCCGACCTCCGGGCGCGGCGGGACGAACTGGCCGAGCACAAGTCCGAGATCGAGGGCAAGCTCGGCACCGCGAAGCGGCTGCTGGCCCGGCTCACCGCCGAGCAGCGCGCCGCGTACGAGGCCAGGTCGGCCGGAGCCGCCCCCGCCGCCGCGCCGTCCGCTCCCCCGCCGCCCGCCGACGGCTCCCGCGCCGCCCGCGCGGTGGCCTTCGCGCACGGCGCGATCGGAAAGCCCTACGTCTGGGGCGCCACGGGCCCGGGATCCTTCGACTGCTCCGGCCTGACGCAGGCGGCCTGGCGCGCGGCCAGGGTCTCGCTCCCCCGCACCACCTACACCCAGATCAACGCCGGCCGCCGCGTCTCCCGCGATCAACTGGCCCCCGGCGACCTGGTGTTCTTCTATTCCGGGGTCACCCACGTCGGCCTCTACATCGGCAACGGCCAGATGATCCACGCCCCCCGCCCGGGCTCGACGGTCCGCGTGGCCCCGATCGACTCGATGCCCTGGGCCGGCGCGTCCCGCCCGGCGTAGGCACTCGCCGACGAGCTGGAGCAGCGGCCCCAGTGATCGCATTCCGGGGTCGGCTCCGGGGTGCAGGCTTTCACCAGCCCGAAGATCAGAATTCCGATGAGCACCAGGATCCCGGCGGAGATCAATCCGCGCCGGTGCCCCGGCAGGGCAGGTGTGCGCCTCGGCAACGAAGCTCCGGTCGGGGACGGCGGGCGCCCGGACGGCGGGCGCCCGGACGGCGGGCGCCCGGACGGCGCGGACACGGGCCGGGGCGGAGCCGGGAGTGCGGTGAGAGCCGATCGCATGGGGAACGCCCGCCCGGACTGGACCGTGAAGCCCTCCTCGTCGCCGAGGAACCGCCGGTAGACGGGGAGCGCCGTCTCGCGACAGGCGTTCAGATCGTCCGGATGCGGTGCGGCGACCCGGTCCTCCGCGCAGACGAATCCGTACATCAATTGGAGCGGGCGGCCGAACTCGTCCCGCGGCGCCTGGTCCACGGAGGCGTTTCCCGGCTCCGCGATGTCGGCCGCGGTGACCTGGTGCGTCGTGTGCACGACCGTCAGGCGGCGTCCGGCCCTGGTGACCACCGGCACGACCTTCACCTGCTCCGCCACCATGCCCGGCGCCACGGAATCGTCGAGGACTCCGTAGTCGCCCTCGGCGACGAGGAAGTCGGGAGCGAGCAGGGTCCGGTAGCCGTGGTTCCGCCCTCGACCGACGAGGAACGGCCACGCCTGCCGGCCAAGTGAGGGCCCGGTCATGTCAGGACAGCCTGGAGTGCGGCAACTGGTCTTCCATGACGGCCACTTTCCGGCGCATGTCTTCGATGACCCGGCGCCGCGCTTCACGGAAGTCTTCATATCCTTGCTGAATCTGGTTCAACTCCCGATTGAGCCGCTCCTGGCGCCGCGCCTGCGCCCCGCCATGGGAGTCGAGGAAGAGTCCCAGTACGGCGTTCCCCGCTAGCGTCGCCGCCGAAGCGCCCAACGTGGCGATCACGGCCTTGCCCGTCACCCGGCCGGCGAAGGCGGCCAGGGAGGCAACCGCGTCCATCGGGGTCATCTGGCTACGTCGGCGCACCTCGGCATAGAAGGCCTCTCGGGCAGCCTGGTCGAGCCGGCCCTCCACCTGCTCGAACAGGTCGGGGACCACGGCCGACAACGGAACGTCCACGCGGGTGGGGTGCACTATCCCCTGAGGCAGTTTGACGATCCTCCCGGTGGGGTCGACGGTCGCGAAACCCGGACCCACCGAACTGACGGGGATGAGCCGGACCACCCGGGTTGCGCCTTGGATCTTCACCAGCGTCCGGAAGTGGTCGTTCGACGTCAGCAGGTCCTGCACGAATTCCAGGCGGATCCGTTCGTCGTTGGGGTGCAGATCCGAGAGCAGGTCCCACTTGGTGATGACGAAGCTGACGGGACACGCCGCCTCGATCATGGTCGGCACCAGGGCGTCGAGGGTCTGCTCAAGACGGATCAGCCCCTGGGGGACACCGTCCAGATGCTGCCGGATGTGATTGCCGTCGATGATCCCGATCAGCGCGTCGGCCCCGGCGGATGTGGTCGAAGAGCTCTTCCTGCACCGTCGATCCGGGTGCCTGAGGCTCCGTCAGGAGTTCACCCGCGTACTCCAGGTATTTCAGCTCCAGAATGGGGTGGACAGCGCCGTCAGGGGTGCGGGCCTTCACCATGAACGAGAAGTGCCGCGACTCCCCCTTCGCGGTTCCGGCCGGCCAGCCGTCCGCCACCGCCGAGTCCGCCATCTGCGTGTACCACTTGGTTGAGTTGCATCCTGTCCGCGTCCGAGGGAACGCGGAGGTAATAGCTCTGGCCTGCCGGTGACTGGAGCCGGTGGTACATGCTGGCCAGCAGCAACGTCTTGCCCGAACCCTGCAACCCCAGCGCCACGACCTGGAACGTCGGAAGTTCCTCGGCACGACCTGGAACGTCGGACCTCGGAGGTTGCGCGAAGGGACGCCGTTCAGGGACCGGGGGTGACTCGGGGTTGCGGCGGTAGATCCACACCACGAGGGCGATGAGGAACACGAGCAGAACGACGCTCACTACGAGGGGAACCCACATGACTCTCCGTCCTGGCAGCCGGCCATACGGCCGCCGCACAAACGGCAAGTGGGACCGGGCCGCCAGGCGAATGGACGGGCCTGGGACAGGGACAGTGCCCGAAGGCCTCATGGTCCCGACGTTTCACGTCCCCAAGGGGCACCGCTCTCTTCTTCCATGGTCCCCGCTCACCGCTGCCCCGGCCACTCGGACGGGCGAGCCGAGCGCTGCCGCTACGGCGTCTTGACCACGCCGCTGAGCCACTGGAAGGTCTGCGGTAGCTGCTTCGACCACGAGTCGAGGTTGTGGCCGCCGGTCACCTTCTCCGCGTGGACCGCGGTCGGGCTCTGCGCGAGCGCCTTGAGGTCCATGCCGGACAGGTAGCCGTCCTGCTCGGCGCCCGACATCCACAGCGAGACCGCCGGCGGCGCGGGCGTGGCCTTCAGGACGGCCTTCAGGTTGTGGGTGCGCCGCAGCTCCGGGTCCTGCGCGACCAGCGACGAGGGCTCCTGGCCCGGGTCGTTGTAGCCGGACAGGGAGACGGCCGCGCTGTAGCGGTCGGGGTGGGAGATCGCCAGCTTGGCGGCGCAGTACGCGCCGGCCGAGTAGCCGGCGACGCCCCAGGTGCGGGCCTCGTCCGACACCCGGAAGTTGTCGGTGACCATCTTGCGGACGTCGACGCTGAACCAGCTGTCGGCGTTGACCTTGCCGGTGATGTTGGCGCAGCCGGTGTCGGCGTTGCCCAGCAGCATGGCGCGCGGCGAGACGAGGATGAACGGCTTCACCTTGCCGCTCTTCATCAGCGGCTCCAGCACCTCGTGCGCCTTGAGCCCCTGGAACCAGGACTTGCCCGTCCCGGGTATGCCCGGGATCAGCTCGACCACCGGGAACTTCTTGTCCTTGAAGGCCGGGTCGTCGTACTGCGGCGGCAGCCACACCATGACGTCGCCCTTGACCCCGGAGATCTTCCCGTCGAGCTCGGTCTTCTGGACCCGGCCGCCGAGTCCTTCGACCGGCTGGAACGCCTGCTTGACCTTGGGCTCGGCCTTGACCTCGGCTGCCTTCTTCCCGCCGAGCCCGTCCGGGCCGAGGTCGGGGGCGGCGGTGACGTACTTGCCGGTGCCGAACAGGTCTCCCCAGGAGGCGTAGAAGTTCATGTCCCGGTTGACCGCGACGAATACCAGCGCGATGGCGGTGACCTGCGCGAAGACCACCATCAGGCCGCGGGTCGCGACGCGCACGACGGCGGGGCCGCGCACCTTGCTCCACACGGCCAGCGGCAGGACGACGGCGATCGCGGCCAGCACGGCCACCGTCGCGAAAAGGGGGGTCCCCGTCAGGCTCATCACGCCACCCAAGAGGGCGGTGCGCCGCCCTCCGGTTGCCCCGCCCCCCTGCGTCGTGGATCACACCCCGCCCTACCGGGCGGTCACACCAGACGGCGTGCGGTGGCCCAGCGGGTCAGCTCGTGGCGGTTGGAGAGCTGGAGCTTCCTGAGCACCGCCGAGACGTGCGACTCGACCGTCTTCACCGAGATGAAGAGCTGCTTGGCGATCTCCTTGTACGCGTACCCGCGCGCGATGAGCCGCAGCACCTCGCGCTCGCGCTGCGTGAGGCGGTCCAGGTCCTCGTCGACCGGCGGGGCGTCCGTCGAGGCGAAGGCGTCGAGCACGAAGCCGGCCAGCCGCGGCGAGAAGACCGCGTCCCCGTCCTGCACCCGGAAGATCGAGTTCACCAGGTCGGTGCCGGTGATGGTCTTGGTGACGTAGCCGCGCGCGCCGCCGCGGATGACCCCGATGACGTCCTCGGCCGCGTCCGACACCGACAGGGCCAGGAACCGTACGGGGTGCTCGGCCGACGCCATCAGCGGGGCGCAGCGGCGCAGCACCTCGACCCCGCCGCCGCCGGGCAGGTGCACGTCGAGCAGGACCACCTCGGGGCGGGTGGCGGTGATGACGGTGACGGCCTGGTCCACGTCTGCGGCTTCGCCGACGACCTCGACGCCGGTCCGCGCGGTGTCGCCGATCTCGGCCTGTACGCCCGTGCGGAACATCCGGTGGTCGTCGACGAGCACCACCCGGACCCGCCGGGCCTCGGTCGCGCTCTCGTTCGTACCGGCTTCTTCGGTCATGCTGCGTTCGCCGCCCTCTCCATCTCCAGTTCGACCACCGTGCCGCCGTCGGGCGCGGACCGCAGCACCGCGGTCCCCCCGTTGCGCTGCATCCGGCCGATGATCGATTCTCGTACGCCCATGCGGTCGTCCGGTACCGCGTCGATGTCGAAGCCCGGTCCCCGGTCCCGTACGGACACGAACACCGTCTGCCCCTCCACCTCCGCGTACACCTGCACGGGCCCGCCCTCGCCACCGTACTTGGCGGCGTTGACCATCGCCTCGCGTGCGGCCTGGATCTGGGCCGCCAGCCGCTCGTCGAGCGGGCAGTCGCCGACGAGGACGACCTCGATGGGGACGCCGTGGTGGTCCTCCACCTCGGCGGCGGTCTTCTTCACGGCCTCAGCGAGGGTGGCCGGCTCCTCGGCCTCGTCCTTGCCGGTGCCCTCGGGCTTGTAGAGCCAGTTCCGCAGCTCGCGCTCCTGCGCCCGCGCCAGCCGGCGGACCTCGCCGACGTCCTCCGCGTTGCGCTGGATCAGGGTGAGGGTGTGCAGGACGGAGTCGTGCACGTGGGCGGCGACCTCGGCACGTTCCTGGGCGCGGATGCGCATCAGGCGCTCCTCGGAGAGGTCCTGGGTCATCCGGATCAGCCAGGGTCCGGCGAGCAGGGCGATGCCGACAAGGACGGCGAGGGTCGCGGTCAGGACGTTGCCGAGCTGGGCGGCGGAGCCCCGTACGACGATGAAGACGGTGAGCCCGACGCCGACGAGGGCGACGCCGGCGAGGGCCCGGGCGGCCTGGAAGAGGCGTCCGTGCCGTCCGACGGCCTCGTTCCAGTGGGCGCGGCGGGCGTTGTCGGCCTGCCGCCATACGAGGACCACACCGGCCCCGACCAGCAGCGTCGGCCACACGTACCGGCCGGAGGCGCCGCCGACCTGGACCTTGGAGATGAAGATGCCCGCGCCGATGAACAGCGCGATCAGTGCGGTGATCTGCCCTCGGTCGGGCTTGCGCAGGCGGCGGCTGCCGTCGGCGAGGGTCTCGAAGAAGGAGCGGTGCCCGGTACGGCCGCCGACGCCCAGCGGTACGAAGACCCAGAAGGCGGCGTAGAGCAGGATGCCGAGGCCGTCCCCCCACATGAACAGCATGAGGAAGGCGAGCCGGACCCAGACCACGGGCAGCCCGAGGTGTCCGGCGAGGCCCCGCGCGACACCGCCGAGCATCCGGCCGTCGGCGCTGCGGTAGAGCTTGCGCTGCGGCGCTTCCTCGGGATCCGGTGCGAGGGGGGTGCGGGTGGCGGCTACGGACGGCATGCCATCGATGGTCACACGCGCGCGGGCGGCCGGGCATCAGGGCATCCCCCCAGTTCTGTCGGGGGGATATCAGGGTTGTGCCAGGGTCGGGCCCGGTGCCGCGCGCCTCGGCGGCCCGTCACCATGGACCCATGACCGAAGTGCACGACGCCCCGCCGGAGGACCCGCGGGCCCCTGCCCCGCCGGACGCCCGTCCGCCCCTGCGCCGCAGCAAGCGCGACAAGTTGCTCGCGGGCGTGTGCGGGGGTCTTGGCCGGTACTTCGACCTGGATCCCGTGATCTTCCGGATCGTCCTCGGGGTCCTCGCGGTCACCGGGGGCGTCGGCCTGATCTTCTACGGCTTCGCGTGGCTGCTGCTCCCCGTCGAGGGCGAGGAGGACAGCGAGGCGAAGAAGATGCTGACCGGCCGGATCGAGGGGGCGACCCTCGCCGCGGTGTTCGCCGCGCTGGTGGGCTGCGCGCTGTTCCTGTCGATGCTGGACAACGGCGGCCTCGCGGTCTTCTCGGTCCTGGCCATCCTGGCTCTGGGCGGAGCCTCGTACTGGTCGCAGCGGCGGCGGCACACCTCCCCGCCGGAGACGAAGGCCCCCGCCGCGCACTCCCCCGCCCCGCCGGAGACGAAGGCCCCGCCGACCCCGGGCGGCCCCTCCTGGTGGCGGGACCCGCTGGTCAAGGACGGCACCACCGGCCCGGTCGGCACCACGGGCTACCTGTGGGGCCCGGACGACGACGCCGACGCGGTGCGCGAGCCCGCCGCGGCCGGGGCCGCGAGGAAGCCCGACGCCCCGGCCCGCCCGCGCGGCGGCATCGGCGGCCGGGTCTTCGTCCTGGCGCTGCTCGCCGGGGCCTGCTCCACCACCTCGGTGTGGGAGGGCAGCACCCTCAGCCACGCGCTGCAGATCGGCTTCGCCTCCGCCCTGGCCGTGTTCGGTCTGGGCCTCGCGGTCAGTTCGGTCAAGGGCCGTACCGGCTTCGGCACGGTGCTGCTGGCGCTCCTGACCGCCGGGCTGCTGGCGGGGGCCTCGGTGCTGCCCCGGGACATCGGCACGGACTGGCGGGAGGTCGAGTGGCGCCCGGCCGCGGTGGCCGACGTCAAGCCCGTCTACGACGCGGGCACCGGGCTCGCCACCTTGGACCTGAGCCGCCTGGACGTACCGAAGGGCACGACGGTGGCGGTCCGCGCCTCCCTCGACGCGGGGCGGCTCAAGGTGGTCGTGCCCCGCGAGGTGACGGCCGTGGCCGACGTCTCGATCCGGCTGGGCGACATCCAGCTGCCCGGGGAGACCAGCCAGGACGTGCGCATCCGCAGCGGCGGCGACCACCAGGAGGCGACGCTTCCGCCCGCCGCCGGCACCGAGGCCGGCGGCACGATCGAGCTGCACCTGAACGCGGGTGTGGGACAGGTGGAGGTGGCCCGTGCGTCATGAGTTCCAGCCGGGACGGCTGATCGCGGGGCTGGCCCTGATCACGGCGGGCGTGCTCTATCTCCTCGACGCGACCGGCCGGGTCGATCTGCCGTGGTTCCTGGTCATCGCGCTGACCGTGGGCGGACTGACCCTCGCCGCCCTGACGGGGATGATCACCTACGCCCTGCGGCGGGACCGGCGCGACCGGATCAGCGAGTCCAGGGACGGGTAGGCCGCCCCGGCGAGGATCAGCGGGGTCCAGGCCAGCAGGTAGATCAGGTCGTTGCCGTAGTAGTACGGGGTCACCGCCCACGACACGGTGAGCCACAGGCTGAGCGAGATCAGCGCTCCGCCGACGGCCGCGATACGGGTCAGCAGGCCGGCCAGGGTTCCGAGGCCGACCAGGATCTCCCCGATGGCCAGGACCACGGCGAAGCCGACGGGAGCCTTGAGCGCCAGGTCCACCAGGGCCGGGACCGCGGAGGTGTCGCGCACCCCGCGCATCAGGTCGCCGATGGAGCCCTCGCCGGCGGCGGAGAGGAACGCGGAGTCGGTCAGCTTGTCGAGGCCCGCGTACACGAAGGTCACGCCGAGGAAGATCCGCAGCGGCAGCAGCGCGTGGCGGACCGCCTGCTCCTTGATCGGGGAATCGCTCAACCGGGGGACGTCAGGAACATCGGTTCGGGTCACGGGTCATGTGTACCCCCATCACTCGGCCACGTCGATGGTGCAGCGGTTGGATTCCACTCCGGCGGCGGTCACCACCAGGAGCTCGATCCGGCCGGGTTCCACTTCCGCCGGGACCGGCACCGTCAGGACCGTGTCCGAGGGGTTGGTGAACCCGCCGGCCACCGGGACCAGCGGCACGTGCACGTGCACCGCGCCGATCCGCACCACCAGCCGCGCCAGCATCTCCGGCGTCTGCGCCCCGGGCGGCACGAAGCCCACCCCCCGGATCTCGATGTCGTCCCCGGGTCGGACGGCCGCGTCCAGATCCCCGGGCTCCCGTCTGCGCACCACCGACAGCACCAGCGGGCGACTGCCTTCCGCGTACTTGGCGGCCAGGTAGACGGCGGCCGACAGCGCCACCAGCAGGGCCAGCGCCCACGGCAGCTGCGGGAGCCGCTCCGGGAAGCGGGCCAGCGACACCGCCGCGTAGGCCAGCACCACCGTGGAGACCAGTACGTACTGGGCGTCCGGGAAGCTCCCGCGCCCCGCGTCGTCGGTGAGCAGGTCCACCCCGCGCGGCCGGTCGGCCGGCAGCTTCTGCAGCCGCTGGCCCATGATCCGTACGGAGACCACCCGGCGCACCAGCACGGCCACCGCCGAGGTCAGCGCGACCACCGCCAGCAGCGGCAGCGCCCGGTCCAGTGCGAGCCCCGCGTACAGCGCCTGCCGCTCCGGCCCGGGCGCCGAGGCCGCCAGCCGCAGCGCGGGCAGCAGCGCGGCGAACGCCGTCAGCACCACCCAGGCGCTCGGCACGGCCTTCGAGGTGGACAGCCGGTTGTCCTCGCCGACCAGCGGGGCCAGCAGCCCGCCGCGCACCGACTGGGCGCGGGCCGCGACCGTGAGCAGCCCGGCCAGCACCAGCGCGGCCAGCAGCCCGGCGGTGCGGGCCGTGGACCAGCCGGTGCCGAGCGCGGTGCCGACCTGGACGAGCAGCAGGACGCCGGCGGCGATCCACACGGCGAGGACGGCCCGCCGGGAGAACAGGTACAGCCAGGAGGTCCCGGCCTCCCTGCCCCGGTCGGCGACGGTGCGTGCCGACAGGGTCAGTTCGTCGGAAACCCACTGGCGCGACGCCCCCAGCGAGTGGGCGACGGCGGCCGGCACTCCCTGGCCGGAGGCGAACTCGTCCCGCTTCTCCAGGAACCCGGCGAGGGCCCGGCGGTGGCCCTCGCGCGCGCAGTCGTCGCAGGCGCAGGCGGCCGTGTGGACACCTCTGGACATCTCAGACATCTCTTGGACAGCCACGTGCGTGCCGCCTCTCTGAACTACGGTGCAATGCCAGCGAATTGTGCACCACTGCGGCAGTGTTCCGGATTGCGCACGATGTCAGAGCAGGTGATTAACCGTTCATGATGTTGACGCCACCGTCTGCCAGAGCGGCTGGTAGCTCACCCAGGCGGCCAGATCGCCGCCGAACCGCTCGCGCGTGGCCACGGCGCTGTGGTGGTCGATGAGCACCGGCTTCCCGGCCGCCCGCGCGATCAGCTGGACCTGCGCCGCGCGCTCGGCCGCGATGAACCACCACGCGGCCGCGTCCACCGAGCCGCCGACCGTCAGCAGCCCCTGGTTGCGCAGGATCAGCGCCTTGTACGGGCCCAGCGCGAGGGCGATCCGCGCGCCGTCCTGCGCGCCCGCGTACTCGTCGAGGAGCGCGTGGTCCTCGTAGAAGGCGCAGGCCTCATGGGTGACGGGGGCGAGCAGCTCGCCGAGGCAGGCCAGCGCGCGTCCGTACGGGGCCTGCGTGCGGACGACGGCCACGGCCTCGGGGCGCGCCCGGTGCACGGCCGCGTGCACGGCGAAGGCGAGCTGGTTGACCCTCCGCTCGCCCTGGACCACCCGCCCCTCCCCGTCGACCAGCAGCAGGTCCTCGGGGCCGAGGCCGGCGAAGGCCCGGCCGAAGGGGTTCACCCAGAAGCAGTCCTCGAACTCCGGGTCGCGCGCGGTGACGTGCCCGGCGACCCCGTCCTCGTACCCGAGGCGCCCGAACAGCCGCAGCGCCCCGGCGAGCCGCTCCTTGCGGTACGCGCGCTCCTCGGCCGGGTCCGCGTGCACGGGCGGCATCTCGAAGGCCAGCCGGTCCACCGGCACGGGGGCGGGGGCGGGTACGGGTACGGGCTGATCCGGCATGGCCCCTCCTTGTGGTCACGGCGCGCGGCGGTCGCGGCGCAAGGTACCGGCGCGGCCGCCAAGTGACCATAGGTACGGCGAAGCCGCCGCTCCCCGGTGGGAGCGGCGGCTTCGTCACGGGCGGGTGGGGCCTACTCCCACTCGATGGTGCCCGGGGGCTTGCTCGTGCAGTCCAGGACCACGCGGTTCACGTCCGGCACCTCGTTGGTGATGCGGGTGGAGATCCGCGCGAGCACCTCGTACGGCATGCGCGTCCAGTCCGCGGTCATCGCGTCCTCGGAGGAGACGGGGCGCAGCACGATCGGGTGGCCGTAGGTGCGGCCGTCGCCCTGCACGCCGACACTGCGGACGTCCGCGAGCAGGACGACCGGGCACTGCCAGATCTCGCGGTCCAGGCCGGCCGCGGTGAGCTCGTGGCGGGCGATGGCGTCGGCCTCGCGCAGCAGGTCCAGGCGGTCCTTGGTGACCTCGCCGACGATGCGGATGCCCAGGCCCGGGCCCGGGAAGGGCTGGCGCTGGACGATCTCCTCGGGCAGGCCGAGCTCCTGGCCGACCATCCGGACCTCGTCCTTGAACAGCTGGCGCAGCGGCTCGACGAGCTCGAACTCGATGTCCTCGGGGAGGCCGCCCACGTTGTGGTGGGACTTGATGTTGGCGGTGCCGGTGCCGCCGCCGGACTCGACGACGTCCGGGTACAGGGTGCCCTGGACCAGGAAGGCCACCTCCGGGCCGCCCTCGGCCTCGTCGATGATCTCGGACTGGGCCTGCTCGAAGACGCGGATGAACTCGCGGCCGATGATCTTGCGCTTGGTCTCCGGGTCGGAGACGCCGGCCAGCGCGTTCAGGAAGCGCTCCTGGGCGTCTACGACCTTCAGCTGCACGCCCGTGGCGGCGACGAAGTCCTTCTCGACCTGCTCGGTCTCGCCCTTGCGCATCAGGCCGTGGTCGACGTACACGCAGGTCAGCTGCGAGCCGATGGCCTTCTGCACGAGGGCTGCGGCGACCGCGGAGTCCACGCCGCCGGAGAGGCCGCAGATGGCGCGCTTGTCGCCGACCTGCTGGCGGATCGCCTCGATCTGCTCCTCGACGATGTTGCCGGTGGTCCAGGTGGGCTCCAGGCCCGCACCGCGGTAGAGGAAGTGCTCCAGGACCTGCTGGCCGTGCGTGGAGTGCATCACCTCGGGGTGGTACTGCACGCCGTACAGCTTCTGCGCGTCGTTCTCGAAGGCCGCGACCGGGACGACGTTCGTCGACGCGGTGACGGTGAAGCCCTCGGGGGCGGCGGAGCAGGCGTCACCGTGCGACATCCACACCGACTGGTGCTCGGGGGTGCCCTCGAAGAGGGTGGAGCCGGCCTTGGAGACCGACAGCGGCGTACGGCCGTACTCGCGCGCGCCCGTGTTGTCGACGGTGCCGCCGAGGGTGGTCGCCATCAGCTGGAAGCCGTAGCACATGCCGAAGACGGGGACACCGGCCTCGAAGAGGGCGCGGGCGTCGTCCAGGCGCGGGGCGCCCTCCTCGTACACGGAGGACGGGCCGCCGGAGAGGATGATCGCCTTGGGGTCCTTGGCCAGCATCTCGGCCACCGGCATCGTGCTGGGGACGATCTCGCTGTAGACCCGTGCCTCGCGGACGCGGCGGGCGATGAGCTGGGCGTACTGGGCGCCGAAGTCGACGACGAGAACCGTGTCCGGGGCGCTGTCGTGGGCGGCGGAGGGTGCTTCTGGCACGGGACGGCCTTCCGGCGGATGAGGTGGTTGTATTTGTCGATTCTAACGGTGGACGCCACCACCCATTCGTCTCACCATCCGAACCCGGTTGGCCCGGAGCGGGACGGAGGGTAATAATCCGTTCCATGCGCAAGCAGCTGAGCTTCCTCTTTACCTATGGCACCGGCCGGTCCGGTCGCCATGGGTCCTCGTGATGCTCGCTTGAGCCACTGACTTCCCAGAGCGCCCCGGTCCGACAGGACCGGGGCGCTCCGGCGTTTCCGCTCCTTCGGGCCACGACCCCCAAGGAGAACCGTCATGACCACGATCACCACCACCCCCGAGCAGCTGATCGCCGACTCCCGCGAGCGCATCGACGCCCTCGACGACCGGATCATCGGCCTGATCCAGGAGCGGATGGCCGTCTCGACCGTCATCCAGGAGGCCCGGATCTCCTCGGGCGGCCGCCGGGTGCACCTCTCACGGGAGATGGAGGTGCTCTCCCACTGGAGCGACGCCCTCGGCAAGCCCGGCACCGCCCTGTCCATGACCCTGCTGGAGCTGTGCCGCGGCCGCGTCTGAGCCCGGGGCCCCGGGCCCTTGAGCGGGTGTTCGTCACCCGTCCGGAGCGTGACCGCCCCAGGTGCCCTTCGTTGGTGAGGATGTCCGCGCCAGCCAGGTGCGGGACCGCAACACCACGCGTGGCTCCGCAGGAGCGATGAGACGTACGCCCCGTGGAGCGTGCGTCGTGGGACCTCGCTCCTTCGCGTGACCGGACGGCAGGGGACAGCAGCCCGGTCACCCCATGAAAAGACGGCCGGACCGGGGGACGCCCCGGACCGGCCGTTCTTCTGTGTCGTTCTACGTGGCTACGCGCGACCGGTGGCCCGACGGCGGAAGACCAGGAACAGCGCGCCGCCGGCGGCGACGAGGACCGCGCCGGCGATCAGGATCGGACCGGCGGTGGCGCCGGTGCTGGCGAGGCCGCCCTGCGCCGTGGTGCCGGTGCTCGCGGTGGGGCTCGGCGTGGCCGACGCGGTGGCGGAGCCCGTCGGCGTCGGGGTGGCGCTGGTGGTCGGGCTCGGGCTCGGCGTGGTGCCGCCGTCCTTGGCGTTGATCACGAAGGCGGCCTTGTTGTTGGCGTGGTTCGGGTCGAAGGCCTGCGGCTCGGTGCCCGACGGGATCCACTGGCCGACCGCGATGGAGCCCGTGGCGTCGGCCACGACCTTCTCGATCTTCAGCTCGAACGGGTGGGAGACCTTCTCCGCCTCGCCCACGATGTGGGTGGTTCCGCAGAAGTAGCGGGGAGCACCCAGGTTCTGCTCGCGGTAGGTGCCGTCGGCGTTGACCCCGCGGCACTGCTCCGGAGCCTTCGTCACCTTGGCGCCCTGCGGGACGACGATGTCCGTCCGGGCGACGTCCTCACCCGAGCGCAGGTAGGCGACCCACGCCGGGCCCTTGTTGTCGAAGCCGAAGTCCGCCTTGACCGTGTCGCCGGCCTTGCCCTTGAGGGACACGGGGCGCGCCGCGAAGTCGGCGGTGTTCTTCGTCTGGAAGTCGAACTCGTGCTGGTTGTCCGACGGGTCGATCTCCGCGGACTGCCGGGTGGCCTTGGCCGGCCGCTCCACGGCGGTCAGCTTCTTGCCGGTGCTCGGCCGCTCCAGCTTCTGGGTGGTCTTCGGCTGGGCGCCGGCCGCGTGCACCGCGTAGGTCATCCCGTCGATGAAGGCGTGCGGGGCCGCCTTGAGGGTCAGCGCGCCGTCGACCTCGTAGACCGTGCCCGGCTTGTACTCGCCGTCGAGGATGCACACCGCGGTGTTCCAGCCCGCGTTCCACGGCCGGCCCGCGCCGTCGTTCTGGCTGTAGGAGCAGTTGTCGTACCGCTCGACGAGCCCGATGCCGTGCGAGGTGTTCACCTCCAGCGCCACGCCGTCGACGGACTCCGTGCCCGCGTTGGTGAAGACGATCGGCAGCTGCTGCGTCTCGCCCGGGACGAGCTTCGCCTTGAGGGGGGCCTCCTTCAGCACCAGGTCCGGGCCGCCCACCTTGACCTTGGTGGTGGCGGACTTGAAGGTGGCGCCCTCCGCCTTGCCGGTCATCGTCAGGTCGGCGACCGTGCCGACCTTGCTGTCCCTGGCGGCGGTGAGGTCCAGGGTCACGACGTCACTGCTGTGCGTCCAGATCGCCCAGTCCTTGCAGGTCACCGTCGTGGCGGCGAGCGTGCAGCCGTTGGACCGGTCCTTGTCGAGCGTGACGTCGGCGACCCCCTTGAGCGTGCTCAGGTCGATCGTGAAGGTGGTCTGACGGCCGAAGACGTTCCCGGTCTCGTTCTCGACCCGGAACTCGACCGAGGTCTTCTGCGGCTGACCGCTCTGCCCGGGGTGCGGGCGCAGGCCGATCTCCGTCGGGCTGGTGAGCGTGAAGACGGGATCCGCGGCGTTCGCGGGGGCGGCGGCCAGGCCTACGGACGCCAGGCCGGCTGCCGCCAGCAGGGAGATGCGCTTTCTCATGCACCCCTTGACCACCGGCCCCGGGCCTCGGTTGCACGCTTCGCCACGTGATCGACGACACAGACCGGCCTTCGGGATTCCGGTACAACCATCACGGCGGAACACCGGTCACACATGTACCGCGGTGGGGGGGGGGCGCGGGGGGGGGGGGGCGCGGCCCCCCCCCCCGCCCCGGGGGCCCCCCCCCGGGGCCCCCCGCCCCGCCGCGGGGGCAGCGGCCGCCCCCGCCAGCTCACCCCCCACGCCGC
>NZ_JBICYR010000041.1:0-46690 GCF_043201175.1 Streptomyces sp. NPDC048337
GCCGTGGATGGGGTGCTGGTGGTGGACTCCCCCGCCGGCGGGGGGACCACGGTGACCGCCGAGCTGCCGTGGCGCGACCGCACGGGGGCGGGCGCTGGGCGGCGCTGAGCCGCGGGACTCCCGTCCGTGTTCGGCTGGGGCGCCGCGCCCTGGGGCTCCGCCCCGGACCCCGCGCCTCAAACGCCGGCGGGGCTGGATATGCCCATCCGAGTACGCAGGTGCAGCTCAAAGAACGGGGCTCCGCCCCGAGCCCCGCGCCTCAAACGCCGGCGAGGCTGGAATCGCCCGCCCGAGTACGCAGGTGCGGCTCAAAGAACGGGGCTCCGCCCCGAGCCCCGCGCCTCAAACGCCGGCGAGGCTGGATTTCCCGCCCGAGTGGGCAGGCTCGGGCACAAGACCAGGGCTCCGCCCCTCAAACGCCAACGAGGCCGAATTTCCGCCCTGCGCACACTCGTTGTCCCGGCTCCGCCTTTATCCGGCCTTCAGGCTGGGATGCTTGGCTGAGACAGGGAGTGCGGGAACGAGTGGACGCGGGAGCTGCGGGATCGTGGAAGACAGGGTGCGGGTGGTCATCGCCGAGGATTCAGTGCTGCTGCGCGAGGGCCTGACCCGGTTGCTGACCGACCGGGGGCATGACGTCGTTGCGGGCGTCGGGGACGCGGAAGCCCTGATCAAGACGGTGGCGGACCTGGCGGCGGAGGACGCGCTGCCGGATGTGGTGGTGGCCGACGTACGGATGCCGCCGACGCACACCGACGAGGGCGTACGGGCTGCCGTACGGCTGCGGCGCGACCACCCCGGGATCGGGGTGCTGGTGCTGTCGCAGTACGTGGAGGAGCAGTACGCCACCGAACTGCTGGCCGGTTCCAGCACCGGGGTGGGGTACCTGCTCAAGGACCGGGTCGCCGAGGTACGGGAATTCCTGGACGCGGTGGTCCGGGTGGCCCGGGGCGGTACCGCCCTCGACCCCGAGGTGGTCGCCCAGCTCCTCGGCCGCAGCCGGAAGCAGGACGTGCTGGCGGGGCTGACCCCGCGGGAGCGCGAGGTGCTCGGGCTGATGGCCGAAGGCCGTACCAATTCGGCGGTTGCGAAGCAGCTCGTCGTCAGTGACGGCGCGGTGGAGAAGCACGTCAGCAACATCTTCATGAAACTGGGCCTGTCGCCGAGTGATGGGGATCACCGGCGTGTTCTGGCCGTTCTCACCTACCTGAAATCTTGATCAACTGACAATCTGTCAGATACGGCAGTTACGGCATACCGGTCGGTCGTCTCAAGGGGCGGGCCGACGGTCCAGAATGTGGTCACCCCCTGGGATGCTCATCCTGCGGACGTAGGGTGGGTCTTGTGGGGGTGCCCACGCCTCGAAGGAGGTCCAGTTCAGTGACCAGCCAGGTCAGTAGCCCAGCCGAGCAGGCCGACGGGGCTGGGGGTGCGGTTGTCGGCGGACAGCGCACTCCGGCGAGCCCGGGCGGCAAGGAAGTGCGCCGTCTCGATCGTGTGATCATCCGATTCGCGGGTGACTCCGGTGACGGTATGCAGCTCACCGGTGACCGGTTCACCTCGGAAACGGCGTCCTTCGGCAACGATCTCTCGACGCTGCCGAACTTCCCCGCCGAGATCCGGGCGCCCGCCGGAACCCTCCCGGGCGTGTCTTCCTTCCAGCTCCACTTCGCCGACCACGACATCCTGACCCCCGGCGACGCGCCGAACGTGCTGGTCGCGATGAACCCGGCCGCCCTGAAGGCGAACATCGCGGACGTGCCGCGCGGCGCGGAGATCATCATCAACACCGATGAGTTCACCAAGCGCCCCATGGCCAAGGTCGGCTACGAGACCTCGCCGCTGGAAGACGGCTCGCTGGACGCCTACAGCCTGCATCCGGTGCCCCTCACGACGCTGACGGTCGAGGCGCTGAAGGACTTCGGGCTGACCCGCAAGGAGGCCGAGCGCAGCAAGAACATGTTCGCGCTGGGCCTGCTGAGCTGGATGTACCACCGGCCGACGGAGGGTACGGAGGCCTTCCTGCGGCAGAAGTTCGCGAAGAAGCCGGACATCGCGGAGGCGAACATCGTCGCCTTCCGGGCGGGCTGGAACTTCGGCGAGACCACCGAGGACTTCGCCGTCTCCTACGAGGTCGCCCCGGCCACCAAGGCCTTCCCCACCGGCACCTACCGCAACATCTCGGGGAACCTCGCACTCTCCTACGGGCTGATCGCGGCCTCCCAGCAGGCGGATCTGCCGCTCTACCTGGGCTCGTACCCGATCACCCCGGCCTCGGACATCCTGCACGAGCTGTCCAAGCACAAGAACTTCGGCGTAAGGACCTTCCAGGCCGAGGACGAGATCGCCGGCATCGGCGCGGCGCTGGGGGCGGCCTTCGGCGGCGCGCTCGGCGTCACCACCACGTCCGGGCCCGGTGTGGCCCTGAAGTCGGAGACGATCGGCCTGGCGGTCTCGCTGGAGCTGCCGCTGCTGATCGTGGACATCCAGCGCGGCGGGCCCTCCACCGGTCTGCCGACCAAGACCGAGCAGGCGGACCTGCTGCAGGCCATGTTCGGCCGGAACGGCGAGGCCCCCGTCCCGATCGTCGCGCCCCGTACCCCGGCGGACTGCTTCGACGCAGCCCTGGACGCGGCCCGGATCGCGCTGACCTACCGGACCCCGGTGTTCCTGCTCTCCGACGGCTACCTCGCCAACGGATCCGAGCCCTGGCGGATCCCGGACGTGGCGGACCTGCCCGATCTGAAGATCCAGTTCGCGACCGCCCCGAACCACACCCTCGCCGACGGCACAGAGGTGTTCTGGCCCTACAAGCGGGACCCGGAGACCCTGGCCCGCCCGTGGGCCGTCCCCGGCACCCCCGGCCTCGAACACCGCATCGGCGGCATCGAGAAGCAGGACGGCACCGGCAACATCTCGTACGACCCGGCCAACCACGACCTGATGGTCCGCACCCGGCAGGCCAAGATCGACGGCATCGTGGTGCCGGACGTGGAGGTCGACGACCCGGACGGGGCCCGCACGCTCGTCCTGGGCTGGGGCTCCACGTACGGCCCGATCACCGCCGCCGTGCGCCGGCTGCGCGTCGCGGGCGACCCGATCGCGCAGGCCCACCTGCGCCATCTGAACCCCTTCCCGAGGAATCTCGGAGAGGTCCTGAAGCGTTACGACAAGGTAGTGGTGCCGGAGATGAACCTCGGGCAGCTGGCCACCCTGATCCGGGCGAGGTACTTGGTCGACGCCCAGTCGTACAACCAGGTCAACGGAATGCCCTTCAAGGCGGAGCAGCTCGCGAAGGTCCTCAAGGAGGCCATCAATGACTGAGGTGACCGACTCCCCGCACCTGCTGTCCCTGGTGCCCAAGGCCGAGGCCAAGCAGTCGATGAAGGACTTCAAGTCGGACCAGGAGGTCCGCTGGTGCCCCGGCTGCGGCGACTACGCGGTGCTCGCGGCCGTCCAGGGCTTCATGCCCGAGCTGGGGCTGGCGAAGGAGAACATCGTCTTCGTCTCCGGAATCGGCTGCTCCAGCCGATTCCCGTACTACATGAACACCTACGGGATGCACTCGATCCACGGTCGCGCCCCGGCCATCGCCACCGGCCTGGCCACCTCGCGCCGCGATCTGTCGGTGTGGGTCGTGACGGGTGACGGCGACGCGCTGTCCATCGGCGGCAACCACCTCATCCACGCCCTGCGCCGCAACGTCAACCTCAAGATCCTGCTCTTCAACAACCGGATCTACGGTCTGACCAAGGGCCAGTACTCCCCCACCTCCGAGCTCGGCAAGATCACCAAGTCCACCCCGATGGGCTCGCTGGACGCGCCCTTCAACCCGGTCTCGCTGGCGATCGGGGCCGAGGCCTCGTTCGTGGCGCGCACCATCGACTCGGACCGCAAGCACCTCACCGAGGTGCTGCGCCAGGCCGCCGACCACCAGGGCACGGCGCTGGTGGAGATCTACCAGAACTGCAACATCTTCAACGACGGCGCCTTCGAGGTGCTGAAGGACAACGAGCAGGCCCAGGAGGCCGTGATCCGGCTGGAGCACGGGCAGCCGATCCGCTTCGGGGCGGGCGGCCACAAGGGCGTCGTCCGCGACCCCGCCACCGGCGACCTGGAGGTCGTCGAGGTCACCCCGGAGAACGAGTCGCGGATCCTGGTCCACGACTCCGGCGCCGCCAGCCCCACGACCGCGTTCGCGCTGTCCCGGCTGGCCGACCCCGACACCCTCCACCGCACCCCCATCGGCGTCTTCCGCAGCGTGGAGCGGGCCGTCTACGACACCCTCATGGCCGACCAGCTCGACACGGCCATCGACCAGAAGGGCAAGGGCGACCTCGGCGCCCTCCTGCACGGCAACGACACCTGGACGGTCGTCGGCTGACCGGCGCGCACGGCACGCACGAAGCCCGGATCCCCCATCGGATCCGGGCTTCGGTGCGTCTGCGCCACGCTATCTCCCAGTGAGCACTTTCCAAAAGTTAGCGCTTACCGTAAGATGGCGTTCCCGCCCAACGAGGAGAGCATCATGAGCATCGTCGTCACCGCAGCCACCGGAGCCCTCGGCCGTCTCGTCGTCGACGAGCTGCTGGAGCGGGTCCCCGCCGACGAGGTCGCCGCCGTCGTCCGCGACAAGGACAAGGCCGCCGACCTGGCCGAGCGCGGCATCGAGGTCCGCGTCGCCGACTACGGCGACCCGGCCGCCCTGGCCGCCGCCTTCCGGGCCGGCGACCGGGTCCTGCTGATCTCCGGCAACGAGATCGGGCGCCGCGTCGCCCAGCACACCGCCGTACTGGAGGCCGCGCAGGCCGCGGGCGTGGCGCAGCTCGCCTACACCGGCGTCCTCGGCGGGCCGGAGGCGGACTTCGAGCTGGCCGCCGAGCACCGGGCCACCGAGCGGGCCATCCTCGACTCCGGCATCCCGTACACCTTCCTGCGCAACGGCTGGTACCACGAGAACTACACGCGCGACCTGGCCGCCCACCTGGAGCACGGCGCGATCGTCGGCAGCTCGGGCGAGGGCCGGGTCGCCTCGGCGGCGCGCGCCGACTACGCGGCCGCCGCGGCCGTGGTGCTCACCGGCGAGGGCCACCTGAACCAGGTCTACGAGCTCTCCGGCGACACTGCCTGGAGCCTCGCGGAGTACGCGGCCGAGCTGTCGGCGCAGTCCGGCAAGGAGATCGCGTACGCCGAGGTACCGGCCGAGGAGCACACCGCGGTCCTGACCGGCGCCGGGGTGCCCGAGGGCTTCGCGGCGATCATCGTCGACGTGGACGCGGCGATCGCGCGCGGCCGGCTGGCGGGGACCAGCGGGGACCTGGCCCGCCTCATCGGCCGGCCCACGACCCCGGTATCCGAGGCGATCGCCGCGGCGCTCGCCTGAGCCGGCCGCCTGCGGCGGGCTCGGCCGCGAACGCCGGCGGGGCCGGATGCAAGCCCCTGAAGATGTCATGAGTATCTCCATAAAACGGGCATGACATACGGCGCGCACGGCGCTACGGTCGTGAGGTTGGCTGGATGTCGTACAGGAGGCCCCGTGAAGGCGGAGAACGAGCAGCGCACGGGTTTGCTCTACGGATTCGGCGCGTATGGACTGTGGGGGCTCGTTCCCCTCTTCTGGCCGCTGCTCATGCCCTCCGGGGCGGTCGAGATCCTCGCCCACCGCATGGTGTGGTCCCTGGCCGTGGTCGGGCTGGCGCTGCTCGCGCTGCGCCGCTGGGGCTGGATATCCGAGCTGGTGCGCCAGCCCCGCAAGCTGGGGCTGACCGCGCTGGCCGCCTCGATCATCAGCGTGAACTGGGGCCTGTACATCTGGTCCGTCAACAACGGCCATGTCGTCGAGGCGAGCCTCGGCTACTTCATCAACCCGCTGGTCAGCATCGCGATCGGCGTGCTGGCGCTGGGTGAGCGGCTGCGCCGCGCGCAGTGGGCGGCGGTCGGCATCAGCTTCATCGCCGTGCTGGTGCTTGCCATCGGCTACGGGCGGCCGCCGTGGATCTCGCTGATCCTGGCCTGCTCCTTCGCCACGTACGGACTGATCAAGAAGAAGCTCAACATGGGCGGGCTGGAGTCGCTGACCGCCGAGACCGCCGTGCTGTTCCTGCCCGCCCTCGGCTACCTGCTGTGGCTGGGCGCGCAGGGCCAGTCCAGCTTCGCCGCGCACGGCGTCGGCCACGCGCTCCTGCTGGCCGCGACCGGGCTGGTCACCGCGGTCCCGCTGGTGTTCTTCGGGGCCGCGGCGATCCGGGTCCCGCTGTCCACCCTCGGACTGCTCCAGTACATGGCCCCGGTGTTCCAGTTCGGGCTCGGCGTCCTCTACTTCCACGAGGCCATGCCGCCCGAGCGCTGGGCCGGCTTCTCGCTGGTGTGGGCCGCGCTCGCCGTCCTGACCTGGGACGCGCTGCGTACGGCGCGGCAGTCCCGGGCCCGGCTCGACATGCCGGCCCCGGCGGTCGGGGCGCCGGCCCGCGAGCCCGCGTAGAGGACGGCGCCACAGCGCCCACTCGACCCTCACGATCCCCGCTACGGAACCTTCCCCCAGCTACCGCTGGGAGGTGCCCCCAGTAGCGGGGATCGTCCGTTTTCCGAACTACCCTGACCGAATTCTGGTCTTGACGGATAGTCACACTCTCACTGAACATCAGGCTCGCACAGACGCACTAACGCTCACCTGCTCTATCCCCACTCGTTCCGTCTCATCCCCGCGGAATCCCGGAGCCCCCACATGAGCCTGTCCGTCTCCCGGCGCCTCGCTGCCGTGACCGCCCTCGCGGTCGCGGGCCTGTTCGCCGCCACCACTCCCGCCGCACTCGCCGCCCCCACGGCGGTCACCGCGGCGCCGACGCCGCCCGACATTCCGCTGGCCAACGTCAAGGCCCACCTGTCGCAGCTCTCGACGATCGCCGCCAACAACGGCGGCAACCGCGCGCACGGCAAGGCCGGCTACAAGGCCTCGATCGACTACGTGAAGGCCAAGCTGGACGCGGCGGGCTTCACCACCACCCTGCAGACCTTCACCTCCAGCGGCGCCACCGGCTACAACCTGATCGCCGACTGGCCGGGCGGCGACCCGAACTCGGTCCTGATGTCCGGCTCGCACCTGGACTCGGTGTCCGCAGGCGCCGGCATCAACGACAACGGCTCCGGCAGCGCGGCGGTCCTGGAGGCAGCGCTCGCCGTGTCCCGGGCGGGCCTCCAGCCGACGAAGCACCTGCGCTTCGGCTGGTGGGGCGCGGAGGAGCTGGGCCTGATCGGCTCGAAGTACTACGTCAACAACCTGCCGGCCGCCGAGAAGGCGAAGATCTCCGGCTACCTGAACTTCGACATGATCGGCTCGCCGAACCCGGGCTACTTCGTCTACGACGACGACCCGACCATCGAGCAGACGTTCAAGAACTACTACGCGGGCCTCGGCATCCCGACCGAGATCGAGACGGAGGGCGACGGCCGCTCCGACCACGCCCCCTTCAAGAGCGCCGGCATACCGGTCGGCGGCCTGTTCTCCGGCGCCGACTACACCAAGACGGCGGCCCAGGCGCAGAAGTGGGGCGGCACCTCCGGTCAGGCCTTCGACCGCTGCTACCACTCCTCCTGCGACTCGCTGTCGAACATCAACGACACCGCCCTGGACCGCAACGCCGATGCCATCGCCTACGCGATCTGGAACCTCGGCGCGGCCACCCCGGTCCCGCCCGGCCCGTCCTTCGAGAACACGACGGACGTGAACATCCCGGACTCCCCGGCCGCCGCGGTGTCCTCGCCGATCACGGTCTCCGGTGTCGCCGGCAACGCGCCCGCCACCACCAAGGTCGACGTGAACATCGTCCACACCTACCGCGGTGACCTGGTGGTCGACCTGATCGCCCCGGACGGCACGGTCTACAACCTGCACAACCGCTCCGGCGGCAGCGCCGACAACCTCGTGCAGTCGTACACGGTCAACGCCTCCAGCGAGGTCGCGAACGGGGTCTGGAACCTCCGGGTCAAGGACGCGGCGGCCCAGGACGTCGGCTACATCAACAGCTGGAAGATCACCTTCTAGGTGACGCCTTCGGGAGACACGCCCCAACTGGTCTAGTCCTCTAGGGCCCCGGCGTGGTCTGATCGGACCATGCCGGAGATCATCGCCGCCCTGTTCAGCCTGCTCGCCGAGGCCGCCGCCGCCGTCAACCCCGCCCTGCTGGTGCGGAAGCGGCGGCGGTTGAGGCGCCTGTCGGACCACGCGCGGGGCGGCACCGTGCGGATCCCCTGCGATCTGCGCGACCGGGAACTGACCGACGGCCGGTGGACCGAGGGTCACCTGGAGCTGGAACCGGGCCGGCCGGCCCGCTGGTGCACCAAAGGCGCCACCACGGCGCCGCCCGTGGACTTCCCGCCCCTGGAGGCGGTCTCGGCCGACGAACTCAGCGTCGCCTTCCGCTCCGAGGACGGGGCCACCGAGCTGCGACTGCACCCCGACGAGGCCCCCGTGGTGCTACGCGTCCTCGGTGCGGGCCGGTAGCGAGGAGGCGGACAGCGGCTCCTGTATGCGGGCCCGCAGCTCCTCGGCGACCGCCGAGATGTCCGCGCGGCCCAGCTTCGCCGCCTCGACCAGATCGCCGAGGACCTCCGGCGAGGGCAGTTGCCTGGCCCCGGCCACGCGCAGGTACGAGCGGGTCGCGGCGGCCGCGTAGAACTCGTTCATCGGCGATTCCAGCGCCGGGCACACCGCGAGGGTGTGCAGAAACGCGGCGGCCCGCCACGCGGTGTCCGGGGCGGGCTGTTCGGGCACCAGGACGAGGTCGTTCTGGTGCCGGGCGACCGCGGCGGCCACCCCGGAGGGGTCCCATACGGCGGGATCGGACGGGAGATGGTGGGCCAGAGCGGTCCAGGCCCACTCCATGGTGATCTTCAATTGCCGAACCGCTCCTGGAAGTAGCCCCAGTGGTCGGCGAACTCCTCGATGCCGGACAGGAAGTTCTTCCGGTCGTCGTCCAGTTCGCGTTCCGTGACCTCGGTGATCAACGCGGTGACCGTCGTGCCCAGCGCCGCCGCGCGCGCCTTCAGGCGTTCATGGAACTCTTCGTCCAGGCGGATGGTGACGTGTCTCGACATGACATCCACCGTACAGCGGGGGTGCTGTACGCAGGAGGGGAACGGCACAAGGGTGGCCCGGGACACAGGTCCCGGGCCACCCTTGTGCCGATTGGGGCCGAATTGCGGCCGCTTCTCGACTACTTCGCGGCGTCCGCCGTCTTCACCAGCTGGTCCTTGGTGACCGCGCCGACGTAGACCTTGCCGTCATTCGTGATCAGGGCGTTGACCAGACGGGTCGACAGGACCCGGCCCTCGCCGAACTTCCCGGTGACCTTGTCCCCGAGCATGCTCAGGAACTGCTTGGCCTCCTTCGGGGCGTTCTTGTCGTTCTCCAGGTCCTTGAGGCCCTTCTCCGCGCCGGTGTTGATCTGCGCGACCGTGGCCCAGCCCTCGCCGAGCACCTTCACCTCGCCCTTGTCGCCGGCTCCGCCGGTCAGACCGCCGAGCCCCGGGAAGGACTCCAGCGCCTTCAAGTGGTCGCCTTCCCGGCCCTTGCCGGGCTCGCCCGTACCCTCGCTCACCTTCGCGCCCTTGGGCGGGGTGAAGGCGAAGGTGTCCGCGGACGGCTTGCTGAAGGCCACCTGGGTGAAGCCCGCGTCCACGATCGGCTTGCCGCCCTGGGAGGACAGCAGCTGCACCCGCAGCGGCACGCCGTTCTTGGCGTCCACCGCGATCTGGACCGAACCGACCGTGGAACCGCCCTGCTTGGGCTTGAGGACCAGCTGGTAGGCGTCCCGCCCGGCCACCTGCGCGGTGTCGCCGACGCTGACGTCCGTGGTCGTACCGGCCGCCTTCAGGACGTCCTGGGCCAGCTGCTGCGGCGAGGCGGCGAGGCGGTCGCCCGCCTTGTGCTCGCCCTGTCCGGCGTTCTTCTCGTGGAAGACCTCGTTCGACTTGGAGGCGTAGCCCCACACGTCGTCGCCGTTGTGGATGAGGCTGTACTCGTCCTTGCCGTCGAGGAAGGTGAGCTTCTGGCGGTCCGGGCCGTCGGCGGCGACGCGGAAGGTGTGCGTACCGCTCGCCAGCTGCGCCACCTTCTCCTCCGGGTTGGCGGAGCCGGTCGCGACGCCACCGCCGCCCAGCAGGCCGTTCGCGATCTTCGGCAGGCCCAGGTCGGTGCTGATCCGGGCCGTTCCGGACAGCTCCTGTACGTCCGAGGCCGCGATCTTCTCGATCAGCTGTTGCGCCGTCACCTTCGGCAGGTCGGGTCCGCCGGCGTTGGCGAAGGCCGGGACCATCGCGACGGTCGCCGCGGCCACACCTGCCACCGCGACCGGTACGGCGTACCGGGCGACCTTGCGAGAAGTCTTCGTGTTCGCTGCCATGTCAGTGCCCTGCCCTCTGTGTCGACGGCGGCGACCCCCGTGTCGCCGCGCTCACCCGATCTGGTGGGGTTGATGACTCCATCTGACCAAATCGGCGGCGCGCGGGCGTCAGCCCCCGGAATCAACTGCGCGTACGACCCTGGGATGACACGGAAAGGGCCCTCCTCCCCCGACCCGTAGGGGTCGACGGGGCGGAAGGGCCCGTTCCTCTCTCTTGCGGCAGGGGCCGCCGCGGCGGCCGTACCGGACGGGGCGTCAGCCGGCCCGGTGCACCACCGCGTCGCACAGCTCCTCCAGAGCCGACTTCGCGAAGCACTCCGGCAGCGGCGCGAGCGTGGCCCGCGCGTCCTCGGCGTAGCGGATGGTGTCGCGGCGGGCCTGCTCCAGGGCGGGGTGCGCCCGCAGCCTGGTCAGCACCTCGGCGTGGCGGGCGTCGTCCGTCAGGTCACCGTCCAGGAGCGCCACGAGCTCCAGGTCCTCCGCTCGCCCGTCGCGGGCGGCCATCTCGCGCAGCCGCAGCACGGGCAGGGTGGGGATGCCCTCGCGCAGGTCGGTGCCCGGGGTCTTGCCGGACTCGTGCGCGTCGGAGGCGATGTCCAGGACGTCGTCGGCGAGCTGGAAGGCGGTGCCGAGCCGCTCGCCGTACTGGGTCAGGATGTCGACGACCGACTCGTCGGCGCCGGACATCAGCGCACCGAACCGGCCGGAGACCGCGATCAGCGAGCCGGTCTTGCCGGCGATGACGTCGAGGTAGTGCTCGACGGGGTCGCGGCCGTCGCGCGGCCCGGCGGTCTCCAGGATCTGGCCGGTCACCAGCCGCTCGAAGGCCTCGGCCTGGATGCGGACGGCCTCGGGTCCGAGGTCGGCCAGGATGTGCGAGGCGCGGGCGAACAGGAAGTCACCCGTCAGGACGGCCACCGAGTTGCCCCAGCGGGCGTTGGCGCTCTCCACCCCACGGCGTACGTCCGCCTCGTCCATGACGTCGTCGTGGTAGAGGGTCGCCAGGTGCGTGAGCTCCACCACCACGGCGGAGGGCACGATGCCGGGCGCGTACGGATCGCCGAACCGCGACGCGAGCATCACGAGCAGCGGGCGGAAACGCTTGCCACCGGCACGCACCAGATGCTGTGCGGCCTCGGTGATGAAGGGGACTTCGCTCTTGGTGGCTTCCAGCAGACCCGCCTCGACGGCGGCCAGTCCGGCCTGGACATCGGTCTCAAGAGCCTGGTCCCGCACGCTCAGTCCGAACGGCCCGACGACGGTCACGAGGGGTACTCCTGTCTGCTGACGATCACGCTGACGATCACCTGGATTGTCGATGTGTCGCTGCCATCACTCAAGCCAGCGTATCGGGTCTGTTTTCGATCACCGAGAGCGCCCGTCCGGTCGCGACTCGCGCACCGCCCGAAGCGCACCGGTATGTTCATGAGGAGCCGAAACAACCGGAGAATACGTTTTGTCCAGAATGACGACCGCTATAGACGAACCCGCGGATCCCGAGGCGGACCAGCCGCCATCCCGCGACGACCACGCCTTCCTCGGCCATCCCCGGGGCCTCGCCACCCTGTCGGGGCTGGAGGTCTGGGAGCGCTTCTCGTTCCTGGGCATGCAGGCCATCCTCGTCCTCTACTTCGCGGACGCGGTGGCGAACGGCGGACTCGGGATGAACCCGGGCACGGCGGCCTCCGTCTCGGCGGCCTACGGGACCATGGTCTACCTCGTCTCCGTCGCCGGCGGGTGGCTCGCCGACCGCATCCTCGGCTCCTACCGGGCCGTGCTCTGGGGCGGCATCCTCATCGCCTGCGGCCACTACGCCATGGCCGTGCCCACCGCCGCCATGACCTGGGTCGGCCTCGGCCTGATCAGCGCGGGCACCGGCCTGCTCAAGCCGAACGTGGCCAGCATGGTCGGCAAGCTCTACCGGACGGACGACGACCGGCGCGACGCCGGCTTCGCGCTCTACTACATGGCCATCAACATCGGCGCCTTCGCCGGACCGCTGATCACCGGCTGGCTCGGCGAGCACAAGGGCTGGCACTGGGGCTTCTCCGCCGCCGCCATCGGCATGACGGCCGGCCTGGTCCAGTACGTCCTGGGTCGCCGCCATCTGGCCGGACGCAAGCATTCCGCGACGCCTGTAAATGATGCTGCCCCGCTCGCGCCCGCCGCGATGCGCTCCGCCGTGACGAAGATCATTGGCGGCTGCCTCTCCTTCGCCGTGCTCGCCACCGTGCTGTCGCTCGCCGGCTGGCTGACGATGGGCCGTTTCGTCGACCTCCTCACCCTCGTCTCCGTGATCGCCCCGGTCGTCTACTTCGCGATCATGTTCCGGAGCCCCCGGGTGACCTCCGAGGAGCGCGGGCGGCTGCGCCCGTACGTGGTCCTCTTCCTGGCCTCGGTCGCCTTCAACTTCATCCTCTTCCAGGCCTACTCGACGATGATGCTGCTCGCCTCGACGAACGCCCGGACCGAGATCCTGGGCTTCCACTTCCCGGCGAGCTGGTACGCCTCCGCGCTCGGCGCCTTCGAGGTGGCGCTCGCCCCGGTCGTCGCCGCGCTGTGGGTCCGCATGGGCCGCCGCCAGCCGCACGCCTCCAACAAGATCGCCATCGGGGTGCTCCTGAGCGGCCTGTCCTTCCTGCTGATGATCATCCCGACCTCCGGGCACGGCGGGGACGCGTACCGGATGGCCGCCTGGTGGATCGTCGGCTCCTACCTGCTGCTCGGCCTCGGCGACATCCTCCTGGAGACCTCCGGCATGTCGGCCACCACCAAGCTCGCCCCCAAGGCCTTCAGCAGCCAGACCATGGCCCTGTGGTTCCTCTCCCTGGCGCTGGCCAACGGCATCCAGGCGCAGGTGGTCAAGGTCTACGGCGAGGTGTCCAACCCCGTCTACTTCGGCGTCAACGGCGGCATCGCGGTGGCGGTGGCCCTGGCCGTGATCGCCCTCGCGCCGTGGCTGCGGCGCACGATGCACCCCGTCCACTGAGGCCCGTTGAGGTGGTTCGCCCATGATCATCCGCACCGACTACCCGTACGGGACCACCCGCGAGGACGTCCGGATCCCGCTGGCCGACGGCGTCGAGCTGTACGCCCGTGTCTGGCGCCCGGTGACCGACGAGCCCGTTCCGGCGCTGCTGGAGTACCTCCCGTACCGGCTCACCGACTGGACCGCGCCCCGCGACTGGCAGCGCCACCCCTGGTACGCGGGGCACGGCTACGCCTCCGTACGGGTGGACGTACGCGGCCACGGCTGCAGCGGGGGCCTGCCCGGCGACGAGTACGACGCCCGCGAGCTCGCCGACGGGGTCGCGGTGGTGGAGTGGCTGGCGGCACAGCCGTGGTGCACGGGGTCGGTGGGGATGTTCGGGATCTCCTGGGGCGGCTTCAACAGCCTCC
Organism: Streptomyces sp. NPDC048337; assembly: GCF_043201175.1. Taxonomy (NCBI): domain Bacteria; kingdom Bacillati; phylum Actinomycetota; class Actinomycetes; order Kitasatosporales; family Streptomycetaceae; genus Streptomyces; species Streptomyces sp. NPDC048337. Next base: position 13,800 of record NZ_JBICYR010000041.1, read on the forward strand.
AGATCGCCGCGCTGGCCCCCGAGCCGCTGAAGGCGATCGTCACCGTCTGCTCGACGGACGACCGGTACGACAACGACGTGCACTACATGGGCGGCTCGGTGCTGGCCGTGGACATGCACGCGTGGGCGGCGACCATGCTGGCCTTCGCCTCCCGCCCGCCGGACCCGCTGTACGCGGGGGACGGCTGGCGGCGGCAGTGGCTGGACCGGCTGGAGGCAGTGGAACCCCTGATCCACACCTGGCTGTCCCACCAGACCCGCGACGACTACTGGCGCCACGGCAGCGTCTGCGAGGACTACGGGGCGATCGGCGCGGCGGTGCTCGCGGTGGGCGGCTGGCACGACCCCTACCGGGACACCGTGCTCCGGCTGGTCTCCGCCCTCCCCTCCACCCGGGTCCGCGGGCTGATCGGGCCGTGGTCCCACCAGTACCCGGACCGCGGGCTGCCGCCGGGGCCGGCGATCGGCTTCCTCCAGGAGACCCTGCGCTGGTGGGACCACTGGCTCAAGGGCGTGGACAACGGCGTGATGGACGAACCGCTGCTCCGCTCCTGGATCAGCGACTCCCACCCGCCGGCGACGGTGTACGAGGAGTTGCCGGGCCGGTGGGTCGGGGACAAGGCCTGGCCGTCGGCGTCCGTCATCCCCGTCGTGTACGGGCTCCAGGGCGCGCCGGTGGCCGTCGCCTCCCCGCAGCACACCGGGCTGGACGCGGGCCGGTTCTTCCCCTTCGGCAACGACGCCGACCTGCCGCCGGACCAGCGGGAGGAGGACGCGAAGTCGGCCTGCTTCGAGTTCCCGGTGGCGGAGGGGGAGCCGGTGGAGATCCTGGGGCGGCCCTCGGTGACCGTGCGGCTGCGGCTGGACGTGCCGTACGGGCAGGTCGTGGCCCGGCTGTGCGACGTGGCTCCCGACGGGTCCTCCACCCTGGTCACGCGGGGCGCGCTGAACCTGTCCGCGCGGGAGGGGCGGGACCGGGCGGTGCCGTGGCCGGTGGGCTCGTACGAGGACGTCACCTTCGAGCTGAACGGCATCGGCCACGCGTTCGCGCCGGGGCACCGCATCCGGCTGGCCCTGTCCTCCGCCTACTGGCCGTGGATCTGGCCGCGGGCCGGCTCGGAGGCGGGCTGGACCCTGGACCCGGCGGGCAGCGAGCTGACCCTGCCGGTGCGGGCGCCGTCCGCCGCGGACGAGGGGATCATCTTCGAGGCGCCGGAGCAGGCGGAGCCGCTGGGGGTGGCCTTCCCGGAGACGCTGGACGAACCGCGTCCGGAGCGGGTGGTCGTACGGGATGTCGCGCGCGGGACGTGGCGGCTGGAGGTGGACCCGCGGTACGGGGGCACGCGGGTGTACCCGGACGGCCTGGAGTTCGGCGAGGACGCGGCGGAGTCGTACGAGATCCAGGACGCGGATCCGCTGTCGGCGCGGGCACGCTCGGAGTGGCGGATCCGGCTGCACCGGCCCGACCTGGCGTGGGACGCGCGCGTCGAGACCCGCTCCGAGATCTCGTGCGACGAGGGCGGCTTCCTGACCTCGAACGAGGTGATCTGCCGCGAGGGCACCGAGGTGGTCTTCCACCGCACGTGGGAACGCCGGTTGCCGCGCGCGGCGGGCTGACCGCCCTGGCGGGCGGCCCTGGGGCTCCGCCCCGGACCCCGCGCCTCAAACGCCGGCGGGGCTGGAATTGCCCTGCGGGCAATCCAGCCCGCCTGGGCACAAGGTTGCGCCGCGCGCACTTGCAGGCCGAGGTCAGCCAAATCCAGCCTCGCCTGGGGCCCCTCCCAGCGGTAGCTGGAGGAGTTTGAGGCGCGGGGGTGCGTGAGCGGAGCCCCCGGAACCGGCGGTCAGTCGAACAACCGCTCCAGGACCACCGCGATACCGTCGGCCTCGTTCGAGAGGGTCAGTTCGTCGGCGACGGCCACCAGCTCGCGGTGCGCGTTGGCCATGGCCACCCCGTGCGCCGCCCACGCGAACATCGGGATGTCGTTCGGCATGTCGCCGAAGGCGATCGTCGCCGAGCCGGACAGCCCCAGGACCTCCACCGCCCGCCGGAGGCCACTGGCCTTGTCGATGCCCGGCGGCTGGAGCTCCACCGTGTGCTCCCCCGCCATCGTCACGTTCACCAGGTCCCCGACCACCGCCCGCGCCACCCGCGTCAGCTCGTCGTCGTCCAGCCGCGGGTGCTGCAGCAGCACCTTGTTGATCGGCGAAGCCCACAGGTCCGCGCGCCGTCCCACCCTTACCGTCGGCAGGTGCGGGTGGGGCATCCGGTAGCCCGGACCCATCAGCATCTCCGCGTCGATGCCCTCCTGGTTGACCGCCGCGTACACCTCGCCGATCTCCGCCTCGATCTTGCCGAGGGCCACCTCGGCCAGCTCCCGGTCCATGGACACGGAGTGCAACAGGCACCCGCGCGCCGCGTCGTACACCTGCGCGCCCTGCCCGCACACCGCGAGCCCCGAGTACCCAAGACCGTCCAGGACATGCCGGACCTGCGGAACCGGCCGGCCGGTGACGATGATGTGCTGGGCCCCGGCCGCACGGGCCGTCGCGAGCGCGGCGTACGAACGGGTGGAGACGGTGTCCCCGGCACGCAGCAGAGTCCCGTCCAGGTCAGTGGCGATCAAGGCATAGGGGAGGGCGGAAGTCACGGCGCCAAGGATACGGACCCCTTTGGACAAGTCCTACAAATAGCGCCCGAATCCGGCCTCCCACAGGCCCCGTCAGCCACGTAACGTGTCAACAAGCCCCCGGGACACCCCCGGACCGCGTCGAAAGCGAGGCAGCACCCCATGCCCCAGCAGAGCCCCCTCGATGTCCCCGAGGGCGACCCGTTCGGGCCGCACAACCTCCCGTACGGCGTCTTCTCCACCGCCGGTGAGGACCGGCGCCGGATCGGTGTGCGGATCGGCGGGTACGTGCTTGACGCGGGGGCCGTCGCCGTCGCGCTCGGGTCCCCGTACGCCGGGCTCCTGACCCACGGCTCGCTCAATCCGCTGCTCGCCGCCGGGCGCACCGCCTGGCGCGACGTGCGCCGCGCGCTGACCGCCTGGGTGACCGACCCGGGCCACCGCCCCACCGTGGAACCGCACCTCACGCCGCTCGACGCCGTCACCCTGCACCTGCCGTACGAGGTCGCCGACTACGTCGACTTCTACGCGAGCGAGCACCACGCCACCAACGTCGGGCGGATCTTCCGGCCGGACGGGGACGCGCTCACGCCCAACTGGAAGCACCTGCCCATCGGTTACCACGGCCGGTCGGGGACCATCGTGGTTTCCGGGACGGACGTGGTGCGGCCCTCCGGGCAGCGCAAGGCGCCCACCGACCCGGCGCCCGTCTTCGGCCCGTCCGTCAAGCTCGACATCGAGGCCGAGGTCGGCTTCGTCGTCGGCACCCCCTCCGAGCTGGGCCGCCCGGTGGCCCTCGGCGACTTCGAGGAGCACGTCTTCGGGCTGTTCCTCCTCAACGACTGGTCGGCGCGCGACATCCAGGCCTGGGAGTACGTGCCGCTCGGCCCCTTCCTCGGCAAGTCCTTCGCCACCTCCGTCTCCGCCTGGGTGACCCCGCTGGAGGCCCTGGACGCCGCCCGGGTGGCACCGCCCGCACGGGACTTCCCGCTCCTGCCCTACCTGGACGACTCCGCCGGCGACCGCCCCGGCGGCTTCGACCTGCGCATCACCGTCTCCATCAACGGGCAGGAGGTGGCGCAGCCGCCCTTCGCCTCGATGTACTGGACGGCCGCGCAGCAGCTCGCGCACATGACCGTCAACGGCGCCTCCCTGCGCACCGGTGACGTGTACGGCTCCGGCACGGTCAGCGGGCCCGAGGTCGGCCAGCGCGGCTCGCTGCTGGAGCTCACCTGGAACGGCCGCGACGCCATCGAGCTCGCCGACGGCAAGCGCACCTTCCTGGAGGACGGGGACACCGTCACCCTCACCGCGTGGGCCCCCGGGGCCGACGGCACGCGCGTGGGCCTCGGCGAGGTCACCGGCCGCATCGTGGGATCGCGGTAGTCCACCCCTTGATCGGCGGGGTGGCGGAGCTTCCGGTCACCCCGCCGCCGGCGGGACGCCCGTTCGGAGGCGCGCCGCGTGCGCCGGGCGGGAGGGGCCGGGATGGTGGACGGACGGACCGGGAGGCCCGTACCTGCGTACCGCCGTACCCCACCGCGAGGAGCCGCCATGCCCGCACTCCGTTTGAAGACCGCCCTCACGTGCGCGGCCGCCGCGTCCCTCGCCCTGACCGTGGCGCCCGCGGCCCACGCGGTCGACGGGCCGGCCCCCGACCCGCACGACGCCAAGGCCATGCAGGACATGGCGACGGCGATCGCGGTGACGGCCAAGTACGTGGACGAGCAGGAGGCCCTCAAGGACGGGTACCTCCCGCACGGCGAGGAGTGCATGACCAACCCCTTCGGGGTGGGCTCCATGGGCTACCACTACGTCAAGCAGGCCAACTGGGGTTCGATGGACCCCAGCCGGCCGACCGCGCTCCTCTACAGCACCGAGAAGGACCGCCACGGCCGTCGCGAGCTGCAGACCGTGGAGTGGATGTACACCGACCGGGACCAGGACCTCAAGACCACCGACGACCGGCCGAGCATGTTCGGGCTGCCCTTCGACGGCCCGATGCCCGGCCACTGGAAGGGCATGCCCAAGCACTACGACCTCCACATGTGGGCGTACGCGAAGAATCCGGCGGGCCGCTTCCACAACTGGAACCCGGCCCTGACCTGCCCGGCCAAGCCCCCTTCCCCGGCGAAGCCCGCACCCGCGCACCCACACGGCCACTGATCCGCACCGGCATGGCGAAGGGCCCGGCCCCTCTGAGAAAGGGGGCCGGGCCCTGGCACGTGCGCGGACCGGGTCAGCGGACGAAGGCGCTCGCCTGGCCCGCCAGGTCCAGGAAGTACTGCGGGGCCAGACCCAGGACCAGGGTCACCGCGACGCCCACTGCGATGGTGGTCATCGTCAGCGGCGAGGGCACGGCCACCGTCGGGCCGTCGGCCTTCGGCTCGCTGAAGAACATCAGGACGATCACCCGGATGTAGAAGAACGCGGCGATCGCGGACGAGATCACACCGACCACGACCAGCGCCCCTGCGCCGCCCTCCGCCGCCGCCTTGAACACGGCGAACTTCCCGGCGAAGCCGGAGGTGAGCGGGATGCCCGCGAAGGCCAGCAGGAAGACGGCGAAGACCGCCGCCGTGAGTGGTGAACGACGGCCCAGACCCGCCCACTTGGACAGGTGCGTGGCCTCGCCTCCCGCGTCCCGCACCAGCGTGACCACGGCGAAGGCGCCGATCGTCACGAAGGAGTACGCGCCCAGGTAGAAGAGGACGGACTTGACGCCCTCCGCCGAGGTCGCGATCACACCGGCCAGGATGAAGCCCGCGTGAGCGATCGAGGAGTAGGCGAGCAGGCGCTTGACGTCGGTCTGCGTGACCGCGATGACCGCGCCCGCCAGCATCGTGACGATGGCCACCGCCCACATCACCGGCCGCCAGTCCCAGCGCAGTCCGGGCAGGACCACGTAGAGGAGACGGAGCAGCGCGCCGAACGCGGCGACCTTCGTCGCCGCCGCCATGAAGCCGGTGACCGGGGTCGGGGCGCCCTGGTAGACGTCCGGGGTCCACATGTGGAAGGGGACCGCGCCGACCTTGAAGAGCAGGCCCATCAGGATCAGCGCGCCGCCGATCAGCAGCAGCGCGTCGTTGCCCATGGTGGAGGCCAGCGCCGGGTCGATCTTCGAGACCGTGCCGTCGACCACGTCGGCGATCACCGCGTACGAGACCGAGCCCGCGTACCCGTAGAGCAGCGCGATGCCGAAGAGGAGGAAGGCGGAGGAGAAGGCGCCCAGCAGGAAGTACTTGACCGCGGCCTCCTGCGACATCAGCCGCTGGCGGCGGGCGACGGCACAGAGCAGGTACAGCGGGAGGGAGAAGACCTCCAGGGCGATGAACAGCGTCAGCAGGTCGTTGGCCGCCGGAAAGATCAGCATCCCGGAGATCGCGAACAGGGCCAGCGGGAAGACCTCGGTGGTGGTGAAGCCCGCCTTGACGGCGGCCTTCTCGCTCTCGCTGACCGGTACGGACGCCGCCTGGGCGGCGAAGGAGTCCACCCGGTTGCCGTGCGCGGCCGGGTCGAGGCGCCGCTCGGCGAAGGTGAAGACCGCGACGATAGAGGCCAGGAGGATGGTGCCCTGCAGGAACAGCGCCGGGCCGTCGACGGCGATGGCGCCCATCGCGGCGATGTGCGCCTTGGTGGAGCCGTACCCGCCGGCCGCGAGGCCGACGACCGCCGCGAAGGCCGAGGCCAGCGCGGCGACCGCGAGGAACACCTGGACGTAGTAGCGGGACTTGCGCGGAATGAAGGCCTCGACGAGGACTCCGAGGACCGCCGCGCCCACCACGATCAGCGTGGGCGCGAGCTGCGCGTACTCGATGACGGGCGCCGGGATCCGGTCGACCGGCCCCTCGGCCGCCAGTGTCCACAGGCTGTGGGCAGCAGTCGTGGTGCTCACTTCGCCCCCTCCCCGTTCTTGGCCTCGACGGCTACCTCAGGCTTGGGGTCCGTCTGCTGAACATCCGACAGGGTGTGCTCCACCGCCGGGTTGACGATGTCGGTGATCACCTTCGGGTACACGCCGAGCCCGATCAGCAGGGCGATCAGCGGGGCGACCACCAGCACCTCCCGCAGGCGCAGGTCCGGCATGGTGCGGACCTCCTCCTTCACGGGGCCGGTCATCGTGCGCTGGTAGAGCACCAGCGTGTAGAGCGCGGCGAGCACGATGCCGATGGTGGCGATGATGCCGACGACCGGGTACCGGGCGAACGTGCCGACCAGGACCAGGAATTCACTGACGAAGGGGGCGAGCCCCGGCAGGGAGAGGGTGGCGAGGCCGCCGATCAGGAAGGTGCCGGCGAGGACCGGGGCCACCTTCTGGACGCCGCCGTAGTCGGCGATGAGCCGCGAGCCGCGCCGCGAGATCAGGAAGCCGGCCACCAGCATCAGCGCGGCCGTCGAGATCCCGTGGTTGACCATGTAGAGCGTCGCCCCGGACTGCCCCTGGGAGGTCATCGCGAAGATGCCCAGGATGATGAAGCCGAAGTGCGAGATCGAGGCGTAGGCGACCAGCCGCTTGATGTCCCGCTGGCCGACCGCGAGCAGCGCGCCGTAGACGATGCTGATGAGGGCCAGGACGAGGATCACCGGCGTGGCCCACTTGCTGGCCTCGGGGAAGAGCCCGAGGCAGAAGCGGAGCATCGCGAAGGTGCCGACCTTGTCGACGACCGCGGTGATCAGGACGGCGACCGGGGCGGTGGCCTCGCCCATCGCGTTCGGCAGCCAGGTGTGCAGCGGCCACAGCGGGGCCTTCACCGCGAAGGCGAAGAAGAAGCCGAGGAAAAGCAGCCGCTCGGTGTTGGTCGCCATGTCGAGCGTGCCCGCGGCGCGGGCCTCGGCGATCTCCTGGAGCGAGAAGTTTCCGGCGACCACGTAGAGGCCGATGACCGCGGCCAGCATGATCAGGCCGCCGACCAGGTTGTAGAGGAGGAACTTGACCGCCGCGTACGAGCGCTGCGCGGCCGCGTTCTCATCGGTCCCGGAGTGCGCCCGGTCTCCGAAGCCGCCGATGAGGAAGTACATCGGGATGAGCATGGCTTCGAAGAAGATGTAGAAGAGGAAGACGTCGGTGGCCTCGAAGGAGATGATCACCATCGCCTCGACCAGCAGGATCAGGGCGAAGAAGCCCTGCGTAGGCCGCCAGCGCGAAGAGTGCGTCTCCAAGGGGTCGGCGTCGTGCCAGCCGGCCCCGATCACGAAGGGGATCAGCAGCGCGGTGAGCGCGATGAGCGCCACCCCGATGCCGTCCACGCCGAGCTCGTAGCGGACGCCGAAGTCGGCGATCCAGGCCCGGGATTCGGTGAGCTGGTAGCGGTCGCCGCCCGGCTCGAAGCGGACCGCGACGAGCACGGCCAGGGCCAGTGTCGCCAGTGAGAAGAGCAGCGCGAGCCACTTGGCGGCGGTCCTGCGGGCGGCCGGGACGGCCGCCGTCAGGATCGCACCGGCCGCGGGGACCACGGCCGTCACCGTCAGAAGCGGGAAACTCATTTCACACCGCCCTCATCAGCAGGGTCGCGGCGACCAGGATCGCCGTGCCCCCGAACATCGAGACCGCGTAGCTGCGGGCGTAGCCGTTCTGGAGCTTGCGCAGCCGGCCCGACAGGCCGCCGACCGAGGCGGCCGTCCCGTTGACCACCCCGTCCACCAGGCTGTGGTCGACGTACACGAGCGAGCGGGTCAGGTGCTCCCCGCCACGCACCAGCACGACGTGGTTGAAGTCGTCCTGGAGCAGGTCCCGCCGGGCCGCCCGGGTGACCCAGCTCCCTCGGGGGGCGACCACGGGGACGGGGCGCCGGCCGTACATGGCCCAGGCGATGCCGACACCGATGACGAGGACGACCATGGTGGACAGGGTCACCGTCATGGCACTGATGGGCGGGTGCCCGTGCGCGTGCCCGGTGACGGGCTCCAGCCACTTCAGGAACCGGTCGCCGAAACCGAAGAAGCCACCGGCGAACACGGACCCGAAGGCCAGCACGATCATCGGGATGGTCATGGACTTCGGGGACTCATGGGGATGCGGCAGCTCCCCGGGGTGCGCCTCGACGCCGGGCTCGACACCGGGGGTCGTGGCCGGGTCCGGGGCCGGCTGCCACCGCTTCTCGCCGAAGAAGGTCAGCAGCATGACGCGGGTCATGTAGAACGCGGTGATGGCCGCGCCCAGCAGGGCCGCTCCGCCCAGGATCCAGCCCTCGGTGCCGCCCTTCGCGAAGGCCGCCTCGATGATCTTGTCCTTGGAGAAGAAGCCCGACAGGCCCGGGAAGCCGATGATGGCCAGGTAGCCGAGTCCGAAGGTCACGAAGGTGACGGGCATGTACTTCCGCAGCCCGCCGTACTTGCGCATGTCGACCTCGTCGTTCATCCCGTGCATCACGGAACCGGCGCCGAGGAAGAGGCCCGCCTTGAAGAAGCCGTGCGTGACCAGGTGCATGATCGCGAAGACGTAGCCGATCGGGCCGAGGCCCGCGGCGAGGACCATGTAGCCGATCTGCGACATCGTCGAGCCGGCGAGGGCCTTCTTGATGTCGTCCTTCGCGCAACCGACGATCGCACCGAAGAGGAGCGTGACCGCGCCCACGATGGTGACCACCAGCTGGGCGTCCGGCGCCGCGTTGAAGATGGCTCCCGAGCGGACGATCAGGTACACGCCCGCCGTCACCATCGTCGCCGCGTGGATCAGGGCCGAGACCGGGGTCGGGCCCTCCATCGCGTCACCGAGCCAGGACTGCAGCGGGACCTGCGCCGACTTGCCGCAGGCGGCCAGCAGCAGCATCAGCCCGATCGCCGTCAGCGTGCCTTCCGAGGTCTTGCCCACCGACGCGAGCACCGGCTCGAAGGCGAAGGTCCCGAAGGTGGTGAACATCAGCATGATCGCGATCGACAGGCCCATGTCGCCGACCCGGTTGACCAGGAAGGCCTTCTTCGCGGCCGTGGCCGCGCTGGGCTTGTGCTGCCAGAAGCCGATCAGGAGGTACGAGGCGAGGCCCACGCCCTCCCAGCCGAAGTACAGCAGGAGGTAGTTGTCGGCGACGACCAGCAGCAGCATCGCCGCGACGAACAGGTTGAGGTAGCCGAAGAAGCGGCGGCGGCGCTCGTCGTGCTCCATGTACCCGATCGAGTACACGTGGATGAGCGTGCCCACCCCGGAGATCAGCAGGACGAAGGTCATCGACAGCTGGTCGAGCTGGAAGGCGATGTCCGCCTGGAAGCCCTCCACCGGCACCCAGCTGAACAGCCTCTGGTGCAGGGCCCGGTCCTCGGCGCCGCGCCCCAGCATGTCGGCGAACAGGGCCGCGCCGATGCCGAAGGAGACGGCCGCGAGCAGGGTGCCGATCCAGTGGCCGGACTTGTCGAGGCGCCGGCCGCCGCACAGCAGCACCGCCGCTCCGAGCAGGGGCGCTGCCACCAGCAGCGCAATCAGATTCTCCACTGTGAACGCCCCTTACAGCTTCATCAGGCTGGCGTCGTCGACCGAGGCCGAGTGGCGGGTACGGAACAGCGACACGATGATCGCCAGGCCGACCACGACCTCCGCGGCGGCGACGACCATCGTGAAGAACGCGATGATCTGGCCGTCGAGGTTGCCGTGCATCCGGGAGAAGGCGACGAAGGCGAGGTTGCAGGCGTTGAGCATCAGCTCGACGCACATGAACAGCACGATCGCGTTCTTCCGGATCAGCACTCCGGCCGCGCCGATGGTGAACAGCAGGGCCGCCAGGTACAGGTAGTTGACCGGATTCACTTCGAGGCCTCCTCACGCGCATCGCGGCCGAGGCGCTCCGCGGAACGCTGCTCCAGTGCCTTGAGGTCGGACAGCGCCTCGCCGGAGACGTCCCGGATCTGGCCGCGGGCGCGCAGCGTCTTGTTGACCGTGAGCTCGGACGGGGTGCCGTCCGGCAGCAGGCCGGCCACGTCGACCGCGTTGTGCCGGGCGTAGACGCCGGGCGCGGGCAGCGGCGGGAGCTGCACGCCCTCCCGTACGCGCCGCTCCGCCAGCTCGCGCTGGGTGGCGGCCCGCTCGGTGCGCTCGCGGTGGGTGAGCACCATCGCGCCGACGGCCGCGGTGATCAGCAGCGCGCCGGTGATCTCGAAGGCGAAGACGTACTTGGTGAAGATCAGCTGGGCCAGGCCCTCGACGTGTCCGGCGGAGTTGATCCGGCCGAGCCCGTTGAAGTGGGTGAGCTTGGCGTTGCCGATGCCGGCGATGAGCAGGATGCCGAAGCCGAGCCCGCACAGGACGGCGAGCCAGCGCTGGCCCTTGATGGTCTCCTTCAGGGAGTCGGCGGCGGTGACGCCGACGAGCATGACCACGAAGAGGAAGAGCATCATGATCGCGCCGGTGTAGACGACGACCTGGACGACGCCCAGGAAGTACGCCCCGTTGGCGAGGTAGAAGACCGCCAGGACGATCATCGTCCCGGCGAGGCTGAGGGCGCTGTGCACGGCCTTCTTCATCAGGATCGTGGCCAGGGCGCCGATGACGGCGACCGTGCCGAGGACCCAGAACTGGATGGCCTCGCCCGTGGAGGTCAGGGTGGCGGCTGCGAGGGCGCTCATGCGTCGACCTCCTCGGCCTGGCCGTTCTCGGGCACTTCACCCTTCGAGACCGCGACCTGCCGGACCGTGCCGGGGGCGGCCCCCGTCACCAGTCCGCGGTAGTAGTCCTGCTCGTCGGTGCCGGGGAAGATCGAGTGCGGTGCCTCGACCATGCCCTCGGTGAGGCCGGCGAGCAGCTGCTCCTTGGTGTAGATGAGCGATTCGCGGCTGGCGTCGGCCAGTTCGAACTCGTTCGTCATGGTCAGCGCCCTCGTCGGGCACGCCTCGACGCACAGCCCGCACAGGATGCAGCGGGCGTAGTTGATCTGGTAGACCCTGCCGTACCGCTCGCCCGGGGAGTAGCGCTCCTCCTCGGTGTTGTCCGCGCCCTCCACGTAGATGGCGTCCGCGGGACAGGCCCAGGCGCACAGTTCGCACCCGATGCACTTCTCCAGACCGTCCGGGTGCCGGTTGAGCTGGTGCCGTCCGTGGAAGCGCGGGGCGGTGGTCTTCTGCTGCTCCGGGTACTGCTCGGTGAGGCGCTTCTTGAACATGGCCTTGAAGGTCACGCCGAAGCCGGCCACCGGGTTCTGCCACTTCTCGTTCTTCTCGTTCTGGTCCGCGTCAGACATTCTCAGCACCCTCCTCTCGGTCACTGTCAGTATTCGTCCCGCCACTGACAATCAGCTCCCGCTCGTGGCGGGGCCGCCTGCGCGGTACGGGTGCCAGGTGCTGGCCGGGCTTGGGCGGTACGGGGAATCCGCCCGCCAGCGGGTCGAAGGGCGCGGTGTCCTTCACGGCCTCCGCGGCCGCCGCCTTCTCGCGCTTGTCGCGGAAGAGGTCCGCGACGAAGGAGAGGAGCAGGATCGCCACGACGGCGCCGCCGACGTAGAGGACGATCTGGCTGAAGTCGTACTGCTCGTTGCGGAGCGCGCGGACGGTGGCGACCAGCATCAGCCAGACCACGGAGACCGGGATCAGGACCTTCCAGCCGAGCTTCATCAGCTGGTCGTAGCGCACGCGCGGCAGCGTGCCGCGCAGCCAGATGAAGAAGAAGAGGAGCAGCTGGACCTTGATGACGAACCAGAGCATCGGCCACCAGCCGTGGTTCGCGCCCTCCCAGTACGTGGAGATCGGCGCCGGGGCCCGCCAGCCGCCCAGGAAGAGGGTGACCGAGACCGCCGAGACGGTGACCATGTTGACGTACTCGGCGAGCATGAACAGCGCGAACTTGATGGAGGAGTACTCGGTGTTGAAGCCGCCGACCAGGTCGCCCTCGGACTCCGGCATGTCGAAGGGGGCGCGGTTGGTCTCGCCGACCATCGTGATGACGTAGATGATGAAGGAGACCGGCAGCAGGATGATGTACCAGCGGTCCGCCTGGGCTTCGACGATCGCCGAGGTCGACATCGACCCGGAGTAGAGGAAGACCGAGGCGAAGGCCGCGCCCATCGCGATCTCGTAGGAGATCATCTGCGCGCAGGAGCGCAGGCCGCCGAGGAGCGGGTAGGTCGAGCCGGAGGACCAGCCCGCCAGGACGATGCCGTAGATGCCGACGGAGGCCACCGCGAGGATGTAGAGCATCGCGATGGGCAGGTCGGTGAGCTGCATGGTGGTGCGCTGGCCGAAGATCGAGACCTCGTTGCCGGAGGGCCCGAAGGGGATCACCGCGATGGCCATGAAGGCCGGGATCGCCGCGATGATCGGGGCCAGGACGTACACCACCTTGTCGGCCCGCTTGACGATGACGTCTTCCTTCAGCATCAGCTTCACGCCGTCGGCGAGCGACTGGAGCATGCCCCAGGGGCCGTGCCGGTTGGGGCCGATGCGCAGCTGCATCCAGGCGACGACCTTGCGCTCCCACACGATGGAGAAGAGCACGGTCACCATCAGGAAGGCGAAGCAGAACACTGCCTTCAGCAGGACCAGCCACCACACGTCGCGGCCGAACAAGGTGAGGTCCTCGGCCGCGAGGACGTGTGGCTGGGCCGCGAACTGGGCGAGGTGGTTCGTCACGCTCGCACCTCCCGTGCGGGGGCCGGAGCTTCGCCCGGCCGAAGGACGTGGGTCAGTGGCGCGGGTTGCGGCAGGGCGGTGGCGGTCACGGCCGCACCTCCGTGTCCTCGTCGGCCGCCGGGCCGACCCCGGCCGGGCCGATCCGGACGAGGGTGCCGGGTCGGGCGCCGGTGTCGGCGAGGACGCCGGAGCCGGTGGAGTTCAGCGGGAGCCAGACCACGCGGTCGGGCATCTCGGTGATCCGGAGCGGGAGTTCCACGGAGCCGGCCGGGCCGGTGACCGCGAGGACGTCCCCGTTCTTGACGCCCGTCTCGGCGGCCGTGGCGGCCGAGAGGCGGGCACTGGCCTCGTGCCGGGTCCCGGCCAGGGCCTCGTCGCCCTCCTGGAGGCGGCCCAGGTCGAGGAGGAGCCGGTGGCCCGCGAGGACCGCCTCACCTGAGCCCGGCCGGGGCGCCGGCACCGGGTCGGTGGACTGCTCGGTCGCGAGCGCGCCCTCCCAGGGGCCGAGCCGCTCCAGCTCCCGGCGTACGGCGTGTACGTCGGGCAGCGCGATCGGCCGGTCGGCCGCGTCGGCCAGCATGTGCAGCACGCGGGCGTCGGCCGGGGCGAGCCGGCGGGTCATCTGGTCGGGCTTGAGCGCGGCCTCGAACGGCCGGACCCTGCCCTCCCAGTTGATGAACGCGCCCGCCTTCTCGGCGACGGCGGCGACCGGGAAGACCACGTCGGCGTGGGCGGTGACCTCGCTCGGCCGCAGTTCCAGGGAGACCACGAAGGCCTCCTGGAGGGCGGCCCGGGCGCGCGCCGGGTCAGGCAGGTCGGTGACCTCGACGCCCGCGACCAGCAGGGCGGACAGTTCGCCGGTGGCGGCGGCCTCGACGATCTGGCCGGTGTCGCGGCCGTAGCGGTGCGGCAGTTCGTCCAGGCCCCAGGCGGTCGCGACCTCGTCGCGGGCCCGCGGGTCGGTGGCCGGGCGGCCGCCGGGCAGCAGGGACGGCAGCGCGCCCGCCTCGACGGCGGCCCGCTCCCCGGCCCGGCGCGGGATCCACACCAGCGTGGCCCCGGTCGCACCGGCCAGCCGTACGGCGGCGGTCAGCGCGCCGGGCACCGCGGCGAGCCGCTCCCCGACGACGATGACCGCGCCCTTCTCGCGCAGCGCCTCGGCGGCGACGGCTCCGCCCGCCTCCAGGCCGGTACGGGAGCCCAGTGCGTCCAGCCACTCGGGCTCGGTGCCGGGGGCGGCTGCCAGCAGGGTGCCGCCCGCCTTCTCCAGGCCGCGGGTGGCGAAGGGGGCGAGGGCGAAGGTCCGCTGCTTGTGCTTGCGGTGGGCCTTGCGCAGCCGCAGGAAGACCCCGGGGGCCTCCTCCTCGGCCTCGATGCCCGCCAGCAGCACCGCGGGCGCCGCCTCCAGCGAGGTGTACGTGACCCCGCTCCCGTCGAGGTCCTTGCCGGTGCCGGCCACGGTGGCGGCCAGGAACTCGGTCTCCTCCGCGCTGTGCACGCGGGCCCGGAAGTCGATGTCGTTGGTGTCGAGCACCACCCGGGCGAACTTGGCGTACGCGTACGCGTCCTCGACGGTGAGCCGGCCGCCGGTCAGGACGCCGGCCCGGCCCCGCGCGGCGGCCAGCCCGTTCGCGGCGGCCTCCAGGGCCTCCGGCCAGCTCGCGGGCTCCAGCACCCCGGCGGCGTTGCGGACCAGCGGGGTGTCCAGGCGGTCGCGCTGCTGGGCGTAGCGGAAGCCGAAGCGGCCCTTGTCGCAGACCCACTCCTCGTTGACCTCCGGGTCCTCGGCGGCCAGCCGGCGCAGCACCTTGCCGCGGCGGTGGTCGGTCCGGGTCGCGCAGCCGCCCGCGCAGTGCTCGCACACGCTCGGGGAGGAGACGAGGTCGAAGGGGCGGGAGCGGAACCGGTAGGCGGCCGAGGTCAGCGCGCCGACGGGGCAGATCTGGATGGTGTTGCCGGAGAAGTACGACTCGAAGGGGTCGCCCTCGCCCGTGCCCACCTGCTGGAGCGCGCCGCGCTCCAGCAGTTCGATCATCGGGTCGCCGGCGATCTCGTTGGAGAAGCGGGTGCAGCGCGCGCACAGCACGCACCGCTCGCGGTCCAGGAGCACCTGGGTGGAGATCGGGACCGGCTTCTCGTAGGTGCGCTTCTTGCCCTCGAAACGCGATTCGGCGTTGCCGTGCGACATCGCCTGGTTCTGCAGCGGGCACTCGCCGCCCTTGTCGCAGACCGGGCAGTCCAGCGGGTGGTTGATGAGCAGCAGCTCCATCACCCCGCGCTGGGCCTTGTCGGCGGCCTCGGAGGTCAGCTGCGTCTTGACGACCATGCCGTCGGTGCAGGTGATCGTGCAGGAGGCCATCGGCTTGCGCTGGCCCTCGACCTCGACGATGCACTGGCGGCAGGCGCCGGCCGGCGGGAGGAGGGGGTGGTCGCAGAACCGGGGGATCTCGATGCCGAGCTGCTCGGCGGCCCGGATGACGAGGGTGCCCTTGGGGACCGACAGCTCGATGCCGTCGATGGTCAGGGACACCAGATCTTCCGGCGGTACGGCCGCTTCGCCGCCACCGGCGGGAGCGTTCGTGGCGACGGTCATGCGGTCACCTCCGTGTCAGCCCAGAGGGTCGACTTCTTGGGGTCGAAGGGGCAGCCCTTCCCGGTGATGTGCTGCTCGTACTCCTCGCGGAAGTACTTGAGCGAGGAGAAGATCGGGCTGGCCGCGCCGTCGCCGAGCGCGCAGAAGGACTTGCCGTTGATGTTGTCGGCGATGTCGTTCAGCTTGTCGAGATCGGACATGACGCCCTTGCCGGCCTCGATGTCGCGGAGCAACTGGACCAGCCAGTACGTGCCTTCGCGGCAGGGCGTGCACTTGCCGCAGGACTCGTGGGCGTAGAACTCGGTCCACCGGGTCACGGCGCGCACCACGCAGGTGGTCTCGTCGAAGCACTGGAGGGCCTTGGTGCCGAGCATCGAGCCGGCGGCGCCCACGCCCTCGTAGTCGAGCGGGACGTCCAGGTGCTCGTCGGTGAACATCGGGGTGGAGGAGCCGCCCGGGGTCCAGAACTTCAGCCGGTGCCCGGGGCGCATCCCGCCGCTCATGTCGAGGAGCTGGCGCAGGGTGATGCCGAGCGGGGCCTCGTACTGGCCGGGTGCGGCGACGTGCCCGGAGAGCGAATACAGCGTGAAGCCGGGGGACTTCTCGGTCCCCATCGACTTGAACCAGTCCTTGCCCTTGTTCAGGATCGCGGGAACCGAGGCGATGGACTCGACGTTGTTCACGACAGTGGGGCACGCGTAGAGCCCCTCGACGGCAGGGAAGGGGGGACGCAGCCGGGGCTGACCGCGCCGGCCTTCGAGGGAGTCGAGCAGTGCCGTCTCCTCGCCGCAGATGTACGCGCCCGCTCCCGCGTGCACCGTGATGTCGAGGTCGAGGCCGCTCCCCAGGATGTCCTTGCCGAGGTATCCGGCCTCGTACGCCTCACGGACCGCCAGGTGCAGGCGCCGCAGGACCGGTACGACCTCGCCGCGCAGGTAGATGAAGGCGTGCTGCGAGCGGATCGCGTAGCAGGCGATGATCATTCCCTCGATGAGGGAGTGCGGGTTGGCGAAGAGGAGGGGGATGTCCTTGCAGGTTCCCGGTTCGGACTCGTCCGCGTTCACGACGAGGTAGTGCGGCTTTCCGTCGCCCTGCGGGATGAACTGCCACTTCATTCCGGTGGGGAAGCCCGCGCCGCCGCGTCCGCGCAGCCCCGAGTCCTTCACGTAGGCGATGAGGTCGTCCGGGGTCATCGCGAGGGCCTTGCGCAGGCCCTCGTAGCCCTCGTGGCGCCGGTAGGTCTCCAGCGTCCACGACTCGGGCTCGTCCCAGAACGCCGACAGGACGGGTGCGAGGAGCTTCTCCGGGCTGGTGCCGTTCTTGCTCAGTTCGGTCGACACGGACATCACTCCCCTCCCTCGGTGGTGGCCTCACCGCGCGGGTGCACGATCGGGGTGTGCGGGGACTCGCCGCGGGCGATGCGCAGTCCGATCAGCGAGGCGGGGCCGGCGCCGCCGGTGGCCTCGACCGCGCCCTCGCGCTCGTCGGGGAAACCGGCCAGGATCCGGGCGGTCTCCTTGTAGGTGCACAGCGGCGCGCCCCGGGTCGGCGCGACCTCGCGGCCCGCCAGCAGGTCGTCGACCATGGCCTTGGCGGACTCGGGGGTCTGGTTGTCGAAGAACTCCCAGTTGACCATCACCACGGGGGCGAAGTCGCAGGCCGCGTTGCACTCGATGTGTTCGAGGGTGACCTTGCCGTCGGGGGTGGTCTCGTTGTTCCCGACCCCGAGGTGCTCCTTGAGCTCCTCGAAGATGGCGTCGCCGCCCATGACCGCGCACAGGGTGTTCGTACAGACGCCGACCTGGTAGTCCCCGGAGGGCTTGCGCCGGTACATCGTGTAGAAGGTCGCCACCGCCGTGACCTCGGCGGTGGTCAGGCCTAGCACCTCGGCGCAGAAGCGGATGCCGGTGCGCGAGACGTAGCCCTCCTCCGACTGGCACAGGTGCAGCAGCGGCAGCAGCGCGGAGCGGCTGTCGGGGTAGCGGGCGATGACCTGCTTCGCGTCCGCTTCGAGCCGCTCGCGTACGTCGGCCGGGAAGTCGGGGGCGGGAAGCTGCGGCATGCCCAATGAGATGTCGGTCATCGGTCGACGCCTCCCATCACGGGGTCGATGGAGGCGACGGCGACGATGACGTCGGCGACCTGGCCGCCCTCGCACATCGCGGCCATGGCCTGCAGGTTGGTGAAGGACGGGTCGCGGAAGTGGACCCGGTAGGGGCGGGTGCCGCCGTCGGAGACGACGTGGACGCCGAGCTCGCCCTTGGGCGACTCGACCGCCGCGTACGCCTGCCCGGCCGGTACCCGGAAGCCCTCGGTCACCAGCTTGAAGTGGTGGATGAGGGCCTCCATGGAGGTGCCCATGATGTTCCGGATGTGGTCGAGCGAGTTGCCGAGGCCGTCCGGGCCCATCGCCAGCTGCGCCGGCCAGGCGATCTTCTTGTCGGCGACCATCACCGGGCCCGGCTCCAGCCGCTCCAGGCACTGCTCGACGATCCGCAGCGACTGGCGCATCTCCTCCAGGCGGATCAGGAACCGCCCGTAGGAGTCGCAGGTCTCGGTGGTCGGCACGTCGAACTCGTAGGTCTCGTAGCCGCAGTACGGGTCCGACTTGCGCAGGTCGTGCGGCAGGCCGGCGGAGCGCAGGATCGGGCCGGTGGCGCCGAGCGCCATGCAGCCGGTGAGGTCGAGGTAGCCGACGTCCTGCATGCGGGCCTTGAAGATGGGGTTGCCGGTGGCGAGCTTGTCGTACTCCGGCAGGTTCTTCTTCATGGTCTTCACGAAGTCGCGCAGCTGGTCCACGGCGCCCGGGGGCAGGTCCTGCGCGAGGCCGCCGGGGCGGACGAACGCGTGGTTCATGCGCAGGCCGGTGATCAGCTCGAAGATGTCGAGGATCAGCTCGCGGTCGCGGAAGCCGTAGATCATGATCGTGGTCGCGCCCAGCTCCATGCCGCCGGTGGCGATGCACACCAGGTGGGAGGAGAGCCGGTTGAGCTCCATCAGCAGGACGCGGATGACGGTGGCGCGGTCCGGGATCTGGTCGGTGATGCCGAGGAGCTTCTCGACGCCGAGGCAGTACGCCGTCTCGTTGAAGAACGGCGTCAGGTAGTCCATGCGCGTGACGAAGGTGGTGCCCTGCGTCCAGTTCCGGTATTCGAGGTTCTTCTCGATGCCGGTGTGGAGGTAGCCGATGCCGCAGCGGGCCTCGGTGACCGTCTCGCCGTCGATCTCCAGGATCAGGCGGAGCACTCCGTGGGTGGAGGGGTGCTGCGGACCCATGTTGACGACGATCCGCTCGTCGTCCGCCTTGGCCGCGGACTGGACGATCTCGTCCCAGTCGCCGCCGGTGACGGTGTAGACGAGGCCTTCGGTGGTCTCCCGGGAGGAGGCGTGGTTTGACGTTGACATCAGCTGTACGACCTCCGCTGGTCGGGAGCCGGGATCTGGGCGCCCTTGTACTCGACGGCGATGCCGCCGAGCGGGTAGTCCTTGCGCTGCGGGAAGCCCTGCCAGTCGTCCGGCATCATGATCCGGGTGAGGGCCGGGTGCCCGTCGAAGACCAGGCCGAAGAAGTCGTACGTCTCGCGCTCGTGCCAGTCGTTGGTCGGGTAGACGGGGACGAGCGAGGGGACGTGCGGGTCGCGGTCCGGGACGGACACCTCCAGCCGCACGATCCGGCCGTGGGTGAGCGAGCGCAGGTGGTAGACGGCGTGCAGCTCGCGGCCCTTGTCCTGGGGGAAGTGGACCCCGCTGACGCCGGTGCAGAGCTCGAAGCGCAGGGCCGGGTCGTCGCGCAGGGTGGAGGCGACGCGGACGAGGTGCTCGCGGGCGATGTGGAGGGTCAGCTCCGCCCGGTCGACGACGACCTTCTCGATCACGTTCTCCGGGACCAGGTCCTGCTCCTCCAGGGCGCCTTCGAGCTCGTCGACGACCTCGTCGAAGTAGGAGCCGTACGGGCGGACGGCCGCCCCGGGCAGGCGTACGGAGCGCACGAGGCCGCCGTAGCCGGAGGTGTCGCCGCCGTTTCGGGCGCCGAACATGCCGCGCTGGACGCGGACCTCCTCGCCGTGGTCCCCCCGCTGGCCGGGCAGGTTCTGGCGGCTGAGTTCCTTGTCGGGGTTGGGTTCACGGGTCTCGCTCACCGGAGCAGCCCCTTCATCTCGATGATGGGGAGGGCCTTGAGGGCCGCCTCCTCCGCCTCACGGGCCGCCTCTTCCCGGTTCACGCCGAGCTTTCCGCCCTGGATCTTCTGGTGGAGCTTGAGGATCGCGTCCATCAGCATCTCGGGGCGGGGCGGGCAGCCGGGGAGGTAGATGTCCACCGGGACGATGTGGTCGACGCCCTGGACAATCGCGTAGTTATTGAACATTCCGCCTGAAGATGCACAAACCCCCATGGAGATGACCCATTTGGGAGCGGGCATCTGGTCGTACACCTGCCGCAGCACCGGCGCCATCTTCTGGCTGACCCGCCCCGCCACGATCATCAGGTCGGCCTGGCGCGGGGAACCGCGGAAGACCTCCATGCCGAAGCGGGCCAGGTCGTAGCGGCCCGCTCCGGTCGTCATCATCTCGATGGCACAGCAGGCGAGGCCGAAGGTCGCGGGGAAGACGGATGACTTGCGCACCCAGCCCGCGGCCTGTTCGACGGTCGTCAGCAGAAAGCCGCTCGGCAGCTTCTCTTCCAGTCCCATGGAAAATTCAGCCCCTCAGTCCCATTCCAGGCCGCCGCGGCGCCACACGTAGGCGTAGGCGACGAAGACGGTGAGCACGAAGAGCAGCATCTCGACGAGCCCGAAGATCCCCAGGGAGTCGAAGGTGACGGCCCAGGGGTAGAGGAAGACAACCTCGATGTCGAAGACGATGAAGAGCATCGCCGTCAGGTAGTACTTGATGGGGAAGCGGCCGCCGCCGGCCGGGACCGGAGTGGGCTCGATGCCGCACTCGTACGCCTCAAGCTTCGCCCGGTTGTACCGTTTTGGACCGATCAGCGTGGCCATGACCACGGAGAAGATCGCAAACCCTGCGCCGAGGGCGCCGAGCACGAGGATGGGCGCGTACGCATTCACGCTCCTCGCTCCTTCCAGTCGTCCTTGACCGTTGGACCGCCGCCGGCGCATGTGAGGCAGTTCACAAGCCGGACTGCTGCGCATCTTATGCCCGCCGCTCTGTGATCTGCGACACGGGTTACAACAACGAGTTTGTGATCTCCACCACCTGACGAACGATCATGAAGTCCGATGAGTGGTGATCTTCGTACGTGAAGCATCCACATGATCACCAAAGGTGACATCCGACCTCGTTACCCCAGGTAGGAGGGGTGCCGCCCTATCAAATCGTGGCCCTTGCAGGCAAATTGGCGACACGGGTGCGGAAATGATAAAGGGACCGGCGTCGCCCGGTCGGGGGAGGGGGTGCGTACGGAGGTGGACGCGGGGCAGAAGAGGGGACGGAGGGGCCGCCACCCGTGTGCATCCGTTCACGAATCCCGACGGTCAGTTCACGGCGAGATCACGACCGGGCCACAGCACCCGCACAGCGTGACTCTCCTGTGACCTGCGCCACTCCCGATTCACCGCGACGAAAGAGGGCTTGGCCATCTGTGCGGAGGGATGGTAGGCGGAGGATCAATTCGGACTTATTGCGGAAACCCCATGATCACAGCCTTGTGACGGCGTGTCCGTTTCGCCCGTTACGGCGTCAATAAGAAGCGCGGCGCGCCCGGTTCGTTCCCTTCGCGCACAACTGTGGCGCAGACCACGTTTCTTGAAGGGACCCCGGACCCCCTGATAGCGGTTGTCCTCATGTCCCATACCGCTCACATACCCAGCCACCGGAAGCCCCGCCGCAGCGCCTCGAAGCTCGCGGTCCGCGCCGGAGTTGCCGGTGGCGTCCTCAGCACCCTGGCCATGGCCGGCACCGCGAGCGCGTCCCCGTCCGCCGAGCCCGTGGCCGAGACGACGCTCGAGATGCCGGTCCTCAAGCTGGACCTGGCCGCCGAGGTCTCCTCCGCCGTCACCACCGCCGCCGAGAACACCCGCGCGGCCGCCGTCGAGGGCGAACTGACCGCCCAGGAGGAGAGCGCCCGTACCGGCGCCGCCGCCGAGGCGAAGAAGGCGAAGGAAGACGCCCAGGCGAAGGCCGACGCCGAGAAGAAGGCGCAGGAGGAGGCCGCCCGCAAGGCCGAGGCCGACCGCGCCAACCGCTCCAGCGCCCGCGCCTCCCTGTCGACGCAGTCCTCCGGCGCGACCTCCAGCGACGGCTCCGGCGCCTCCGTGGCGGCCCCGGCCACCGGCTCCGCCGCGGCCATCGTGAACTTCGCCCGCGCGCAGGTCGGCAAGGCGTACGTCATGGGCGGCACCGGCCCGTCCTCGTTCGACTGCTCCGGCCTCGTCCAGGCCGCCTACCGCCAGGCCGGCATCTCCCTGCCGCGCATGTCCCAGGCGCAGTCCTCCTCCGGCACCTCGGTCTCCCTGAGCGCCCTGCAGCCCGGCGACATCCTGTACTGGGGCTCCCGCGGCTCCGCGTACCACGTCGCGATCTACGTCGGCGGCGGCAAGTTCGTCGGCGCGCAGAACCCCAGCACCGGCATCGTCGAGCGCTCGCTGAGCTACGACAAGCCGACGGGCGCCGTCCGCGTCCTCTGAGCCACCCGCGGCCGCCACGGGCGCCACGAAGGGCCGGTACTCCCCCGCTCGGGGGCGGAGTACCGGCCCTTCGGGCTGTCTCGGCCCTACGCGAGGCCATCGGGCCGGGCTCAGGCCGAGCGCTCGCCAAGCGCTCAGGACAGGCTCGCCGCCAGCCTGAAGCGGGCCTCGCGCTGCTTCTTGTACAGCGCGAGCGTCTCGGCATGCTCCTCCACGAGCCGCTCCTGGTACGCCTTCTCGACGGCGGCCCAGATCCCGACGAGGTTCACCTCGCGCTTGCACGCGACATCGGCCTTGGCGGCGGTGACGGCCTTGGGGCCGCCCAAGTCGCTCTCCAGGCCCAGCTTCTCGATCACCTCGTACGGGCTTTTGATCCCGCTATAGCCAGACTTATCCATGCAGGCGGACCATCGGTGGAGGGCTTCGACGACGCGCGAGTCCGCTTTGGAGCGGTCGTGCGCCTCCCCTGCCAGACCGAACGAGAAGAGCAGGTCCACGCTGTCCTTGGTCGGCGCGTACAGCTTGCGGTAGCCCTCCCGCCCGCAGCCCCCGGCAGGCACCTTCTGCCCGCCGACCTCGATGCCACTGTCCAGCTTGGCGGCATCCTCCTCGTTGAGCGCGTCGGGGGCGCGCTCCTTTCCCGGCTGTTCGCCATGCATGACCGTGTACGCGCCGCCGCTCAGCTTCGGAGCCTGCGGCTTGGCCGGCCGCCCCTGACCCGCGGTCTTGTCATACCCGTGGGCCTCCGCGTACGCCGGATCGGCGAGCCCGAAGAGGTAGGCATGCCGGTCTGCCGACACCCCGCCTGCGGCGGACTCGGAGCTGGACACCCCCTCGTACGTGAACCCGTATCGGGCCATGCACTGGGATACCAGGCTCTCCTGGACCCGGCCCATCCGGATGGCCTCTGCCTCGGAATCCGTGTACGCGTCCATGGGCAGCGAGATGGAGACGGTGGCCGGGTTGACGGCAACGGGGCCGAGTGCCGGCTCTCCCCTGCCGCCTTCGCCGCCGGAGTCCGAGCATCCGGCAACGAGTACGGCCACCAGCACGGTCGCCGGAGCGGCGGCGAACCGGCGGTACCACGCGGCGCGCATGGCAGAAAGGCCCTCCATCCGGATCAGGGGTGGAGGGTGTACGTGGACGAGCTGATCTCGTTCTTGAACTTGTACGAGGCGTTGCCCTCGTAGTTCGACGGAATCTCGCCGACGTTGCCGTCGATGTTCGGGTCGGTGGCCACCTTCCAGGCGTACACGTCCCAGTTCTTGTAGGAAGCGGTGTTGTTGTCCACGGACTGCCCGGCGCCGTTGCATCCGCTCTTGAAATGGTTGTCGTTGAAGTTCAGGTCCTCGCCGTATAGGTCGAAGACACAACCCGCCCCGCCCGAGTTGTAGAAAAGGCCGAACTCCTGGTTTTCCAGGATCCCGTCCTTGCCGTACGCCGCCGAAGGTCCCGCGCCGGCCAGGAGAAGCACGCCAGCCGAAACCGTGGCGGCGCAGCCGGTCACCAGCATGCGGAATGCCTTGTTCATGATTTACCCCTTGAGTCGTCTCATTGAAAAAACCTCAGGCAAACAGCACTTGATGGTCTGGCTGTTCAGCCCGGCATGGATTCAACAGCCCAAGGCGCATGCAGGCAAACAACTTCTCACCTGATGGACAGCCATATGCCAAGGCAACCAGTTGACTTGTGGAACACGACTGTGCCTACCTAATATCGCCCGACGCCCTGACTCAGCACTCCATCGTGGGCGTCCCGCCACACTTTTACCGACGCAAGGAAATACTGTCGTGCGCGCGCACTATCTGGCCCCTCTACTCCTCATATGCGTCTCCCTGACCGGGTGCGGAGGGGGCGAGAACAAGCCAAAAGCCAGCGATAGCCCGTCGCCCACCGCGGAGGAAATCGCCTACTACGACTGCCTCAAAGACCGGGGCCTGAAGATCGAGCACAAGGATGGCGGAGCGCCGCGCGTGGACAAGTCTCAGCCGTTCGAGCAAATCAAGGCGGCCGAGGACGCCTGTGCCGACAAGATGCCTCCGCCGCCCTCCCCCTCGCAGGCCGCCCCTGAGGTGATCGCGGCAGGGCAGCGGAAGACCGACTGCATGCGGGCCGAGGGTGTCACCTGGTACCCGGACCCCGACCCGGTCACCGGCGATTTCACCGATGCCGGAATGACCCCGGAGCAACGGTCCAGCCTCAAGCGGGACCACACGGACGCGCTGAGGAAGTGCAAGGTCGCGAGATAGCCCCGGCCCGGGATCCGGCTCCGGCCCTGGATCCGGCCCCAACGCAGCGTGAGACAGGGGTTGTTCGGATGGGGCAGCGCTCCTTAGGATCACGATTCGCGTGTGCGCGCCATCCTCCCTCCGCGGCGCCGCCCGTCCGCAACCCCCGCGCCGGTCGCGCATTTTCCGCTTCTATCGCCCCAAGGGAATTCGTCGTGCACGCACGCCATTTCGCACCGCTGCTGCTCATCTGCTGCCTTTCGCTGATCTCGTGCGGCGGCGGTAACGAGGAACCCAAGGCCAGTGACAGCCCCCCGCCCACCGCGGCGGAGATCGCCTACTACGACTGCCTCAAGGACAACGGGGTGAAGCTCACCCACACCGACTACGGTGCGCCCCGCGTGGACAAGGACGATCCGTCCGCGAAGGAGAAGCTCCCCGCGGCCCAGGAGGCGTGCAAGGACAAGGTCCCGCCGGCGCCCTCCGCCCCGCCGGCCGACCCGAAGAGGCTGGCCGCCGCCCGTGCGGAGTCCAAGTGCCTGCGTGGGCAGGGTGTCCCCTGGTACCCGGACCCCGACCTGGTGACGGGGAACATCGACGAGCAGGCCATCACCCCTGAGCAGGCGGTCGAACTCAGGACGAAGCACATGGACGCGATGAGGAAGTGCAGGACCAGCCGGGGCTCCGACAACGCGGTCCTCGGCGGATGAGTGAACTGCAGGACGTCGTGGTGGACGTGACCGGCGGCGAGCAGGACGGCGCCGACGACCAGAAGGCCGTGCCGGAATCGGGCGGGCTCAGGCGGGGCCGGCGGGTTGTGATCGGGGTGGTTGGTGGGGCCGTGCTCATGGCCGTCGGGGGGTTGTTGGCCACCGCCGTGGTGAAGTCGCCCGCGCAGGTGGCCGCCGAGACCGGGCCGCCCGCGCAGGGGCCGCTGACCGCCGAGGTCGAGCGGCGGGTGCTCGCGCAGAAGGTGGTGATGCGGGGGACCGTGGTCGCCGACCAGAGCGTCGACGTGGCCCCGCAGCCCCGCGGCGGCGAAGGCGCGGGCACGCCCGTCGTGACCAAGCTGCCGCTCAAGGCGGGGGACGCGGTCGCCGCCGGGCAGCTGCTGGCCGAGGTGTCCGGGCGGCCCGTGTTCACCCTCAAGGGGACCCTGCCCGTCTACCGCGACCTCAAGCCGGGCGCCACCGGCGACGACGTGGCGCAGTTGCAGCAGGCGCTGCGGGAGCTCGGGCACGGCACCGGATCCGACCGCAGCGGCTTCTTCGGCCCGGGCACCAAGGCCGCGCTCGCCGCCCGCTACCGCGCCATCGGGTACGACCCGCTGCCCGCCGTGGCGGACGGCGGCGAGGCGCTGAAGGCCGCGCGGGAGGCCGTACGGTCGGCCGAGTGGGCCCTGGAGGACGCCACCGCCGACGCCCAGAACTCCCACGGCGGCGGCCAGGCCACGACGGCCGGGACGGCCGGCGGTACTGCGGCCGCGGCCGGAGCCGGGGCCACCGCTTCGCCCGGCAGCACCGCGAGCGGGGGCAAGCCCGGCGCCGCTGCCGCCGACGGCGGTGCCGGCGGGAAGTCGGCCGGAGGGAGTGCCGGCGGTGCCGGTGATTCCGGGCGGTCCCTCACGCGCGCCCGCCAGGCGCTCGACGACGCCCGGGCCAAGCTGACGGCGGCGGAGACCGCCGACGGGCCGATGCTCCCCGCCTCCGAGACCGTGTTCCTCGGCGCCTTTCCCGCCCGGGTCAGCGCCGTCGGCGGCCGCGTCGGCGGCCCCGTGTCCGGGTCGGTGCTCACGCTGTCGGCGGGTGAGCTCGTCGTCGAGGCCTACCTCAAGGAGGACAAGAAGCAGCTGCTGCGCGCGGGCATGTCCGTGGTGGTCTCCTCCGAGGTCGCGGGCACCGACGCCCGCGGCAAGGTGGCGCTGGTCGCCACCGAGCGGTCCACCGGCCAGTCGTCGGGGCAGCAGAACGGACAGCAGGGCGGGCAGAGCGGCCAGGGCGAGAGCTCCCAGGGCAAGGGCGGCGGCGCCGACCTCGGCTACCGGATGGTGGTCCACCCCGACCAGCCGCTGCCCGCCGCCTTCGCCGGGCAGGACGTACGGCTGACCATCGAGTCCGCCGCCACCGACGGCGAGGCCCTCGTGGTCCCGGTCACCGCGGTCTCCGCCAGCCCCGACGGCCAGACCCTCGTCACGGCCGTCTCCGCCGACGGCACGCAGCGGCGCATCCCCGTCCGGACCGGCACCAGCGGCGACGGCTACGTGGCCGTGGTCCCCCTCAGGGGCGGCGAGCTCGCCCCCGGCGCGCGCGTCGTCATCGGCACCGCCCCGAAGAGACCGGACAAGGGGACGGACAAGACCACGGACGAGGCCAAGGACAAGGGACCGGGCAAGGGACCGGGCAAGGGAACCGCCAAGTGAGGTTCCCCCGCCCGCGCCGCCCCCGGGCGGAAGAGGAGCCGGAGCCCGACGCCCCCGTCATCGAGTTCCGCGGCGTCGGCCTCACCTACCCCGGCCCGCCCCCCGTCGAAGCCCTCCACCCCTGCGAACTCACCGTCCGCCGCGGCGAGTTCATCACGGTCGTCGGCCCCTCCGGCTCCGGGAAGTCCACCTTCCTCAACGTCGCCGGGCTGCTCGACTCCCCCACCAGCGGCCGGTACCTCCTCGACGGGATCGACACCGCCGCGCTCCCCGACCGCGAGCGCACCGCCCTGCGCGGCCGCCGCATCGGGTTCGTCTTCCAGTCCTTCCACCTGCTCCCCCACCGGTCCGCCCTGGAGAACGTCACCCTCGCCATGCTCTACACCGGAACACCGCGCGCGCAGCGCCTCGTACGGGCCCGCGAGGCACTCGACCAGGTCGGGCTCGGGCACCGCGCCGGCGCCGTTCCCGGGCGGCTGTCCGGCGGCGAACGCCAGCGCGTGGCCATCGCCCGCGCCCTCGTCGGACGGCCCTCGCTCCTGCTGTGCGACGAGCCCACCGGCAACCTCGACTCCGCCAATGCCGCCTCCGTGCTGGGGCTGCTGGACGAACTGCACGGCTCCGGGATGACCGTCCTCGTCATCACCCACGACCCCGAGGTCGCCCGGCGCGGCGCCCGTACCGTCACCATCCGCGACGGGCGGCTGCGTACGTGAGCACCGTCCGGCCGACCCGGCTGTCCGTACGCGACGCCCTCGCCGAGGCCGTCGCCGGCATGCTCCGCCGCCCCGGGCGGGCCGTGCTCACCGCGCTCGGGACGGTGCTCGGCGTCGGCAGTTTCGTGGCCGTCCTCGGCCTGACCGCCACCATCTCCTCGCAGATCGACAGCCGGTTCAACGTCCTGACCGCCACCGAGGTGACCGTCGAGGACATCGCCACGCGGCAGGACGAGTTCGCCGGCCCCGGCTTCCCGGCCGACGCCGAACAGCGGCTGCGCGCCGTCGCGGGCATCCGCAGTGCCGGCGTCATGTGGACCGTACGGCTCGACTCGACGACCACCGTCGGCGCCCTCCCCTCCGGCGGCGGCAACGCCGCCACCGGCATCAGCGTCGTCGCCGCCTCCCCCGGTGCCGTCGCCGCGCTCGTCCCCACCCTCCAGGAGGGGCGGCTCTACGACGATTTCGCCGAGCAGAGCAGACAGCGCGTGGTCGTCATCGGCGACGGGCTCGCCCAACGGCTCGGCATCACCACCCTCGCCACCCGGCCCGCCCTCTACATCGGCCAGGAGCCCTTCACCGTCGCCGGGATCCTCGCGGACGTCGAGCGCAAGCCGGAGAACCTGCTGTCGGTGCTCGTGCCCCGGGCCACCGCGGAGGAGTTGTGGGGGCCGCCCGCGCCGACCTCCGCGAGCATGCTGATCGCCACCGAACTCGGCGCCGCCCGCCAGGTCGCCGACCTCGCCCCGCTCGCACTGCGCCCCGACCATCCCGAGTACCTGAAGGCCGTACCGCCGCCCGACCCGCGGATGCTGCGCTCCGGCGTGACCTCCGACCTGAGCGCGCTCTTCCTGCTGCTCGCCGGGATCTGCCTGGTCATCGGCGCCGTCGGGATCGCGAACACCACCCTGGTCGCGGTGCTGGAGCGGACCGCCGAGATCGGTCTGCGCCGGGCCCTCGGCGCACGGGGCCGACACATCTCCGCCCAGTTCCTCACCGAGTCCGCGACCCTGGGCGCGCTCGGCGGGCTGGTCGGCACGTCCCTGGGCGAGCTGACCGTGGTCGCCGTCTCCCTCGCCCGCGACTGGACCCCGGTGATCCACCCGGCCACCGTCGCCGCCGCCCCGCTCACCGGGCTGGTCACCGGACTGCTCGCCGGGCTCTATCCCGCCTGGCGGGCAGCCCGTATCGAACCGGCCGAGGCCCTGCGAAGATAGCGGCTGCGCGCCTGACCCTCAGACCGCAGCCCGACCCTGGAGGTGGTGGTCCGTGAGCACCAAGCCGTACGAGTACCACGGCACCGGCGGCTCGACCGCCGTTCCGGCCGCGCTCGGGCTCTGCCTCCTCGCGTTCGGCGGCTGGCTGCTGACCACCGCCCGCCCCTGGCAGAAGCCGGGCCACCCGCTCACGCTGGGCTTCGGCTGGACGGCCTCGGCGGTGCTGCTGATGTGCGGGCTGGTGCTGATGGCCCGGTGCGTCCGTACGGTCCACGGCCCGGACGCCGAAGCGGGCCGGCCGGGGGAAAACCCGGTCCGGCCCACGGAACAACCCTGATCAGGCCTTCGGAGCCACCTTCGACAGGCCGTTGATGATGCGGTCCATCGCGTCGCCGCCCGTCGGGTCGGTCAGGTTGGCCAGCATCTTCAGCGTGAAGCGCATCAGCACCGGGTGCGTCAGGCCGCGCTGCGTGGCGATCTTCATGACCCTCGGGTTGCCGATCAGCTTCACGAAGGCGCGGCCGAGGGTGTAGTAGCCGCCGTAGGTCTCCTTCAGCACCTTCGGGTAGTTGTGCAGGGCCAGTTCGCGCTGGGCCGGGGTGGCCCGGGCGTGCGCCTGCACGATGACGTCGGCCGCGATCTGCCCCGACTCCATGGCGTAGGCGATGCCCTCGCCGTTGAACGGGTTGACCAGGCCGCCCGCGTCACCGACGAGCAGCAGGCCCTTGGTGTAGTGCGGCTGCCGGTTGAAGGCCATCGGCAGGGCCGCGCCGCGGATCGGCTGCGTCATGTTCTCGGGGGTGTAGCCCCAGTCCTCCGGCATGGACGCGCACCAGGCCTTGAGGACCTCGCGCCAGTCCAGCTCCTTGAAGGCGGCGGAGGAGTTGAGGATGCCGAGGCCGACGTTGGACGTGCCGTCGCCCATGCCGAAGATCCAGCCGTAGCCGGGCAGCAGCCGGTCCTGCGGGCCGCGCCGGTCCCACAGCTCCAGCCAGGACTCCAGGTAGTCGTCGTCGTGGCGGGGCGAGGTGAAGTACGTACGGACGGCCACGCCCATCGGGCGGTCCTCACGACGGTGCAGGCCCATCGCGAGGGAGAGGCGGGAGGAGTTGCCGTCGGCGGCGACGACCAGCGGGGCGTGGAAGGTGACCGGGGTCTTCTCCTCGCCGAGCTTCGCCTGCACGCCGGTGATGTGTCCGGTGCGGGGGTCGCGTACGGGCTCGCCCACGTTGCAGCGCTCGTAGAGCCGGGCGCCGGCCTTCTGCGCCTGGCGGGCCAGGGTCTCGTCGAAGTCGTCGCGCTTGCGGACGAGTCCGTAGTCCGGGTAGGAGGCGAGTTCCGGCCAGTCCAGCTGGAGCCGCTGGCCGCCGCCGATGATGCGCAGACCCTTGTTCCGGAGCCAGCCGGCCTCTTCTGAGATGTCGATGCCCATCGCCACCAGCTGCTTGGTGGCGCGGGGCGTCAGGCCGTCGCCGCAGACTTTCTCGCGGGGGAAGGCCGTCTTCTCCAGGAGCAGGACGTCCAGTCCGGCCTTGGCGAGGTAGTACGCGGTGGTCGAGCCGGCGGGCCCGGCCCCGACGACGATCACGTCCGCGGAGTGTTCGGAGAGGGGCTCGGTCACGGCGGGATCTCCCGAAGGCTCGATAACTCGATAAAGGGTGCCCATTGGCACCGGACATGTGCAGTCTATGCAGCGAGAGAGATCGCGAACCGAAGGGCTGCCCTGTTGACTTCCTCCCCCTCGTAAACGAGGGGGATTCCTACGGCTCGCGCCGTGGGGGTTTCTGCTTCGTCACCGACTGCCCGCCCGGAGTTCTCCGTTGAGGTCTTACACCAGCTCCACAGACTGTCACCGCCAGTCCGGCGGCCAGAAGGTTCTTCGCCGCGTTCGCGTCCCGGTCGTGGGTCGTGCCACAGCTCTCGCATGTCCAGGTACGGACGTGCAGCGGCAGCCTCTTTTGGAGGGTGCCGCAGGTGGAGCACAGCTTGGAGGAGGGGAAGAAGCGGTCGACCGCGATCACTTCCCGCCCGCACCAAGCAGCCTTGTACTCCAGCAGGCTCCGGAACTGTGTCCATGCCGCATCGCTGATGGCGCGGGCCAGGCTCCGGTTCTTGACCATGTTGCGTACGGTCAGGTCCTCGATCACGATCGTTTGGTTTTCACGAACGAGCCGAGTGGTCAGCCTGTGCAGGTGGTCGCGGCGTCGGTCGCCGATCCGGGCGTGGATCTTCGCGACCTTCTGCCGGGCCTTGCGCCGGTTGGCGCCGTCACCCTTGGCCTTCTTCGCCAAGACCCGCTGCGCCTTCGCAAGCCGGGCGCGGTCACGGCGTTCATGCCGGGGATTGGCGATCTTCTCCCCGGTGGAGAGAGTCAGGAGGTGGTCCAGGCCGACGTCAATGCCCACCGCTGCGTCCGCCGCGGGGAGCGGCTTCACGGACGGGTCGTCGCACAGCACCGAGACGAACCAGCGTCCCGCGCTGTCGCGGGACACGGTCACCGTGGTCGGCTCCACACCATCGGGGAGGGGACGGGACCAGACGATGTCCAGCGGCTCCGCCATCTTGGCCAGGGTGAGCCGGCCGTCGCGGAACTTGAACGCCGAGCGGGTGTATTCCGCGCTGGCCCGGGACTTCCGCTTCGACTTGAAACGCGGGTACCTGGCCTGCTTCGCGAAGAAATTGGTGAACGCCCCCTGCAAGTGCCGGAGCGTCTGCTGGAGCGGGACCGAAGACACGTTGGAGAGGTAGGCCAGTCCGTCGGTCTTCTTCCACGCCGTCAGCATCGCGGACGTGGCGTTGTAATTGACACGCTCCTGACGAGCCCACGCCTCGGTGCGGGCGGCGAGCGCCAGATTGTAGACCTTCCGGACACATCCGAACGTGCGCGACAGCTCGGCTGCCTGCGCATCAGTCGGGTAGAAACGGTACTTGAACGCCCGCTTCACGTCGGTGGTCAGCACGCATTACAAACTAGTGCGACAACAGGTAAAGACCAAACCTGCGGGTCAGAGCGCTGTGATCCGCCCTGGCGGCGAATCCCAGCCCATTGCCCTGCTGCGCAGGAGTTTCGTTTCCTCCCCCGGCTAAAGCCGGACGTATCCACGAAAGGACTCAGATGACCACCTCGCCGACCCGGCCGCTCCCCGTGGTACAGCTCCGCGTGCCCACCGACGAGGACGCGCACGCCTGGCACCGCGTCTTCGACGACCCCGAGGTCATGGAATTCCTCGGCGGTCCGGCCGAGCTGTCACTGTACGAGGAGTTCACCGCGCGCCAGCGCATGTACGACGCACAGCTCGGCTACTGCCTGTGGACGCTGCTTGACGAGGAAGGCGAGGTGATCGGCTTCACCGGCGCCCAGCCGTGGCCGGCGGAGAAGGCGTGGGGCCCGGTCGGCGAGCTGGAGATCGGCTGGCGCCTGGCCCGCTCCGCATGGGGCAAGGGCTACGCGTACGCCGCCGCCCTGGCCACCTTGGAACGGGTCCGGGCGGCGGGGGTCCCCCGGGTCGTGTCAATGATCAACGACACCAACGCCCGCTCCATCGCGGTGGCGGAACGCCTCGGCATGACCCTGGAGGAAACCTTCCTCCTCCCCGGCGGCACCCACCTCGGCCGCCGCTACGCGCTCTCGCTCACGCGGGGGTGAGGGGTGGGGGCGGGGGCGGGTGTACGGGCTCATGCGGGTGCGGGCCTTCGCCCCCTCGGGCCCCGCTCCGGGGCGGGGGCTGCCCACCCGCCCCCTCGGCGGTGCGTCGGGGGCGGGGGACGGTTCGGGGTCCAGGCCGGGCGGAACCAGAGAGGCCTTGGGGGTTTCCCGG
Source organism: Streptomyces sp. NPDC048337 (assembly GCF_043201175.1). Taxonomy (NCBI): domain Bacteria; kingdom Bacillati; phylum Actinomycetota; class Actinomycetes; order Kitasatosporales; family Streptomycetaceae; genus Streptomyces; species Streptomyces sp. NPDC048337. The sequence continues at coordinate 46,611 of NZ_JBICYR010000041.1, forward strand.
CTGTCCCATCGTCCTTCCGTGTCGGGCCGGTCCCTCAAGGGCGCTCCTGCGTCGCGTCGCTTCGCGATTTCGCTTCGCTC